>CAMWIH010000042.1 GCA_947174305.1 uncultured Porphyromonadaceae bacterium | reverse complement strand
GGCCTTTCCCCCAGTTTCACAGAGTTCCCATCTTTAATAAGAATATGAATGAGAAGTGGAAGTGAAATGTAGATTGTTGAATTGCAAGAGATAGACGGTAAGAGTACATAAAAAAGTACAGAATAAAGGGTATATGTACGTTCGTCAATATGCAAAATAGCACAAATTAAAAGTACCTCATGTTGCAAAATTAGAATCAAACCGCTAATTTTGCCATTGAATTAAAACTCCTCAGAGGAGGAGATAAGCAAAGCCAAAGGTTACGAACCTGAGGCTTCAGAATGCGTTTGAAGCAGATTCGTAATTTCCCGAAACTACCACCTTTGGAAATTTATGCTCAGAAACCGGTTGCCTGTTAAATACGCAATCTGTTTCATGAATTTGCAGACGAATGCCCCCGGGTATGTATAATACCGGCCAACCCGCTGTGGACTTTCAGCCTCGGCGGTGTTGGTGTATAAGTATTGATACATATACGAGGTCATATCGTTTTGTTGTTCAGCATAAAGGGCTGTGGTAGGCCCCGGGAAAAGACAGCAAACGGTATGGCCTCTTGTTGTGTGCGGGGATTTCACTAATCCTGAAATTGCCTTGGTAGATAATTATGGTGTAGTGAAATTTTACGACTATCCCAATGATGAGACTGTCCGCTCAAATCTTTCTAAAATTTCAATTCTTAATCATAAACAAAACGTAAAATGAAAAAGAAATTTAATTTTAAATGGATGTCAGCTATGCTGGCAATTGTGGCAATAGCATTTGCCGTAACATTTACATCCTGTGGTGATGATGAACCGGAACAGACAAATGTTTATACGGCAGGATTTGAAGAAATGTCAGGTGGACTTGACATGTTTGCAGAAGCTCAAACAATCGAGAATGCATTCAAAGCTGAGCTCGGTTCTTCTCCTATTGTCCTGACAGGGAGTGCTGAGAAATGTGATGAAGAGATACTTTCAAAGTGTCGGAAGGCAGAAGAAAAACTTATTACCACCACGTTTAATTCATCCATTCAGTATGTGGTAAGAAATTCAACAACAGGGAAGGTGGTTTATGACCACACATTCTAATAATCTAAAAACCGGTGTGTCAAATTTTAACATATTGACACACCGGTTTTTATAATATTTGGTTAGAGAGGAGCACTCATTTTTTTATAAACATAGTGGCTCGGTCTGGAGAACTCTTTTGCGGGGGCTGAATAACCGGGTAGTGTTATTGCCGAATTGCCTTCCTTGATCCACTCCACAAGCGTGTCTGTCCATTTGTTGGCACCGGCGCGTGTGGGATGCGGATTCGTTTTGCTCTGGCGCGGAAGAATGAGGCCAAGGCTCGAGAAGTAATGATCCTCTCCAAGTTCGGAAGAAAGCCATTTGTCGAGCGCCGGTCCCCATGTGGTGTGACCGGGCCAGGAAACTGGTCCGACCCAAACAATCGGAGTATCACCAATGGTATTTTTGATCTTCTCTAAATAACCTCCAAGTTGCGCCTCCGGATTAGTGGCAGCCATTTCATTCATTCCGAGTGAAACAAACACCGCATCAGGCTTTACCGAAGCAATATGCTGTTTAAGTTTATCAGCGTTGTTGGCATATTTCTTCATGGTGGCTCCGTCCCAAATAAGCGTTGCAACCTCGAAATCGTTCTTGTCTCCGTATGCTTGAAGACGCTCGGCGAGCCAGCCCGTGGTGGAGTCGCCGAAGAACATTATCTTCTTGGCCACAGGCTTCTCTGCAAAAGAGGGTAGTGCGCTGATAAGAACTATAAGGAATGTGAGAACCCTATGCAGGGTTCCCTTTGATTTCAAATAAGACATCTCTTTTTAATTATTTCAGTTCTTCTTTAATTTCAGGAAGATGTTGCATTGCCTCGCTTGCAGGGCAGGATAGTCTTTTCCAGTTTGACACCCTTGCTCCGGGAATCACAGAGGCCTTCAGTTCCTCTTGGGTTGGCACATTGGGGAGTTTCTCATACTCATCAAATGTGTAACGCGTGAAAACGGAATTGGGTCCCAGTCCCTGGCGATTGAGCCACCATCCATTTCCTAAGTCAACCGGACGAGAGTTGGCAGAGATATCAGATGGGGCAGGATAGTAAGCCAAAGAACCATCATCATTGAGAGTGATGGCAACGTTATTCGAATAGTCACCCGTCATCTGGAAAGCGGTCGCCTTGAGCACCATCGACAGCGGACGAGAGCCAACAGGGTCAACCATCCTGACCACTTCAGGTTGTGGGGCATCTGACCCGGCAACGGTTGTTGCCTTTTTTGAACATCCGCATATCATAATCATCGGAAGTAAAAATAATATCTTTTTCATAAAACTCTTTTTTATTCTTTCTATTCTTAGACTCAGCATTAGTCCGAATGTTTAACGCTTTTCCTTTGCCATTGGGTTTTGGGTTTCATCCTAACATTCATTAATTTTAGAAAGGATATCCGATAGCCAGATGGAATGCAAACGCTTTCTTGAACTTGATATTGAAATAATGGTTTGTTCCATTGTAATATGGGGCGTGGAGGCCATATCCGAGGTCACCGCGTATCACCAGCATTCCAATATCGACACGAAGGCCTACACCGGTGCCTAACGCTATATCCTTTAAGAATGTTTTTCCTTGCAAAAGTCCGCCCGGGCGTTGAGGGTCATTCTTGAGGAGCCAGATGTTACCGGCATCCACAAAAGCCGCACCGTGGAGCACACTGATAATCGGGAAACGATATTCAGAGTTCAGCTCAAGTTTGAAAGTACCTGTCTGGTCGAAATACCCGTTTTGAAGGGCCTGGGGTGGTCTATACGAACCCGGGCCAAGCGATCTGACTGTGAAAGCACGGATAGAGTTGGCACCACCAATATAGAACTGTTCGGAATAAGGGACCTCGCGTGAATTACCATAAGCATGAGCCGCGCCAATGAACACACGCGACACTAACCATTGGTCCGAACCACGTATCAGGCGTCGGTTATATACAAGCTGAGCCTGCGCCTTTACAAACTGAGAGAAGGGCGTACCGAAAAGCCTCTTTTCCCCTTTAACGCCACAAAGTTTATATATTGCGTCGAAAACATTTCCCGCTTCCATCACGGTGAATGTAAAATTGATACCATTTATATTGGCCCGTTCAAGGAATTTATTCAGAGTATATGTATAGCTTAACTTAGGAATATACTGGCTTTGAAAACTGAGTGCTACGGCCGGATTTGCATTCATGATAGAATCAAATTCGGTGGTGGTGTGCATCAGCTTAGTGTAAGTTATATTGAAAAGGGTTAGCTGGTTCAGCACATTCCTTGAAGGGTGCCACTCATAGTTGATGCCGGCATTGAATTCCGCCAGTTTGAAATAATGTGGACGGTTCATCAGGTCGGCACCAAGTGTTATGTTGGTCCAGTTGAGTTCCCGGTTTGTTCTGCGAATGAATTTCGGAGCGAGAAGGCGAGGAAAAGATAGGGTTCCGTTCAGACCGAATTCATAGCTGTTGAAAACGCTTCCCTTCGCGTGACTACCGGTCTGCCATTCATAGTTGGCATTCAGCTGCACGGTCAGTTTCTCCGCGCCCCCGAAAATATTATTGTTGGTCACTCCAAACACAAGTCCGGGTCCAAGATAGGAATTGGATTTTGATGTTATGTTTGCCTCCATCGAAACCTCCATTTTACGGTCGAACTGACACGTGATGAAGAGGTCGAGCATCGGGTTAGCGGCCGTTGTGTCAACCGGCACAGCCTGAAGCTGAATATTGTTGAATATTCCCAAACGGGCAAGCCGTTGCTGTGTTCTGTCCATATTGCGCACGGAGAAATATCGTCCTTTGCGGAAAGTGATGCAGGATGGAATCATGTTTTCGCGCAGTCTCGCCGGCCTGTAAACAATCAGGTCGCCCTTGTTTGTGGAAATCGTGTCGGGGGTGCCCGGATGGCGGTTGCTCTGCCTCAGCACGTAAGTATAGATGTTTCTCAATTTATATCTGAGCTTAGCCAGATTCGGTATATTCTGAGCCAAGGTAAGTCTCAGGGCAATGCTCCCCGGATTCATGAGGCTGTCGGCCTCAAATTCTATATATTCCGGTTTAAAATAATAGTAACCCCGGTTTCGGAGCGCATTGGCAATCCTCACTCTTTCCGCAGAAAGTGAATCCACGCAGAAACGCTCCCCCTTCACGAGATAACGTGACCGTCGGGCTAAGGTGTCGATATATTGAGATAGATGGTCATTGCCGTTAAAGAGCTGAATGCTATCAAACAGATATGGCTTTGATACATTGACATCATATATCACCGAAGCTTTCTTGGGATTCTTGGCAGGACTAAGCGTATAAGATGCAGTAGAGCCGAAATAACCGTTATTATCCAGTATTGATTCAATCATCTTCACTCTTGTGGCAGGTCTGACATCGCTTACAAGAACCGGCTCTTCAGCCAATTTGCGATATATCCAGCCTTTTAATCCCTTTGTGGAATCGTTCCAGTTGTTATACATCCATAATCCGAGCGGAAAGGGATTCCTTTTATAAGGAGTAAGGAGAGGCCAAGGGTTATTGGGCCTTACATTCACAGCTGAAGTTATGTCGGTGACCATCTCCGCCGGCAATTTTTCATTGTCAGCGGGATGCAGGTCAAGTTTCATACCGTTATACAACGGGTCGTCAATCGATATTCGCGACGTTGTGGAACATCCTGTGGTAAGAAGCCCCAGGAATACAGGAAGCAACATAAGAAGGAGAGAGCGTCGCACACCTGAATTTCTCAACAAATCATATATGTTATCTTGTGCTGTCATCTTCATTCTTTGTTTTAATTGCGGTTGAATCCTTTTCTTTTTTTTGCCGACGAATCAAATTTCGCAGGAGTCTCTTCAGCCTTTCTTAACTGTTGTCTCTTCTTTCTTGGCAATAAGAAGCGGAAAAGACGTTTGAGGTTATCAAGCTTGCGTTTCATTACGAAACCGGCACCCGTTTCGGTTATCTCTCCTTCAAGAATGCTCTCATAGCCCGTATGACGGAAAAGTTTGACAGCCATATTCGTCGTCTGGGTCTGACGCAGGATATACTCGAGAGAGATGTCGCTGATAAGATTCTGCTCAAGGTTTTCATCAGCAGAAGCATCCGTAGAGTAGTTGCCTCCCACCTGAATCTTAAACCTGTTATTGAAGAGGGATTTGGAAACCTGATAACTATAACTTGTCTCTGTGGAGCTTGCCCCGTTATCAAGTTTGTCGTATTGATTAACGCCAAATGTAAGATCCACTCCTCGTATATTCTTGGCCGCCCATGAGTTGAGCTGAGATTCAAGGAAGCTATAAAGCAAATTGCCTCCGATATTTGCATTTCCCTTGGTGTCGCCACTTATATATTGGCCATAGAGGAGCAGGTTCATAGCTTGTGTCTGACGCTGGTCGGGACTCATGCTTTGAAGTTCATTCTGTATCGAGAGGTCATCATTTGTGGAAAGGTCGAACGAAACCTTCGGATTGTTGAGGTTGCCGACAGCCTGAAGTGTCACCAGGAAGTTGACCAGTCGTGAATTTGAGCCTGACGTAACATTTGCCTTCATCTCATCGGTGGCAGAAATGTTGAACGACGGATTCATAACGTCGCCTGACCAAGTCACGCTGCTTGTCGGATTGAACACGAAATTCTTCTGACCCACCACCGGGATACTATATTTGGCAAAACCTTGGCCGAGCACAAGATTACCATTAAGGCGCATATCTCCCATATAATTCTGGAAAAATGTGAGATTGGCTGTAGGCTGAAGTTCGACACGGTCGGTTGCATTCGAACCTCCGGTGAGGAGGGCCGGCAAGAGAACTGTGACTTGAGTCCCGGGGGAAATAGCCAATTTAGCGTTGATACGCATATTCATGGCCGAAGATATTGAGTCGGCTTCCGCCACTTGTGTCGTATCATTGAAATTGACAAATTTAACCACGTCATTATCCGCAACTCCGGTAAACTGAGAGGCAGAAGATGTAACAACGTATGTTATGTCGGTTGTGCCCAGCACATTAAGGTTGGCATTAATATCCATTCGGCTCATGTCGCCCTTTGCGGTTGCCCCTAAATTGAGGAATAGCTTGCCGTATATATCGCTTTTCGCCCTGTTGTCATTTCCGATAGGTTGGAAATTATTGGCATTCAGCGACAGGTCAAACCCAATCTTGGAGAAGGAGGTTGCATCCACAATGCCATTGAGGGTAAGAGGATTTGCGTTTTGTCCGTAGATATTGAAGTCATCGAACCTCACCACATTCGCCTTCACCTTCACGGAGTCATTAGTGAATTTGAGGGTGCTGCCTGCCATAGGAATCTTGGCTGTTACCGAGTCAAAGGCAATGAACCCGTTAAGGCTTGGTTTCGTGAACGATCCGTCAAGTCGCATGTGTCCGTTGAGGTGACCTCCAAGCACAGCCATATTGTCGAGGAACGGATTAGCAATGCTTACCGGGAAGCGGGTGAGGCGTACACCGAGGCTATCTGGAGTCATGGCTCCAATCGAGTCAGGCCGCAGGGAGGCGTATGCCTCCAGGGCATGCTGACCATCCACCTTCAAGGCAGCCGTGACATCAGTATTTCCCGACAGGGCATAAAGGGCGGCGAGGTCAAGATTGAAATCACCGATACGCGTCTTGGCATAATAGAGATTTGTAAGATCCACGGTGCCGCTTCCTGTGAATTTCCTGTCATCATATTTAACCCGGAGGTCCGTATTGAGTGCTCCGGTAAAGGGAGGGGCGTCAATAGCCATATTCAGGAAATCCTGAATCTTGAGGTTGTCGATCTTTGCGTGCAATTCCCTTGCTCCGTCGGGGAGCGGTTCGGTGCGAAGCATTATCGAACTCTCCGCACTTGATGCGATCAGGTTTGCTTCAATCTTGCGCGTGAATAGATTGCAATCTATAAAGTTGTCGTTGTTGAAAGTCCAGGGCATATATGCAATGGTTGACTTCAACGGAGTGAAGTGGATTGAAACAGTGCTGTCCATCATTGCGGCCGTTAGACCGATTCGGTAACCGGTCTCTCCCTTTATATTCTGTTGTGAAAGCGAGGCCGCCAGACGGTTCTGACCGATATATCCGTTAAGATTAATTTTGGCAAATTCATCAAGTGTGCCCGGGCGATTCCCTACATGAATCTTATAATCGAGCAGGTTCCTGCGTTCGTTAAGCTGAAGGGAGAGTGTGTCAAGATTTACTGAAGCTGAATGAAAGCTTGTTGCCCCCACATCACCTCTGAGTAAGGAATCGTGGGTGAGCTGGGCATGAAGCGTGTCAAGGCTCATTTCGTATGGAGACAGGAACTGATTGAGAAGCCCTTTCCCCGATGCTCTCATGGTCAGGTCGAAGGGAGGCAGTAGCTTGCTTATGGAGTCAACGGCGAGATTACGTTGTTCCACCTGTTTCATCACAATTCCTGAAACATTGGTGAAGCTGTCAATAATTTTCTTAAGTCCCTCAGCGCTCTCAAAATCAAGATATGTCAAGTCGGAATCAACGTGAATTTCCGTGTTGTTGCTCGTAGCCACGATTTCAGCGTATGCTTCTCCCGGAATTGATATTGTCTGATCCGGAAGGTTCCATTCAAAGTCTGATAAATCAAGACGGGCATCGTAAAGCCACTTTTCAGGCGATGCCGTTCCTGCAAGATATATCTTGCCGTGGCCGCCGTTAATGCTGTCGGTCATCCCTATCTGGCGAAGGTTCAGATCCCTTATATCGGCTGTGATGTCGAAAGTATAATTGTCGGGATGAATCGAGCCGGTGCCGTCTATATCGAAATTCAGTCCCTCATTCGGTGAAGATGCAATGAGGTCGAAATTTCCATTCGGACGTAATGTCACATCCGCCCTGATATTATTGAATCTCCTTTTATTATATTCAATGGCTGAAATAAGGATATTTGCATTTGTGACAGCCTTGCCGTTTATTGGATTAAATCCGGCACCGTCAGCCTTGATGTGTCCCGATACCCTTCCAACCCCCAGGTCGGGAACGAATTGCGCCACATTCACTTCCCTAAGTGATGCATCCACATCATACCTTTCAGAATTAAGCGATACGCGTCCATCGGCCGTAACATCTCCCGCAGAGCTTATAAGCTTGAAGTCTGCGGCATATGTGTCCCGGTCGGCAGAAGCCGTTCCCTTTATTGTGAATGTCGGAATCTTTATTCCTCCCGTACCGACAAATTTTCCTATAAGAGCCGGATCCGATAGGCTTCCGTCGAAATCAAGGAATGCATTTAGCTTCTTGATATCCATCGGGTTTTTGGCATAGCCTTTAGCCTTGATATCGACCACTTCTCGCAGGCTTGCATCAAAACGGCTTATCTCCACATCGGAAATAGAGCCCTCGGCATTGAGTGCAAAAACGAGCGGGTTGCGTGCCGGTAACTTGGATGTATAAGTCTTTAAGGCAGGCATGAATGCATCCACATCAGGCAAGCCGATGCTTCCCTCAGCCGACACTGAGGTCTGAGCATCGGGTTTCAGGGCCATCATTGCGAAAGGCACGTCGGCTGTAGCCTGCAAAGAGGAGTAGAGGGTTTTTATAGCCAGATTGTCGAGAGTGAGTCCGACAGAATCCACACCTACAGTGCCCGAGCCGTTGAGAATCTGCAATCCGCTTCGTTCCTTTGCTTCCAGAAGAGTTATGGGCAGACGAACTGTAGAAGATTCGTTATAGAAATCCTTCATGCCGATTGCCACATCTGACACCTGAATGTAAGAAGGGTCAAAACCTGCCACAGGTTTAACACCTTTTGTGGCATACAGTGCCTTAAAATTAGCAAGGCTTATTGAGTCTCCCATAATCTTCATAGGAGGGCCGGTAGAGGGTGTGGGCGGTGGCACCGGATGCTGGGCCACCCATTCGGGAGTAGGGGTGATGTAGGTAGCGGCCCCTCCGTTTATGGAGGCGAGTTTCCAGTTAACGCTGTTTTCGCGAAGGTCGATCACCCCCCCTTTTAACCTCAGATTGTTAACGGCCAACTTAAGAGTGTCGATGGTGGGAAGCATCGACATTCCGAAAGTGAAGTTCTCAAGGTGAAGATCATTTGCCTTTATGAGGAAAGGTGTGGAAGACGACGTGCTGTCGGCAGGGGTCGGTTTCTGTTTCCACACGTTCATGTATAGCTTAAGGTCGCCATCTTTCAGGTAGGCCTTGTTAAGGAGAATCTCGGATGTCCGGATATTTGCGGAGCTTTTTGAATCCACATCGAGTAATCCGGCGTGTACCCTGAGAATCATGGATGAATCCGGGGAAATCATCCGGTAATCCCCCTCGACGAGCTTAAGCCGGTTAAGTTTCACATCGAGATCGAGCAACGGACGCATCTTCACATCCGCAATAACCTGTTTTGCGTTCACCATCGTGTCCTTGTTGGCATCTATCACAAGAACGTTATCGAGTTCCACGTCAAGAGGCCATCGCAACCGGAATCGGTCAATTGAAATCTGCATCCCCGTGGATTTATACACCGCATTACAGGCTACATTCTTTATGAAAGTCTGGACCGGTGGAACATAGAGCAGGACCGGGATAAGGAGAATGAAAAGAATGATGCACAGGAGAACCCTAAGCACTATCCTCAGCCATTTCGGCCTGATGAAATGCTTACGTGGCGGAAGCTTCTTGGCTTCTGCGTCATTATCAGAAGAGGGGTCTGGGTGCGGAGGAAGCTTTCCCGCTTCCGTATCATTAGAAGGGTCAAGATTTTTATTCATATCATTTCATTCAATGTCTTTAGGTTGTAGCAACAACCAGATGAAAGCCGACGCAAATGCACCGCAACTATCGGCTACCATATCAATATATTCAAAAGTGCGTCCGGTGTGCAACGCTTCTTGAAGATATTCAATTGCCACGCCAAGAAGGGAGGAGAGGATGGCGCAGCAGATCAAATATAGCGGGGAGAGTTTAATGAAATTCCTCTTTCTTGTCCTGTCAAGAGCCATCATGGCAACCAGGAAACCGAACATAAGTGCATGTGCCAATTTGTCGGCACCCGGAAAGAATGGGGTATGCAGTGAGCCGAAAGGCCGCGGACTGAGGGTGAGCCACAGGATGGCGGCAAGAGTCATCCCTGTCAGTATCCAAGGCGGAAGTTCAAGCAATATTTTTCGGAATCGCGTTGTCATAAAACTGTCTCTCGTAATCACATTGAGATGCGAGGCGTAAATAATTACAAAATTAGGTATTTAAATGTTAAACTCAAAATTCTGACCACAACTTCTTGATAAAAAAAGGATGGCCCCGCATTTCCATGCAGGGCCATCGACGATTCCACTATAAACTATATCTAACTAAACTAATGACATTCAACTTTTCTCACGAAACTTTAAACGTCGTATCCATATTGCTTTGTATCTATTAAACGCACGACATATCTCAATGGTTGGGTGTAAGAGGATTATTTTAACCTGTTTAATCTTAATCAACATTTCTTAACAAAGAGATGGGCTAAACTAAGCCTCGAATGTAGATACGAAGATTTTTTTCAAAACTGATATTTGTGAAGACGATTGATTTTTATTAACTTCGTGAAAAGATTTTTGCTATGTCAGGTATGAATAGGAAAATAAAAAACAGATATACATTGAAAAAACGCATGCCGAACTCCCTTTTGCCGGCATTCCTTGCCGCGATGAGCTGTATAGTGGTAGGCTCATGCGGTCACTCCGCTATGAAGGAGAAGGAAGATGTCGATACTCCTAAAATCGATACTGTTGTGACAGATACGATTGCCGAGTCCACCGATTCTGTGAAAATTTACTTTTCGCCGGACTTGAAAAGCTTCGGCATCCGTGGAGACGTGGCTCAACGTTCTGAGATGCGTCACGGAGCGGGTGTGGTCTATCCTTTACCCACCATGGAACTGACTTTCGACACATTGGGTAATTTTACAGGCTCGCTTATGGGGCTCTACCCGAAGCAGAATGAGGATGGAATCAATTACGCTTATTCGATGAACTATGAGGACGGCACTTCCTGGGAACTCACCTATACCGAATTGAATGAAAATTCCTTCCCGTTAAAGGCTGAAATCATTGAATCAGGACCTCAAGGGACGGCAAAGGCCAACATCACTTATTTTGGATATGAATATGACCGGGAAGGGAACTGGGTGATGCGTTCAGCCTCAATGAGCCGTGAGTTCATAGAGACCGACACAGAAGAAAAGACAAGCACCTTCCATAAATGGAAGGAACTTGTCTCTTACAAATATAATAACCGGGAGAAAGATGATTCCGACAATGGAAACCAACCCGGATAAGTCAGCTTAAGTGATTCCTCAGGGTCTGTTTCATATATCCCGATATATCATCACGGCTTTCCATTGCTTCCAAAAGAGAGGATGCAAAGGAGAGCCGTTTTAATAGCCGGAAAGCAAGCATATCTGCCTCCTCAACAGTGTTGACTTCGCTCGCCAATTTGAGAGCCTTTTCCGCATTGACTTGGTCTATCGGGAAAAGGTAAGTTGCCAAAAGACGCGATTCCCTTACTTTGGCATCCTCCCATAAACGTTCGGCGAGTTCCATAGAGGGTGTCAGAGAACGTGAAATTTCCGCTATCTGAGGAATCTGGAGTCCGAAAATTATTTCGTAGGGAGTTTGCTTCCGCAACGCATCAGCGAGGATGCCGTTGCGGAAAGCAAAAAACTGTTGCTTTATCTGTCGGATTGTATCGTTCATTTCTTGGTGAGTGGCGAATAATCGCGTGAAAGACGAAGCATCTGTTCTGTATAATTCTCCGGATAAGTGATGGTGATATCAGTGATTTCCCCATCATTGCCATATACGGGAGTATATACCGGATTAATGAATCCACGGTAAGGAGGGATATCGAGTTTAGAGAAGCGGTCGAGGACCTCCTTATGAATCTTGGGATCAACCTTGACAGCATATTTCTGAATCAGGTCATTACCGGCCTTATAGTCACCCTCACTCTTTATTCTCTGAATCTCTGCAAGGAGATTTCCGAAAAGTTCACGCATCTTGGGATAGTCATTGACTCGGACGTAGGTCTTGCCATTCTTCTTAATCAGTTCGACCACATCCTTGCCTCCTTTCCCTTTCTTACGTCCATTCTCGAGCACCCATTTGGCAATCAGCTGCCGGTTGCGCATGTGTGCCTCCTCAATGTCGTTGCCCGGTTCGATGCGGTTTAGCTGAGTCATAAGGCCATTGAGCATATATTTATAGTATTCTGCCTGATAAGCATCCGGATTGTCAAGAATGCCGAGTTCAAGAAGTTTGGGGTCGGCCACATAATAGAGGGCGAAAAGGTCAGCCCGCGCCTCCTCGAGAGCGGAGCCGTTCTCCTTCAGGGCATCCTGGTCCACACCCGGCAACAGACGTCCCGATGCGTGCCCGAGACATTCATGGAGATCGGTGTGAAGCATGTCGGTGATATAGAGGTAATCCTCCAGATTTTTCTTTGTAGGCTCATCAATCACAAACTCCTCGTTGAAGCCATTCCCATGAGAAGCCATATCGTAAGCCTCGGTGATATTCTCGAGAGTAACAGACTTGGAACCATGCTGAGCGCGGATCCAGTTTGAGTTAGGAAGGTTTATTCCTATGGCTGTAGAGGGGAAAGCATCGCCGGCAAGCATTGCCGCCGTGATTACCTTGGCAGAAACACCCTTCACTTTATCTTTACGGAAACGGGGATCTACGGGGGAGCGGTCTTCAAACCACTGCGCATTGCTTGAAATCTTCTCCGTACGCTCCGAGGAGGCAGTGTTCTTAAAGTTCACGTATGATTCCCAAGAACCGGTCATACCTAATGGGTCGCCATAACTCTCGATGAATCCATTCACGAAATCAATGTCAGACTTTGTATCTTCTGCCCATAAGATTGAATACTCATCGAAGAGACGAAGGTCGCCGGTGATGTAATAGTCGATAAGTTTGGTGATATATGCTTTCTGTGCATCGTTTTCCGCTACGTTCTTGGCCATATCAAGCCAATATATTATTTCGGCAATTGCCGGGCCATAAAGTCCGTTGAGATGATACTTCTCCTCCTTGAGTTTGCCGTTTTCCTTGACCACCTTTGCATTCAGGCCATACGACACCGGAGTATCATCATTTGGATTTTTCATGGCGGCATAGAATGCTTCCACTTCTGCCTGGGTCACGCCATCGCCATAGAGGTTGCTTGCCGAGGTTGCCACAACGTCCTGAGTTCCGTCCTGATTCACGCGCTTTGCCATTACGGCAGGATCAAATATGACAGGAATCAGGGTGGTCATCATTTGCTCACGTGTTTCCCCTTTAGCCAGCGGAAGGTCTTTATCGGCTATCTTGCCAACCTCGGCCTCAAAGAATGCCCTTGAAAATTCAGGAGTGAATTTATCGGTCGAATAATGGTGGTGGATTCCATTGCCGAACCATACCTGCTTCAGATATTTCTCAAAAGCCTTGAACTCTTTAGAGTTGCGGTCGCCGGAATAGTCAGTATAAATTTTTTCAAGAAGCTGACGAATCTGAAGATTATATTTACCGTTCTGGTCCCAAAGGATATCGCGTCCCATCTGGGCTGCCTGAGAAAGGTAATAAAGCATCTTTTTCTGGTTGAGCGAAAGCCTGTCGTATTCGGGCACTTCATAGCGCAGCACCTCAATATCCGCAAAGCGATCAACGTGATAGTTGAAATTCTTATCAACCACGGCTTCTGAATTCAATGTTGCCATTGTTCCGAGAATTAGTGTTGGGATTAATTTTTTCATTTCTATAGCTTGTTGTTATTATGGATATTTGATTTAAGGTATGAGGAGGGGAGGAGAAGGGATTTGAAGGGAAGGAGAGAGGTAAGAGGATTATTCCACGTATAAGACAAGGCCCTTGAGATATTCCCCTTCGGGATGTGAAATATCCACCGGATGGTCGGCCGGCTGGGAAAGCTGATGCAGAATCCTCACCTTTCTTCCTGATTTAGCGGCAGCGCTGAAAACTGCAAGACGGAACATCTCTTTGGTAATGGCTTGGGAGCATGAGAAAGTGAACAGAATCCCTCCCGACTTTATCTTCTCAAATGCTTTCCCGTTAAGTTTGCGATAACCGATAAGGCCATTCTTTATGGCTGACCTGTGTTTGGCAAACGCCGGAGGGTCAAGGATTATGAGATCATATTCATCCTTCTTAATTTCAGCGAGAAACTTGAAGGCATCGGTGTCGTGGGTGTGATGTCTCGGATCACCGGGGAAATTCAAATCTATATTGGCATCAGTAAGCGCAACAGCTTTTGAAGATGAATCAACAGAATCGACCGAGAGTGCTCCTCCACGCATTGCATACACGGAAAATCCCCCGGTGTAGCAGAACATATTCAGAACCTTGCGTCCGTTGGAGAATTTTTCAAGCAAGGCGCGGTTTTCGCGTTGGTCAACAAAAAAACCTGTCTTCTGTCCCTTTAACCAGTCAATGTTGAATTGCAACCCGTTTTCGATTGCTATGTTGCCATCGTAGCTACCTATCAGATACTCATTCTCCGGGTCAAGGTGAGCTTTATAGGGTAGGGTGGTTTCAGATTTGTAATACACGTTCCTTATCCTTGCTTCAGGAATCAGGGTAAGGGCATCAGCCACTTTCCTGCGGGCAAAATGCATTCCGGGAGAATGAGCCTGCACCACAGCCGTGTCTCCATAAATGTCAACCACAAGTCCGGGTAGGAAATCCCCCTCGCCATGAACAAGGCGGAAGCAATTGTTGTCGGGCCGTATCAATCCTAAGGTTTGACGCAACCGGAATGCGCTTCGAAGCCTGCGCTCAAAAAAATCTTCTGAAAGCCTCTCCTTGCCAAATTCCAGAATCCTGACGGTGATGGAGCCAATCTGATAATGACCTGTTCCGAGCACATTACCTTTATTATCTGTCACGGTTACCTCTTCTCCCTCCTCTATATCTTTCGGAGAGGAGGCAATCGCTCCTGAAAACACCCAAGGATGATGCCGAAGCAACGATTCCTCTTTGCCCGGTTTTAATTTTATTATTTTATTGCTCATTATTCCTTTTAGTTGAGTCTTATTAATTAAGTCTTTTCTGAAAAGCCTCAGTTCAATTTATTTAAAGAGCCTTACTATATCCATTCCGTTGGCATAGAGAAGCAACAGGATAAGGAGAATCATTCCTGTCACCTGAGCATATTCAAGGAATTTGTCGCTCGGCTTTCTGCCTGTGATGACCTCATAGAGGAGGAAAAGCACATGCCCTCCGTCAAGAGCAGGAATGGGAAGAATATTCATAAAAGCGAGTGCCACGGAAAGGAAAGCCGCGATATTCCAGAAAGCAATCCAATTCCATTTTTCCGGGAAGATGGATCCTAACGTGCCGAAGCCTCCAATGGAGTTTGCCCCCTCTTTGGTGAATACCATCTTCATGGACTTTGCGTAAGCCGTAAGCTTATCCGTTCCCATCTCTATGCCCCGAGGCACAGATTGCAACAATGAATAATGAATCTCATTGGCTTTGAAGAACGCCGAGGGGTCAATCTCCAAGCCGATACCCATTTTCGATGCTCCGGAGAGTTGAACAGGTAATGTCAGGGTATCCGTGCGTTCATTATTCTTACGAAGCAGCGTGACATTTATTTTCTGATTCTCGTGTCCCTTAAGTGCATTCTGGAAGGAGAGGAGGGAGGGTGTGGAAACAGTGTCAACTGCAATAAATTCATCTCCTTCAAGGATTCCTGCCTTGGCTGCTCCTTCGCCCATCACCACTTGATTCACACGTGCCGGGAAACGATAAGTGAAGAAAGCGATTGTAGCAGTGTCGCTCTTCGCTTCCTGCTCCATGGTGAATATGAATTTCTCAGGAATGGCAATGTCAACTTCTTTGCCGTCACGAAGCACGGTGACATTCTTGGCCTGCATCATCTGCATGAATGCTTCAGCAGGCTTGTCAAGTTCTTCGCCGTCTGCCTTTATTGGTATATCTCCATTATGGAATCCAATTTTTCGCGCTTCTCCGGAAAATTCCATGCCCATCTTGGCTTCTCTCATCGGAACATATTTCTCACCCGTGGCATATACGATACCGGCATAAATGAGAATGGCGAGAAGGAAGTTGAAGAGTACACCGGCAATCATTATCAATAGGCGTTGCCACGCCGGTTTGGAACGGAACTCCCATTTTTGAGGTTCGCGCTTTAATTGCTCGGTATCCATGGATTCATCTATCATTCCGGCAATCTTGCAGTATCCTCCCAATGGTAGCCACCCGATTCCATATTCGGTATCGCCCCAGAAAGAGGATCTCTTTCCCGCTTCCTTTCCCCCTTCTGCTATCTCTTTGTCATCATCCTTTCCTTCATCATCTTTTTTCTCTAAACTCTTTGTCTTTCCAAAGAAACCGAAATATTTTTTAGGTTTCCATTTGAAAATCTCCTTCCAAGGGTCAAAGAATATATAGAATTTCTCCACTTTGACTCCGAAAATGCGGGCAAACAGGAAATGACCGAACTCGTGAATGATAACAAGAATTGCAAAAGCCAGTATAAGCTGTGCCGCTTTTATTAAGAATGTTTCCACTTTTGAACTATATTATATATTGTATTCTTTTTTAGTTTTCACTCCTTATTAATAGGGATTAATAGGATGATTATTGGTGATACTCTTTTAACGATACGAAATGCTTTCTATTGAATATATTTTTTAATTTTTTCTTCCGCCACACTTAAGGCAATTCTGTTAGACTCTATCAGGTCGTCAAGGCTAACCTTGCTTATGTAGGGAGTGGCCTCCATTACCTCCCTGACGAAACGAGGCATATCCATGAACCTCATTCTCCCTGCAAGGAACGTGGCCACGGCCTTCTCATTGGCTGCATTCAATATGCAAGGCATGTTCCCTCCCGCCTCTATCGCATCAAATGCGAGACCCAACAATGGGAATTTATCATAATCCGGGTATTCGAAAGTGAGATTGGAATATTGACTTAGTGACAAGGATTTTCTTGGAGATTTTATCCTGTCGGGATAGCCCAAGGCCAATGATATAGGTATTCTCATGTCGGGAGTGCCCAGTTGTGCCTTTACGGAACCATCCATAAATTCAACCATTGAGTGAACAATCGACTGAGGATGCACCACCACTTCAATCTCTGCCGGCTCAAAATTGAACAGCCATTTAGCCTCGATCATCTCAAATCCTTTGTTCATCATCGAGGCGGAATCAACTGTGACCTTTGCTCCCATCGACCAGTTGGGATGACGCAAGGCATCAGCCACAGTCACATTTTCAAGTTCCTTAACGGTCTTTGTGCGGAAAGGCCCTCCGGAGGCTGTCAGTATAATTTTTGTGGCCTGACTTCTCTTTTCACCCATGAGACATTGGAAAATGGCGGAATGTTCGCTGTCAACCGGCACAATCTCTGCATTATACTCAGATAAAAGACCTGTTATCACTTCTCCTGCAACCACTAAAGTCTCTTTATTGGCAAGAGCAATCCTTTTGCCGGCTTTAATTGCCCTGACAGTCGGTATCAGTCCGCTATATCCAACCATGGCCGTAACCACAATATCATTTTCCGGTAGTTCCGCGACATCAGCTATAGCATCAGCACCACACATCACTTGAATGGGGAGGTCCTTCAGAGCTTCTTTAAGGAGGGGATAAGCCTCGGGCTCGGCAATGACTACGGTTGAGGGGAGGAACCGTCGTGCCTGTTTGGCAAGAAGTTCCCAATTCCTGCCCGCTGTGAGTACGGAAGCACGAAATTTATCAGGATGTTCAGATATGATGTCGAGAGCCTGAGTGCCGATGCTCCCCGTGCTCCCTAAAACTGCTATGTTGGTTATGATTCCGTTTTTCATTTCAGATTTGTTTAGATCACTTCCCGCGGGGCGCTTCAAAAGAATTTTCTTTGCCGAACAATTCTTTTGCGTTTCCCGAATCGCGTTCATTAATAAATTTGTATGGCACGACAGGAAGCCCGTTATGCCACATCCTTATAGATATGTATCTTTTCCCTGACTTGTCAGATGGAGGAGGAGAGGCAATGATCTGGCCCGGTGCCACATCCTCTCCCATAACAGCCAATGGTTTCCCAAGATGTGAATACCGTGATGCAAACCCCCGGGGGTGCTGAACCACCATTACATATCCGTTTTCCGCTCTTGAAAAAAAAGCGGCGAGAACAGTCCCTTCCGTAATGCTTAACACCGAAGCATCGGTAGGTAGAAGCACCTCACCGATTTCGGAGTCTTTTGAAGCCGAAGAGAAAATGCCGGTATCGGAAATGGGGGAGAAGGTCATTCCGTCGGCGGCAAGGGGAGCTAGCACGGAAATATTAAATTTCTCTTGTTCCTCCATCCTCTCCACAAATTTACGCTCGCGAGAAGATGGTGGCAAGAGGGTGTCGCGACTTGAAAGAACCGAGTCTCTTTTTATGAGGATTGAATCGTCGGGGAGTCTCTCCGTATCCGTTATCCGGAGGAAATTTCCAATATAGCGTTGGTTGGTTTCATATATATTGCGGAGAGAGTCAAGGCGCATAAGATTCTCCTCAGTTGCAGCTCGCTGGTTCTCTTTGAGATATCCGGGCAGAAGGGTGTGGAGAGGAGTGAGAAGAACAATAAGGCAACCCGAAAAGATAGAAATAAGTATCACGCATAGGATAATCCCGGTTACCCCCCAACGCGACATCCTGGTGTCGGTTATGGTTGAGAGATGAGACTCATTCTCTATCCTAATTCTAATATTACCTTTTTTTCGTGCCATTGAATAAAATGCCGATAATCTTGCTTTTTTGGGTGAAATCAGATGAAATTAACTGTTGGAGTCAGAAAAAGACTCTATTAATTGAGGTTTTTTTTGAAATTAATAAAAAATATGTTAATTTTGCCACCTGAAAACAACACGGTTGCAGATTTGACAGTCCAAAATTAGTTAAAATATATGGAATGTTAAAATGGCCGTATTAAACTTTTTTATCCCGCAAGCTGTCTTACGATTGTCGATTCCACAACATCGGGAAATAAAAGAATAAAAAAATAAGAAAAAATATCTAAAATAATCTTTTGATTTTAAGGATATTGTAAGAATAAAGTAAAAAAGTTTGGAAAAAAAGTGAGCCTTTCCAAAACAAAGAAAAAGTTGGAGCCCCTTGTCCTCCCTACACTAATGTGAGCTAGGGGCAGCTCGG
>CAMWIH010000041.1 GCA_947174305.1 uncultured Porphyromonadaceae bacterium | reverse complement strand
TTGTAATACACCGCAAATTTAACCCTTTCTATTGATTATTACAACAAATTTTTAAATTGTTTTATCATCAACCCTGATTTTTTATTAAATTTGATGGTAAAATACTTTATTTAATTTTCCACTTTATGACCAATCCACTCATTTCTATAATAACCATCACATATAACGCGGAAAAAGAATTGCCGGTCACCATGGATTCGGTAATGAGCCAGTCGTATGACAATTTTGAGCATCTCATTATCGACGGAGCCTCTACCGACCGAACCCTCGAAATTGCACGCAAAAACGGAGATGCAAGGATAATGAGCGAAAAAGATAACGGGCTTTACGATGCCATGAACAAAGGCCTTGACCTGGCAAGAGGGAAATATGTTTTATTCCTGAACGCAGGCGATTCTTTCCGCGCATACGATACCCTCGCTCTTTATGCTGAAGAAGCAGAAAAGGACCGCGACATCATTTATGCCGACACAATGATTGTCAATTCCGACGGAGATGATATCGGGCCACGACATTATACGGCTCCTCTTTTGCTCACCCACGACAGTTTTTCAAAAGGTATGCTTATTTGTCATCAAGCCTTTATGGTAAAGAAAGAGATTGCGCCTCAATATGATTTGCAATATCGCTTTTCGGCCGATTATGATTGGACCATTAAATGCATACGCAACACAGATCCGGAAAAATGCATCAACCTCAATACCGTTGCAATAAACTATCTATCCGACGGGATGACAGATAAGAATAAAATAAAGTCCCTTAAAGAGAGATATAAGGTAATGGCCCGCCACTACGGAACCTTATCAGCCATAAAACGACACATAGCACTCATCTTCGGAAGACGATGACAGGAATTCCATACGGAACAAAAAAGGTCGGCTTCACGAGCCGACCTTAACTTTAACTTTTTTAGAAGATGGATTAACGATAGTCCTTCAGAATCTCACGAAGCTTCTGACGGGTGAAGAAGATACGGCTCTTAACCGTTCCCAGAGGCATATTGAGCTTCTGAGAGATCTCCTCATATTTATACCCGGCCACATGCATGGAGAAGGGCTTACGATAATCAGCAGGGAATTTCGCGATAATCGCGGAAATCTCGCCAACAGCATACGCACCATCAGGCGCGTCCAACCCTGAATCCTGGCACAAGTTGACATGATAAAGATTCTCCGTACTATCAACCACAGTGTTTTCGCGAACACTCTTGCGATAGTTGTTGATAAAGATGTTGCGCATAATGGTCAACATCCAGCCCTTCAAGTTAGTGTTCTCAACAAACTTTTCTTCGTTGTTAAGAGCCTTGAGAGTGGTATCCTGAACCAAGTCCTGCGCTTCCTCCTTATTCATTGTCAACTTTAGAGCGAAAGAAAGAAGATTGCCCTGCATACCAATTACAGAGTTTTCAAATTTACTTGTGTTGCTCATCGAAGTTAAAATTAGGGAGTTAATAAAAGTTAAATAAAAAATAAATTGTTTACGCAGAAATTTCAGATATCCCTTTTTGACCTGCAATTTCCGTGGTTAGCTAATTTCAAGTATTAATGAAATAGGGCTAAAAATCAAGCATTAGTCGTTTTGTCTCTAAAGGCAATCCTTCCGATTCTTAATTTCTGCGTAAAGTTACTACTTTTTTTTGATATTGCAATAACTTTATCCTCTTTTTTACAAAAATCTTTATTTTTCTTTTGTTTGCTGGCTATTTTCTATCACTTCCACCTTTACGAGTTCAATTCTTGTAGTT
Source organism: uncultured Porphyromonadaceae bacterium (assembly GCA_947174305.1). Classification (GTDB taxonomy): domain Bacteria; phylum Bacteroidota; class Bacteroidia; order Bacteroidales; family Muribaculaceae; genus Lepagella. The sequence goes on along the minus strand of CAMWIH010000041.1, from coordinate 17,784 downwards.
GACATCTTAAGGATGGTGAAGCGCAACGACCCAATCTCAACCACCTCTCCCTGTTTCGGAAGAGCCTGGAGGTTTTCGATGATATATCCGGCAAGCGTATCATATTCTTCGCTCTCCTTTATATCAAGTCCGAAATCCTCATTCACTACCGATATCTCCACCCGGCCGGGGAACTCGAAGGTTCCGTCGGGCAGTTCCCTACCCATCACCTTATTCTTGTCGTGTTCATCCTCAATCTCGCCGAATATCTCTTCAACAAGGTCTTCGAGAGTGACAAGTCCGGCCGTGCCCCCAAACTCATCTATCACAATCACGAGGCTTTTCTTCTCAGAAAGCATACGCGACATCATCTTATTGGCCAACATCGATTCGGGTGTGAAGATCACCGGCTTTATACGTGCTCTCCAGTCGGTGTTGGTATTGAATAATTCTGATACGTGAATATAACCCTCAACATCATCAATGTCCTCCTTATAGACCACCACTTTGGAAAGGCCCGTTGCGATGAACACTTTCAGCAATTGCTCCCTTGTGGTTCCCTCAATAGGCACGGCTGTTATCTCATTCCTTGGAGTCATGCACTTGGAGATGGGGGTATCCTTGAAGTCGATTGCCCTCCTGAATATCTTCACCTCATTTTCAAGAGCTTCCTTGTCCGAACTTTCGGTGATAGACTGCTGTATGTAATCATCAAGTTCCTCCATTGTGAGCCGTGTGTTATCCTCTTTAGATGTGCTCAATCCGAAAAGCTTCATCAGAGCATTCGACAGCAATGACACGAACCAGGATACAGGATAAAGGCATAGATAAATGAGATATAGTGGCAATGCCACGAGCCGTATCATAAAATTCGGATTGATCCTGAAAGTGCTCTTTGGCATAAATTCCCCGCCAATGAGGATTATGCCGGTCGAAAGGACCGTATTGCATATCAAGGTCAAGGCTTCATTTCCGTTAAACCATCTTTCAAAAGTGGGATTCACTATTGCAGAGAAGGCTATTCCATAGATCACGAGCACCACGTTGTTACCGACAAGGAGCGTGGAGATGAACATATCTTCGTGGCGAGAGAATCCTCGTATGATCCTATCCACCAGCCCGCCACGGGCCGCATCGATCTCCATCCTCACTTTGCTCGACTGCACATAGGCTATCTCGCTACCCGAAAAGAGCCCCGACAGAACTACTGCTATTACAGCTATGATAATTGCCAATGAGATGTCCATAATGAAAGTGTTGAGAAGTTTATCAACTTAAAGAGCGATTATATGCCCGGCGGTCATAAGGCTACCGTATCCTTGGCAGGGGGAGTGTTGTCTTCCACGGGCGTCACGGTTACCGAAGATGAGCCGTCGCCACCACCTGATGAAGATGGCTCAAGCATTTCATCCTTATTAACAGGGAATATGCCCATCGGTTTTATAACCCTGTATTCCGTTAGCTTGTCGTTGCTTATGAACCCTATCCCTTCAAGCACGTGAGTGGCAGTCTCTATATGTATGAAGGAATCGCTATAAATCTTGTTGGAGTTCTGGTCCCAATATAATTCGGCCGACTGGAATAAATCTTTAGGAGCTTTGGTGAGCTCAACCCTTCCCATGAGTTTCCAAAGCTTCCGGTCCTTGAAATAACGGGCCGAGTCGGCAGCCACAGTGGCAATCACATTGAATGCCCTGTCATATTTCTGCAAAAACAGTCCGTTAGGGAAAATCCAATAAGGTGTATCTATCTGATCATAAACTTTCCACAGAGGTGACACAATCTTGTATTGAATCACCCCCGAGTCGCTTATCAGCGTGGAGACATTCTTTGTAGTCATCGTGGCCATCTTTTCAGGATTAAGGCTTGCGGCCACATCAACCTTCTTCTCCTCTTTGCATCCTACGGCAACAAGCAGAAGTCCTATTATCATCAAAAGGAATGTCCTCGAAAATTTCATTATCTGATCTTACGTTGCCAGAACCAAACTTCGTTGAAATTCACTCCAAGAGTGATATTGAAATAATTTTCTGTAATCAATTTGGCCGGATGGGCGGATCTTCTTTTCCACTCGAACCCAAGATTGATCATGGTTTTACCTTCATAAGTGGGGAACCCGAATCCACAGGTCACACCTGTTTCCCTCAAGCGGTTACCATTGATGTTGAGATAGTCGTTGGCATAATAAGCCCCGAGGCGATAGGAGACCCTTTTCAGATAGGAGCCCCTGAGTTCAGGAACAAATTCCGCCCCTACTCCATAACGTGTGCGGTCGTAGAAATTCATTCCGGGAGTGAGGATATCCTTCACGGAAGAAGGCTTCTGACCGGCAAGCACACGCTCGTCGTATATAGCCGAGAACGGGGCTTTCGACCATTGTTGCCATGTGAAATCGCCTTCAACCATCAGGCGGTACGACTTTTCAAAGGTATAGTTCACTCCGACCCCTATGCTGTTGGGAGAATAATAACGGTTCTTCATTTTCATGTAAGCCAATGTGTCCGGACGCTGATCCTGCACCATCTCCTGGGCTGTTACCCACGTCTTTCCAAGCATAGTCTTCTTTGGAGAATAAGTGAGGCCCACCACAAGTTTATGGAATCGGTTCCAGCGGGTGGTGTATTGCGCGCCTATATTGATGTTCCAATCGCGGATCTGCATCACGTGCTCATACTTGGCCTGACCGCCGCTTTGTGTGGTGGTGAAAAGGTCGTCAACAATGTTGCCGAAATCATAACTTAAATTGAAACCCAACGATACACCTTTAAGCTCTCCGGCCCAGCCGAGATAAAGCTGGTTGATACCACCGGAACCTTGATTAGACATGGTGCCGTGCTTGATCTCGTTTCCAAAAGCATATCCTACCGAGCTGTAAGGAAGCAATCCGAAAGAGCCACCCATATGTTTCCCTATCGGGAACTGCATGGTAAGGTAATCCACACCTCCTCCGATCGTATTCTCGTTAGAGCCATTCTCCGAACTTTTAAGAAAAGAGATGTCTGCACCGAGATCAAAAAGGAATGTGAGCGAATCGATCGCGGCGTATGATGCCGGATTCATTACATTTATCTGTCGCCCGGAGTTCATGGCATACCCAACGCTACCCATCTGACGTTGCATCGACGTGGCTCGGTCGCCGATGATGCCATACCCGTACATTGAATATGGAGAGGTCTGATTCTGGGCCGAGGCAAACATCACGGCCATAAAGGCAGCCAATATTAGCTTGATTCTATTCATTTCTTCTATTATAGTTGTAAATACTTATCAATCCGAGACCCACGAGGTTGTGATCAACCTCACATGATATGCCCTTCTCCTCCACCAGAGGTTGCAGGAAATCAGCATCGCCTCCCGTCATGATAAGCCGAATATCTTTATAAATCTTTTTCACATCCAAATATGTGCCGGCAATCTCCGATACAAGGCCACGCACCACGCCACAGCGTATTGCTGTCTCCGTATCATCACCCCAAAGCGTCATCTTTCCCTCAGGACGCACAAGGGGCAATTTTGCTGTAAAAGCATTGAGAGAACGGAAACGCAACCTGAGCCCCGGTGAAATATTTCCACCAAGGTATCTTGTGCGGTTAACGACATCTGCCGTGACAGCTGTTCCAGCATCTACCACCAGAGCATCGCCGCCATATTTGTGGATTGCGCCGGCGGCAGCCGCCACCCGATCTACCCCAAGAGTTCCGGGAGTGGCATATTCCACTTCAAATGGCAAACGCGTGGTGCTGGTAAGTTCCATCACCGGAATATCAAGTTCTGCTCGAAGCCTCTCCCCAAAATCATCGTCAGAAGTCCCCACAACACAGAACACAGCTCCTTCTGCTTTATAATCAGAAACGATGGAAATCAATGCATCGGGATCTGCATTGTCAACAATACGGGTTGCCAGAACCCGGTCTCCGTCGAACACCGTGCCCTTGGCCGCCGTATTCCCTATATCTGCCGTAAAGATTCTGCTCATCTCTTGTTGTTACTCTTCTCCTCCGATTCTTTCTTCATGCGGGCGGCAATCATCCAAGAGGAAATCACCTGAATGAGCGCACCGGCAAGCGTGAACATGATGGTGTCGCGCATCACGGCCAAAGAGAATCCCACATTAGGGAAACGTGCAGAATTATAGAACCAGAAGAACGCCCCTATCAGGAAAGCGAACCCGGCCCACATCTCCATCCTGCGCAACCTGCGCAAGCGCATGCTGTCTTCGGGAGCATTGACATTCACCATGCGTGCCACAGTATAAACCACCGCTCCGACGGCATACACATATTTAAACACCGTGAGCAATATCTCGCTTCCAATATTGACAAACGGAGCCACAAGACCGGCACAAAGCAAAATCAAGCCAATAAGCGAGAGATTTTCCATCCGCCTGCGACGTTTCTCTATTTTTGTCATCTGCGCAACTTTTTTTACTTTTCCCTAATCCTTTCGGAGGAGGTACACGTCTTCTGAATTCTTCTGCATGTGATATTCTTCTCGCGCTATATGCTCAAGATCCTCAGTCCCGGTAAGCAGAGCCTCCCTTCTTGCCCGATAATACGCCGCGGAGTCCTCACATTGCTTTATCTCTTTCTGCAATTCATTTATCTGGGACTGGTATTCCATATTAAGCTTATAGCTCGTGTCCTCATTAAAGAAGAGGAGCAACACCACAAGACCCAGAATCAGCACCAGCGCTATATGCGACCGACGCCGAACCCAGAAATTCATTTTCTTTATCTTTCCGCTCATCTTATTTCTCCTATCTCATTGAAGTCGTCACCCGGTCATTATCCTGATTCGGAAACTTCATCTGCAAAATTAGTGATAATAACCCCCATTACCAAAAAAAATAAAAAATTTTCCATTTTTCGTGATACATTTCCTATTTAGGTTGTTATAATATCAGAAGGCAGTTAAGACAGCATTTTAATAAATTGCCGTTTGAAACGCCGGATTGTTGAATAAATCTAATGTTCCACTAAAAAACACATTGTCATGGCTGAATCCACAACTTTTAAACAGAGATTATTAGGATTGCAGGGCAATCTTTTTAATTTCGCATACCAGCTCACCACAAACCGGGAAGCAGCACAGGATCTCGTTCAAGACACCACGCTTAAAGTGCTTGACAACGAGACTAAATATGTTGACAATGTTAACTTCAAGGGATGGGTATTCACCATCATGAGGAACATTTTCATCAACAATTACCGTCGTCAGGTGCGCAGCGCAACCATAATTGACTCTACAGAAGATCTCTATCACCTAAATCTTTCTCAAGAGTCAGGTTTGACCACTCCGGAAGGATCCTTCGCTGCAAGGGAAATTTCAGAAGCCATCAATGAATTTGCTCCCGAATACAAGCAACCTTTCACAATGTATGTTGCGGGTTATAAGTATAGCGAGATCGCCGATAAGATGGGGCTTCCCCTCGGAACTGTGAAAAGCCGTATTTTCTTCGCTCGCAAACGCCTGCAGACCCTCCTTAAGGATTACAGATAAAAGAAAGATGTTAGCCAAGGGCAAAAGACAAGTTTGCTTAGGCCGAAACAAAACTTAGACAATATAGAAATTACTGATTATAACTGAAGCGCCTTTCGGGGCGCTTTTATTATATGAGATTGCAATAGAATTTTTATGTACAAGGTGACTTATATATTTCATTCCTCTTTCCTTATCTCCACTGAAGAATGTCAGGTCCTTTTCGATTTTTGGAAGGACCCCCACGGATTGCTCCCGCAATTGCTTGCCCCCGGCAAACCCCTTTATGTGGTTGTGTCACATTTTCATAAAGACCATTTCAATAAGGAGATATTCAGTCTGGCCGAACAACACCCTCAAATTCATTTCATTTTAAGCAAAGACACGGCAAAAAGATCGAAATTCTTTTTCTCCCCCACCTCCGGTCATGCCGGACCTCATCTGAGCGAAGAATGCCGGATCATCATGACACCGGGAGACACCTTTGAAGATAGCCTGATAAGGATTGATGCTTTCGGTTCAACCGACGAGGGGAACTCTTACCTCCTGACCATCAATGGGAAAAGAATTTTTCATGCCGGCGACCTTAATGCATGGATATGGAAAGATGAATCTTCACCGAAGGAGGTTGAAGAGGCTTTGGCCCTTTTCCGAAAGAAAATTGAACCTTTGTCGGAGTTTCTTTGTAAAGAGAATGTAAGAGCCCGCGAGGATATTGACGTGGCGCTCTTTCCGGTCGATTCCCGACTGGGCACCGACTATTGGGAAGGAGCAGGGATTTTTCTCAAGACTTTCCGCATTGCCACCTTCATCCCGATGCACTATGGTCTCGGCACCGAGGAGGAACAACTGAAAAGAAGGATTGATGCAAGCCGCTTCGAACAATATGCCAATCCCGACTATCCTACTGAATTTATCGGCCCCCTTCAGACCTATGGAGCCGTCTGCAAGAAGTTTTAGTAAGTTTTAGGATATAAAGTTTTTTTACTAATTTTGCAAAACAAAATAAAATTATGATTACAGCATCAGCTAAAAAACGTGAAAATATAGCCGAATACCTCTTGTATATGTGGCAGATAGAAGATCTCATACGTGCTTACGGGCTCGATCTCGACCGCATAGAAAAAGAGATAATCGACCGCCATACGGGACTTTCCGACCAACAGAAGAAAGAGATGCGCGACTGGTATGAGTCGCTTATCGATATGATGCGTCGTGAAGGTGTGGAGAAAACCGGACACCTGCAATTAAATAAGAATGTACTCATCGACCTTAATAATTTGCATGCCCGCCTACTTAAAAATCCTAAGTTCGCCCAATATGCCGCCGAATTTTACAATACCCTCCCCTATATTGTAGAAATACGCGCCAAAGCTGGCGATAATAAGAAGGATGAAATTGAATCCTGTTTCGATGCTCTGTACGGAATCCTGATGTTAAGGCTCCAGGGAAAGGAGATTTCGAAAGACACTCTTGAGGCCACACAGCAGATTTCACGTTTCTTGGCACTGCTGGCGAAATATTATAAGCAGGATTATAATAACGAACTTGATTTTGATGAGGACTAATCCTGAAAAGCAGAAGGATTAACCTCATTTGATAATGTTGGGTCGGCCACGACCCTGATTCTGAAAAATAGATATAAAATGAAAATACTTGTAACCGGCTCTCACGGTCAGCTTGGCAATTGCATACGAAAAGTTTTCTCAGGTGATGCAGACCTTGATGTCGTTTATACTGATGTCGAGGAACTCGATATCACCGACCGAGAGGAAGTGGATCATTTCATACGTGAGAATAAATTTGACTTCATTGTCAACTGCGCCGCCTACACCGCTGTGGACCGCGCAGAAACCGACGACCTGAAAGCCGCCGCGATCAACACCGTAGCTGTTGGCTATATCGCTCAGGCCGCTTCCCGCCATCGTGTTAAGGTGATCCACATATCAACCGATTATGTGTTCAACGGAGAGAGCTTCCGTCCCTACGAAGAGAATGACGAGCCATATCCAAGAAGCATCTACGGACGCACCAAATTGGAGGGGGAAGGGATCCTTACCTCCTTCTGTCAGGATGCGCTCATAATCCGCACGGCATGGCTCTATTCCGAATTTGGGAGCAATTTCGTAAAGACGATGCTTCGCTTATCCTCCGAACGTGACAGCATTAACGTGGTGGCGGATCAAATCGGTTCCCCCACCTATGCCGGTGACCTTGCCGAAGCTGTGCATGATATCATCAAACATAAGAAATGGCTGCCGGGAATTTATCATTTCACCAACGAGGGAGTGGCCTCCTGGTTTGACTTCACTAAAGCTATTTTTGAGATTGCAGGGAAGAAAACAAAAGTGAATCCTATCCCGACATCCCAATATCCCACGCCGGCAAAGCGTCCGCTCTATTCCGTGCTCAGCAAAATGAAGATCAAGAATACTTACGGGGTCAATATCCCTTATTGGCGGGATTCGTTGAAAAAATGTCTTTCCATTTTGGGAGAATAAACCATCGCCCAAAAAAAGAATAAACCAATTGAGAGTTGGGCATTTATGTCCGACTCTTTCTAATCAAAAACGACAAGATGGCAGAAGAGCTTAATAAAGAGATTGCGCGTCGGCGCACCTTTGCAATCATTTCACACCCCGATGCCGGAAAGACTACTCTGACCGAGAAACTCCTGCTTTTCGGTGGGGCAATCCATGTGGCAGGAGCGGTGAAAAGCAATAAGATTAAGAAAACAGCCACCTCCGACTGGATGGAGATTGAGAAACAGAGAGGAATCTCCGTGGCTACCTCGGTTATGGGTTTCAACTACGGTGATTATAAAATAAATATCCTCGACACTCCCGGTCACCAGGATTTTGCGGAAGATACTTTCCGAACACTCACTGCCGTGGATTCAGTAATCATTGTTGTGGATGCCGCAAAGGGTGTTGAGACACAGACACGTCGCCTTATGGAGGTGTGTCGCATGCGAAAGACTCCCGTGATTATCTTTGTCAACAAGATGGACCGTGAAGGACGCGATCCGTTTGATATACTTGACGAACTCGAAAAGGAATTACAGATTAATGTGCGCCCCCTCACTTGGCCGATTAATATGGGAGCCCGTTTCAAAGGGGTTTACAATATCTACGAACAGGGTCTTGACCTCTTCACTCCCTCTAAACAGACCGTTAGCGAGCGCATTGAGATCTCTGATGTTTCATCACCCAAGGTTGATGAACTCGTGGGAGAGGCTGACGCCGCCAAGCTTCGTGAGGATCTTGAACTCATCGAGGGTGTATATCCCGAATTTGATGCCAACGACTACCTTGCCGGCGACACGGCACCCGTATTCTTTGGATCAGCCCTCAACACATTCGGAGTTAAGGAACTTCTCGACTGCTTTGTTAAGATTGCTCCCGCGCCACGCCCGATTCAGGCAGTGGAACGTGAAGTGCGTCCGGAAGAGGAGGCGTTCACCGGATTTGTGTTCAAGATTCACGCCAATATGGACCCCAACCATCGCTCCTGCATTGCCTTTGTGAAAATATGTTCCGGTAAGTTTGAACGCAATGTCAACTATCGCCATGTGCGCAACGATAAAATGATGCGTTTCGCGGCTCCGACAGCCTTTATGGCACAGAAGAAGAATATTGTGGATGAAGCTTATCCGGGTGATATAGTCGGTATCCCCGACACAGGAAATTTCAAGATCGGCGACACTCTCACCGGCGGAGAGATACTTCATTTCAAGGGACTCCCTTCATTCTCTCCGGAAATGTTCAAATATATCGAGAATGCTGACCCGATGAAACAGAAACAGCTCGACAAAGGGATTCACCAGCTTATGGATGAAGGAGTGGCACAGATGTTCACCAACTCCTTTAACGGACGTAAGATTATCGGCACCGTCGGACAGCTTCAGTTTGAGGTTATCCAGTATCGTCTTTTACATGAGTATGGCGCCCAATGCCGTTGGGAACCGATTTCTCTTTACAAAGCTTGCTGGATTGAGAGTGATGACGAGGAAGCCTTAGCGGCGTTCAAGAAAAGGAAGCATCAGTTTATGGCTGTTGACAAAGAGGGACGTGACGTTTTCCTTGCCGACAGCAATTACGTGCTTCAGATGGCCCGCAATGACTTCCCGAAAATCAAATTCCATTTCTCCTCAGAATTCTGATCTCCTATCCCCAATGTAGGGACGCACCCCGGTGCGTCCGAAAGACAGATAGATAGTTAAATAAAGGAGCAAATGTAGGGACGCACCCCGGTGCGTCCGAAAGACAAATAATGTTAAAAAGCGAGGTGAAATTAAACTTTTCCCTTGTTATAATTGTCATAAAGTTGGTAATTGTCGCAGACATTGCCATAAAATAATAAAACAATGCTATCGCGACAAAAACGGAGCTGAGGTCGAGGCCTCGCTCCGTTTTTCTTTTCCACCAGACTTATTCTAACCATCTATGCAAGGTTATGAATAAGTTCTGTATCAAAACTCTATCACTACTGACATACCTTGAACAAACTCTTCTTCCCATTGATTCGCAATTCTACTTTAGGATTAGAAAAGTGTGTCAAGTGAGGGAAAGTAAGGGTTACAGTGGCAACTCCGTTTTTAACCGTCACCTTTACCAAGGTTGCCGGATATTCTTTTCCTCCCCAGGAGGGTATGATTTTCACATCCGAGACCTTGTATTGCTGATCGGCTTTATCATCAGTGAACACTATGGTCACCTTATCATCGTTATTGTTGAAACTTTGACACCGAGGTTTGGCATTCATTGCCACTGTGCTCATGAGCACGCATAAAATCATTGTTATTAAAGTTCTCATGATTTAAAAACAGGTAAAAATATTAAAAACGTGATTTTTCTGAATTTCCAGCTCCTGTGCCCCTGTAACGGTCGCGGGTCGTGTTGAAACGATACTGAAGAGTGAGTATCACCGAACGACCCGTAGCAAAGTTCTTCTGGTCAATCTGCACTGCATTATTGTAGAACCTCGCATCATTTTGTGAAGTATTGAAAAGGTCCTTGGCTTCAACGGTGATGCCGAATCTATCATTGAAAAATCCTTTATAGATTTTTGCATTTACATACCACGGCGTATTGGATAGCTTCATGTTATTATCCCAAGTTGGGGTCATTAACTGGGCATCAATATTCATCCAAATATCAAACGGTAAATGAATGGCATTCTGCCACTGGAAGAGGAATCCCGGAGTATCCATTTTCATCGGTTCCCCATTTACAGGCAAGGTGAGCCATTGTTTAGTCACCCCAACATTTACGCGAGGCTGCCACACTCCCACTTTAAACTGTCCACCCACAAATGCCTGGAAATAGTGGCGATAATCAAGATTGGCGGTTCGTATAATGGTAGCCTCATCATCTGCTCCGTATGGCTCAGTTATGTGATAAACCCCGTCTTTGATATAGGAATATGACAACTGAGCGAAAAATTGTCTCCATTGAGCCATATACTCCACAGTCTGAATCTTGGTTGGCTTCAGGTAGGGATTGCCACTCTCGAATGTGAGACGGTTGATATAGGTCACTGCTCCATCGAGCTGTGAGTAGCCGGGACGGACGGTCTTTCCCGAATAATTCAATGCCATCCCCACTTTGCCGACCTGAGTAGCCACATTCAGTGACGGAAAAAGGTTATTATAACTCTTACTCTGGCCCTCGCGGAGAGAACCCATCTCATAATAATCAAATTTTACATGTTCATAACGCAAACCAACACCGATATTGAAGCGTCCAAGTTGCTGTGCAACCTCCACAAAAGCCGCGATGTTGCTTTCATCAACCCTATTATCGGCATCAGTCACCTCCGGGATATTGGCTGTGAATAGGTTTGTTGTTCTCGTATTGGTGTATTCTTCACCAACCTGTATCTGTCCACGCCAAAGAGGATGACGTACTACCAACTTTTCTGCAAACATACGGTTATGATTGGTGGAGGTGGTCTCGACACCCCTATCTTCCCCTGCTTCGCTCATCTCATCACTGGTTGAAAACTCCCTGTTTTTATACCAGATATAATCGGCATTGAAATCAACATTGAATTTACCCACAATTCCATTATAATAGAGATTGGCATAATGACGGGGCAAGGCAACCGATCTGTTATTTACATCGGAATCATATTTATCAAGTAAAGCACCATCCTGCCAAACCTCACTTGGAATAGCACCCTTAAGAGTGTGCCTGTTCCAGCTGTTCTGATAGTAAGCCCCTATATTATGTTTATCATTAAACATATATGAAAAACCGATTTTGCCTGTCATATCATTATAAGTCTGCTTGCCGATGGTATTAAGCATCTGCTGATAAGTTCCCATAGAAGTTGTAGTGGTCATATCATTGGTACGATCTTCGCGATTTGCTCCATACCACCATCCATAATTGGCAAAGATTTCAAGTCCACGGGTGCGGTATTTCAAATCAACAGAATTTCCCGTGCGGAAATAGTGCTGGAATCCGTTATCGGTTCGCAAAGTGCCACTGAAACCATCTCCTTTCGGGGGCTTTGTACGAATCTGAATCACCGACTTCACATCTGCTGAATATGCCGCCCCAGGATTTGTTATGACCGAGACATTCTTTATGTCTTGTGAATTGAGCTGTAAAAGCTCCTGAAGATCGTTTACCTTACGTCCGTTGATATAGATTGCAGGAGACCCTTTACCGAACACTTCCAACGAACCTCCGTTATCAACCACCATAGGGATACGCGACAACACATCGTTGGCCGTTCCTGCAATAGCAAGTGAGCTGCCCTCAACATTGGTTACAAGCGCATTCCCTTTCATAGTTGTTGAAGGACGTGTGGCCTTTACAACCACCTCACCGAGTTCAACCGAAGAAGGTATGAGTTTTATTATACCCACATTTCCAGAACGAGGAACCGATGCAACGCATGGTTCATAACCTACAAAAGAGACTTTAGTATTAAGCTCTCCATCCGAGTCTGTATGGATAGTGAATAAGCCGGACGAATCTGTTACTGTTCCGGTCAGATAAGTGGAGTCTCGATATAACACCACATTTACAAAATCGAGCGGAGCATCATTTTCTCCGATCACCTTTCCTGTTATCTCTCGGCCAAATGCCGGAATCACTGCAAATATGGCAGTGAGAATTGTCGTGAGTGTCTTTTTCATTTCTGCATCAGTTTTAATTGTTTTTCTGATGCAAAATTACGTCTAAGGCTATTTTAACTCCAAATATAAAAGTCTTAATAGACGAGACACAATATATTGATAATCAACGCCTACATCTCTTAAAAATCTAAATTTGGCATTCCCGGGTCTTAATATCCCCTTAATCATTAAGTAGCTACTTATTCTGATTGTGCAGACACACCACAATATCCTCCTTTTCGGGGACTCCGAGTTTCTTGCGGATGGATGATTTTCGAACATAGATTGTGGATGTGGTCTGTCCGGTTATAACGCTTATCTCCTTGGTCGAAAACCCGGCCACCATAAGCACAATTATCTGTTCTTCTTTCTTTGTCAGCACCTCTCCATGTTCGGTATGAAGTCTTTCATAGAATCCCGCATATAGATTGTCTATAATCTCGAAGACTTTACGCCAGTCCACAAGTTCTCCATTGGTTTCCCCATCAATTGAAGAGATCTTACGAAGCATCTCCCGGTTCTGTTCGGTAGGAGTTTCAGCCACCATCTTAATTATGCTGAGTTGCTTTAACATCGCACTCCTTAATGCCGATGATTCCGTTAATCCCCTTTCCGTTGCAACCGGAGCTGATTTATATTCATCAACCATTTTCTGCAATGCTTCGATACGCTCTTCGTTTTCTCTCTCCCGCTGACGGCGAGATATGATGATCCACGCAGCGAATCCTAAGATCACCAGCGCAACAAGGATAATCACCAAAATTACAACCGTCTTATGACGGCTCTCCGATTTGAGAGCCAAGGCACGGCTCTGCTGGAGCAACGCTCCTTTTTCCGATTCCCATTGCGAGGCTTTCATGCGGTTGAAACGTTCATCCTGACGATTATTAAGACTCGCAATATGAATGAGCTTTACACTTCCGGTCTTTTTGAAATCAATAATGGAGTGAAGCAGATTGCTATAGCTACGGAAAGTGGCGTTATCTCCATGTAATCTGATCGTCAGACTGTCGGCCTTTGCAAGATGTTTTGATGCCCGTATGAGATCACCTGTGTTCAGCGCATTGAGGGCATGTTGAAAATGGAGAAGATCTGCTGCCCCATTGTCAGAGCCTCCCGTTTTAAAAATCTCATCAATGAGCAGATCGCTCTCGCTGTTTCTTCCTACCTCTGTAAGCAACTGTGCCTTTTCCATCTCAAAAAGGAAATGCTTGTCTCCCCACTTGTTTTTACCGGCATAATCTATCAGTTCGTCAATTATATGGATGGCCGAATCAAGATGATTGGCATATTCATACCCTGTCAGGAGCATATATCTTGCTTCCATCTTTCTCATGGAATCTGTCTCAAGCTCATAAAGCCTTTTCGCAAATGGAATGAGAGGAGCACCTTGATATTCAGCAACCCCGAGATATACCCGGATTCTCAAGGCTTGAATTTTTAACGAATCAGACACGCCTGACATACTTGCAAGTGAATCAAGCAACGAGATAGCCCCGGGGGTATCGCCGGTCCAAAACCTATACCATGCAAACGCTATCCCACTTCTTACATCTCTGACTTTATCCTTGCCTTTATAATAATTATGAGCATATGAGATCAGGGAATCACTTATCATGGAGCGGTTCTTCTTCAAATGACCATATGCCTTGAGATAAACATACTTCGCACGTATGGAATCCTCCTTGAGTTCGGAGAGATCTACAGCGTCAAGCAGCGACAGCGCGCTGTCAGCATTTGTCGCCATTATCCTTTCAGCTTCATCTATGCTCCTGTTATATTGCGATCCGGAGTGTGAACAGGAAGCAATGCAGGCCCCTGCCATCAGTACAAGCAGGCATAATAAATATCCACCCTCCCTGAGTTCTTTGAAACTCTGGATTCCCACTGGATATTTAATTTCATTCACTCCCTTCTTCATATCGCGAAAATAAGCTATGAAGTTGTTTAAACAATTTCTTTCCTCAACTTAACTAAATCAGTCGTGACTGACTATTTCTTTACTTGGAATTTTTTATTGACAGCTCTTTTTTTGGAAGCGTCGGGCAGATCGTTATAGTCCATATAGGGGCCTTCAAACGTGCCTGAAATCTTCTTTCCTTTAAGTGTGACTAAGTCAATTTCAAATTTTTTTGTGTTCTTGTCGGTAGTCGTCACTGTTACAGTTCCACTTTCAATAGGAGCCAGCACATCCTGATAGCCATCAGAATCTGTTGAACTCAGGTCGCTATACCATGAATAAAGTATATCACCCCCGTAGGATACGCAGCCCTTTATACCTCCATAATTCTCCAGTTTACCAATATTATACGTTCCATCCGCAAGCTCATCCTTCTCAGTAAGCAAATAGAGAGACAGGTAGTCGCCATCCAGCATCTGGCTGTCAGTAATCATCACGAGGTAAGTATTAATATCCTTCAGTATGGTTGGCCCGTCATTATAGGACACGGCAACTGTATTGGGCATCCATTCCAAAGCTACATCAGAATCCAGCATCTCGATATCCTCGGGAGCATCATTATCATGGAAATTAAAGCACGCCACTTTGCCGGAATATTTCCCCGTAAGTTTTTTACCATTATCCATGACAAGATCAAATTCAATCATTGTGCCATTTCCACTGATGGTGATGGAGCCGGAGGTTACGACTCCAAGATGTGTCACACCATTGGCATACTTGTGAGAAATGTAAGTCCCCACAGGCATTTGAATACCGAAAAGATCCTGAATCGAACCGGGCATATAGGTATAAGGCAAGTAGGTGCTGTTTTCCGGTCGATCCCTCCATTCCACATTATACACTCCATCGGGAAGCACAATGTTTTTACTCCATGGATCGGCAGCCTTAGGCATATAGAGATCTATAGTGAACCAATATCCTTCAACTTGACTTTGGGTGGCGTCATCAAAGCTTCCGGTGTAGAGCTCCAGAGTCAAATCATCGCTGAAGGGATCAAACCAATTGCCGTAATAACGCATCTGGGCACCTTCAAATGTCACATTGAGATCCTCGTCAAAAGGAGAAGATTCACTCAGGGTTGCCTGGAACACTATCGGACCTGTATATATGAATTCTGTGGTGAAACCTTGAAAAGTGAATACGTTTCCTGTAATGACATATTCCCCTTCAACATACATCACCTCCACTTCTCTTGATATTATAGGCATCATGTCAACCCCGTTGACGCCTTCTGCGATCCGAAGGAAAACAGCGGAACGCTGAACATCAAATGTGCCTGTCTCTGCGCCGTTCCCCATAACATATTTACCGGCAGGCAAAACTGCATTCATAGCATCCTCAGATACATCAGCAATAAAACTGAACACAATCTGAGACTCACCGATTGAGGCAGGATCACCATAGGCATCAGGTTCTCCGTCACCTATGGTCAAGGTATATACTCCGCGCGATGAAGAGGTAGCATAACTGGCACTTACAAAATTTTCATATTCTCTAAGATCGTCACTAAAGATAACCTTCTCCACTTGGCTGCTATCAAAAACATGCTGTTGGCCGTCGGCTGTAGTAACGACCATATCATGGCCGTCTGCCTTTCCTACAAGAGCGGTGGTCGCCATCAAGGCGAATGTCATTATATATTTATTCATACTTCTCCTACTTCACAAATTTAAAGCTATGCCCCGGCAGGGAAACCACATAAACGCCCTGTGCCAGATTCTCTATTGAAACCTCACAATTACCGGACTGATCAGGCGACGCTTTGGCTACAAGCACGCCGGAGAGAGAATATACTTCCACACCGTTCGGTTCGGCAACGCCTTTGACCGTGATATAACTGTCGGTGATGCGAATTTGATATTTGGCATTTTCCGATTCAGCCACACCACTCTCCTCTTTACCTTGAATAGTGATATTCTTCACCTCGTTCATTGGATACTCCACACCCGGGGCATCAGTCACCGTAATGATAAGGTTATCCCCTTCAAATGTAGCCACGGGCTTTTTTTCAAAGGCATACTCGATTTGATCACCTGAAACAGTATTGACATATAACGAATATACCGTCACCATCTCCTCGGCCGATGCCCATAACACGGCAAATATGGCAGTTAAAGCTGATAATATATATTTTTTCATTTTCTTTCTTTTGTTCTTTAAGTTATTCGATATAGTTGATCAAACCGTCAAATGTGAAATTATAAACCACTCCATTCTCATCGGCAACTTCGAACTTGATAACGGTATTCTCGTCATTGTCCTCAACAGTGACCGGAGTGTTAATCTTTATGGTGGCATTAGGGCTATATTTGTCAACTTGGCTATACGGGCCATAACACGGAGCCTCTTCGTTCTCGTTAAGGTTGTAAACTCCCGTAGGAATCACCTTGCTTCCCGGCTCAAGGAAAAAGTCGAGCACAACCTCATATTTCCAGTTGGTGTCGTTAAGCTTCATATAGAACTCACCGGGAGCCGGTGAGTCAAGGTCAAACTGATTGCACGCGGAAAGGGCAACGTTGTTATACTGCGCGTATGCCGGAAGGCTGCCTTCGTAAGAGCCTTTCAGGATGCTTTCGTCGGAAAGTATGAAATCGAAGCCGAGGCTATAGTCAACTCCCGTATAGTCAACCGTCATCTTTCCGCTCTTCAGCTCGAGAGTGGTGTCGCCAACCTTGTAGTAGGTGTACTTCTCATTTTTGTCTATATATAACCCTTCGCTCCCTCCTACGGCATATTCCCCGGCCTTAAGGTAACCGGCGGCCTCGGTGTATATGTCAAGGGTAAGTTCTGAACCATCAGCAGATCGGAATGTGAAACCGGCGTTCGACACACTGTAGGCCGACCCCTCGACTTCAATGAACCTGACCGGCTCCTCAACAGGAGCTTTCTCCTCGAAAGTTATCTCTTTCACTTCCTTGGCATCGAAGATTGTAACTTTTCCATCTTTGGTGATCACCGTCACACTTTGAGCATTAGCCAAAGTTGCCATGGCTCCGCAAAGAAGGGATACCGTGAAAAGATGCTTCATACACATTAAAATTAGAATTAGAGTGAACATGGATTAGAGATAGCGCGGGGAAATGATTTTTTGGGTAACAATATGACCTATTTAGCCACGTTCTCCTTTATATTTTACAAATTTACAGAATTTTATTAACTTTTCTCTGTTTTTCTTAATGTTTTTTATTCTTTAAGTAGCTACTTATCATAAAATCCACCAATTTATAAAGAATCAATG
>CAMWIH010000040.1 GCA_947174305.1 uncultured Porphyromonadaceae bacterium | reverse complement strand
GTATTAACTTTATATAATTAGGGGGAGACTAAAAAGGCTACCCAATGGTTCGGGTATTAAGTGAACCTATAATATTATCTATAATATGTTGGCTTAACAGCACCTCACCCACGACCAACATATTTATAATAAAGTTGGGGGAGGTTATTATAAATATGTTACATAATATATTCGCAATCAAGGAAGCCTTAAAAGAAGGCAACCGCGAAGCGGCAATTTACGAATCTCTTAATGAGTGCGGTGAAGTAGTGGATAAAGAAATTCAATCCTTACTTAATGAGGCAAGGAAGATTGATGATGAAAGATGTGCTAAGGATGAATCCACCTTCTTTGAAGAGTTTCTCCTTAAATTGACAGCACGAGTTATTGAAACAGATTCCTATGACATTTCCGACCATTGGGATATAATAGAAACTGATTGGGAATTGGGGGACGAAATAACTACGCATTGGAATTTAGAAGAAGATTCGCAGGAGGATATAGCCGAATATTTCCTCAGTCTATTAGAAATCAAAGAGGAAAAGGTTAAAGCCCAAGCCGAATGGTGCAATAGGTTTTTAGAACGCTGTTTGAAAGAGGTAGCCTAAAATTGTTGTCTATGAAGTGAGAAAAAAGAAGGACTCATAATTTGTTTTCTATCGATACATCTTGTCGTCAGAAGTCCCCTTTGGTTGAAATAACCGAGGGGATTTTTTCATATAGGGGGGGTATTCATTCAAGGTGCAATATCCGCAATAAACCCACGCCCCCTGTCTTTCACACAAAATCTGAAATTTCAAACTTTTTCATTCATAACTTTGGCTTATGATTTATTTATATTGAAGTTGTTTAAACTAATTTGATTTGTGAAATTTTTTAAGGATAATTACGTTTCTATTGATAGATACTTGCGTTAATATTATTTAACAAATTATTATGTTGCTGAAAATTAAATAATTAAAATATTACAAAACGCTCTATACTGTCTAGACAGTGCTGATAGGCAACCGTTCAGATGCTTTTGTCATCAGGAACATGCTCATGGCAAGGGCTAATATAAAACCAATCCACCACCAGGCCAATTCATGGCCGGAAGCAGATTTTGTTTTTCCAAGACAGAAAGTGAAAGCCACTTCCATGCATCCCGCTAATATGAGAATGGACCAACTATACATTTTTTCTTTGCCTGTTTTGAGGGCTGCAAGAATTCTCGGCGACTCCTCCCAAAGCGTTGCAAAGTTAAGAATATTTTAATGCCTGTCCAATTATATATTGTTAAAACATTGAGTCAGGATGAAATGTTATGATTAAGGAATAATTCAAATATATTATGAAAAAGAATTTTGCACCAAAGGCGTGGCTGCTGCCACAGCCGGTTCTGATTATCGGCACATACGATGCCGATGGCACTCCAAACGCTATGAATGCCGCCTGGGGCGGACAATGGGATACCACAAAGATTATGATTTCTCTCGGTTCTCATGCCACCACAGATAACCTTAACCGTCTCGGCGAATTTACCGTGGCTTTTGCAACCAAAGATACTATGACAGCATCCGACTATGTCGGGATTGTCAGCGGCAGAAAACAAGCGGATAAGGTGGAACGTGCAGGCTGGAGCTCAGAGAAGGGCGCTACGGTGAATGCACCGGTGTTCGATTGTTTCCCTATGACATTGGAATGCAAAGTCAGCGAAAAGCTGTATGAATCCAAGACGGGCTTCTACCTTATCGCTGACATTCTAAATATCATCTGTGATGAAAAATACCTCGCACCGGATGGTAAACCGGATGTCGAAAAGATGGAACTTATCACATTCGATCCAGTGCATAACGGATATATTCAGCTTGGCGAAAGGGTAGGAGATGCTTTCTCCTCTGGAAAAGCTCTGATTTGACCCCTGCTGTAAGGGTTATGCTTCGGGTTGCTTTTTAGCTTCTTCCGCCTCCATTCTATCTATTATATCGACAAATGATTTCGGGAGCCTGACATTGTAAAGATGTCGGGCTTCTTTGAATAATGGAGCTATCTCTTCATCGGTGAAACCGGCAATGCCACACCCTATGCGAGTCACATAAAAAGTGTTCTGGTCGCATTCGTATGCGAAGTTTATGAAGTCGTCAACGTAGGGCTTGATGGTTTCCACACCACCTTGCATTGTGGGTATGGCGTAGGATTGTCCCTGCAGTCCTACGCCTTGTCCCATTACGGCTCCGAAGCGTTGACGGGCCACTCTGGCCGCGCCTCCGGCATGATTGCCTTCAAGGTTGCTGCCAAAAACAAATATATCATCCGGTTCCAATGAGGTGATATTCTCAGGTGTATATTTCATAATTACGAAATTATAAATAAGTTTGTATGTGTGTTGCAAATTTAGGAAAAAATAATCAAACCATCTATTTTGCCATGTTAAACTTCCGAAACTCGGATTAAGTTGCTATATTTGCAGGGAAAAATAATAGTAAAGCACTTATGAAGAAAACCAACGGCATAATGAGTTTCATCCTTGTAGTCGTCATGATTGCCATAGCGTCGGTGTCGGTGAATAAATCGCTTTTGGGACACAAGATAGGAGATGATGCAAGGAGCGGGAATGCTACAGAAGAAGTTGAAAACGAAAACTTTGTCAGCTTCGACGGAACCGGAGTTATAATCAATACTAAGGGAATGAAAGGAGTGGTGAACGGTTACGCCGGACCTGTGCCACTGGAAATTTGTATATCCGAGGGAAAGATAGCTGATATCAGACCCTTGGAAAATTCAGAGACACCGTCTTTTTTTGAAAGAGCGTCTGTTATTCTTGAGCAGTGGAAAGGGAAGACGCCTGAAGAAGCTTTATCTTTAAATGTTGATGCCGTGAGTGGAGCCACCTACACCTCGCAAGCCATCATAAGTAATGTGAGGGCGGGTCTGGATTATTATGAAGGGACGAGAAGCAATCCCTCATCAACAATGCCATGGAAATTATGGGTTGCGTTAGGAGTAACCTTGCTCGCCGCTATTGTCCCTCTTTTCGTTCATAATAGAATCTACCATAATATTCAGATGATCCTCAATATAGTTGTGTTAGGTTTCTGGTGTGGTCAATATTTGGATTACGCATTGGTCTTGAAGTATATGTCGTCCGGGTTTGCGTTTCCTGCCGGGCTGATAGCCATCGTGATGCTTATTACAGCTTTCATATATCCGCTTTTCGGACGGCCTCAGCATTACTGCAATCATATATGTCCGCTCGGATCGGCTCAGCAACTCACGGCTCAAATGTGCAAATTCAAAGTGCGTATTTCAAAAAAGATGCTTAATGTTCTGGATTGGTTCAGGAGAATCCTATGGGGTGTGTTGATTTTTCTTTTGTGGATAGACACTTTCACTCAATGGATGGATTATGAGCTTTTCCAGGCATTTATGGTGGAATCAGCTCCCTGGTATATCATTATGACAGCCGGTGTCTTTATTGCGCTCTCAACAATTGTGGCACGTCCGTATTGCCGGTTTGTATGTCCTATCGGATCTCTTATAAAACGATCAGAGAATATAGGATGATGGATGGGAGAAAGGTTATAAGATTATAAAGTTATAAGATTATAAGGTTATGAGGTTATAGGGGTAGGAGGTTATAGGGTTATAAGGTTATAAGAATTGGGGAAATGAAATAAAGATTATTAAATCAATAATATTAGATAAATGAAAAATTCGTCTTTTATATTAGTTCTGCTTGGAGTGGCAGTCTTATTCATTGCTTTCCGATGGGCTTATGCCTCTAATGATAAGGAGGAACCTGAAAATGTGGTATGCTCCTCCACTATCGAGGATATAATGACCCGCACCAGTGTGAGGTCATATTCAGAAAAGCAAGTGGCAAAGGAGACGGTTGACACCTTGCTTCGCGCTGCAATGGGCGCACCTACCGCAATGAATAAGCAACCGTGGCGGTTTGTTGTGATTGATAAAAGGGAAATTCTTGATTCAATTTCAACGAAGTTCAAATCGATGACAATGGCTTCGAAAGCGCCTCTGGCAATAGTGATGTGCGGAGATATGAGTGCCACAATTGAAGGGGAAGGGAGAGAATATTGGGTGCAGGATGTTTCGGCAGCGTCAGAAAACCTGCTGCTTGCAGCCCATGCCATTGGTCTGGGCGCCGTATGGTGTGGCATATATCCGATTGCCGATAGGGTGAGAGATTTCTCGAATATGCTTGAATTGCCGGAGGATATCGTGCCACTGGCCTGCATCTGCATCGGCTACCCAGATGGTGCAAATCAGCCCAAAGATAAGTGGCATCCTGAATATATTCGCTATAACAGCTGGAAATAAGAGGTGTTTTACATCTCTATTACAATCTTGCCTGTCAATCCTCTCTTTTCAGCGAGCTCGTGAGCTTCCGCTATATTGTCAAAAGAGAAGCGACGGGCAATGATTGGATGGATATTGCCTTTTTCAATGACTCTCATCATTGCATCAATCTGCTGTTGTGTAGGGTTGTTGCTATAAAATCCGGTTAGATAGACACCTGAAGGAATCCCTTTTATAGGGTCGAAGTTCTTTAGCCCATACACCCCGCCAAGCAATCCTGTGTGGCACACTATTCCATGCAATGAAGTCAGTCTTAGCGACTCACGCAGTGTGGAAGCACCGATCAATTCCAAAACTTTTGTGGCTCCTTGAGGATAATGGTCAAGGAACCTCTGAATGAAGTCGTCTCCTTCAAGCATCACTCCGTCGGCTCCATTTTTAAAGAGCATTTCAAAATTCTCCTCGTGGCGAGTGGTGGATATTACGGTTGCGCCAATGGCTTTTGCCAACTGAAGTGCGGCAAGTCCGACGGTGGAAGTGCCTCCGCGTATAAGAAGGGTATCGTCGGAGGTGAGCTGCAGGGATTGAAAAAGTGAGCCGTAGGCCGTATAAAATGTTTCTGGAATTGCACCGAGTTCTGTCCATTCAAGATTGCTTTTAAAACTGAATACCTGTTTCTCGGGCATCAATACGTATTCAGCATAACTGCCATTAAAACTGCGTCCCATGCCTCCCATCAAGGCCATAACTTTCTCACCGATGTGAAAGCGAGTTCCATTCGCATCTACCACCTCTCCCACGCATTCTATTCCCGGTATGATGGGTTTGGCGATATAGCTGTTTTCAATTTCGAATTTCCGAAGCAAAACTTCAGAATGATTCAATCCAAAGGCTTTTACGCGAATCGGCACCCATCCCGGCTTCAATTCCGGAATGGCAACCTCGGTTAAAGTGATGTCTTTTGCATTGCAGGGATGAGTGAGAATGACGGCTTTCATGTTCTGTATGATATTTATGATATAACGCTGATTTCTTTCCAACATTGCGGATCGGGCGCATAAAAAGAATGATGATAACCGTAGGCCACTGCCGGACATCCCCTGCAAAAACGCAGAAGTTCGCATCGTGAGCATTTTTCAAAATTTTCATATTTCCGA
The DNA here is from genome assembly GCA_947174305.1 of uncultured Porphyromonadaceae bacterium. GTDB lineage: Bacteria > Bacteroidota > Bacteroidia > Bacteroidales > Muribaculaceae > Lepagella. The sequence goes on along the minus strand of CAMWIH010000040.1, from coordinate 14,286 downwards.
TATGCCTCCATTTCCTCTCCGGCCCACAGCTCATGAAGGGGCTTTTTAAACAGATTGCCCACAACACTCTCAAATCTCCGGCATGCCATTACATTCCCGTTCGGCTGAATGGTGAAATGGCAATCACCGCAATGGCAACCGTCGTAAATCGTATCAGGGTCGCTATCTTCCGGTATCTTGAAAAGTCCCTTCTCGTAAAGGTATAGTGTCCAGAGATGGTCTTTGAGATTGAAGATTGTGGTAGAATCCTTATGTTGCTCAAATTTATGCCATATTCTGTCAAGGAAGGAACGATATTCCTCAGGGGATATGTGAGTGGATTTCTCATCCGAAGTGGGGCAATATCGTCCAAATGCGAATATGTTCACACCCTTTTCCACTACGAGATCAATAACATCGGGAATCTCGTCTATATTTGTGCCGGAGACCGTTGTCATAACAGCAACCCTTATGCCGTTCCTTTTCAGGATGTCAATTTTCTCGATTGTTGTGTCGAAAGAACCTGGTTTGCGAATTGCATCGTGGGTTTTCCTCATCCCATCTAATGACAGCTGGTATTTTTCACATCCATTATCTTTCAGACGCTTGCACACTTCGTCGGTGATGTGGAAGGGATTCCCAAGAATGGTGAAGGGTATGTTATGTTCCTTCAATAAAGCAAGGATCTCCCAAAAATTACGATGCAGAATAGGGTCGCCTCCCGTGATATAGAAATACGGGAGGCGTTCCATCTTTTTACACATTTCCACACATTGGGCGATTACCTGCTTTGCTTTGTCGAGAGGCATCTCTATAAGATGAGGATGTCCTTCAGCAAAAATGTAGCAATGTTCGCAACGCTGGTCGCAACTGTCGGTTATGTGCCATTGGAAAGCAAAATATTCCATCGCCTATTTTTCGCCAGCACCACATGCCGAACCGCAAGCGGCCGGTTTAGGTTCGGGTTTTTCATCGCCGGCTCCACATGCAGAGCCACAGGCTCCTGTGGTTTTGTCGCTTTCAACGTTTGAGCACATATATGCCTGAGCTGTGTGCTTTACGATACCATCATAATTGCGCTTCATAACACATCTATTTAATTGTTTAACATTATTTCCTCCGCTTCCATCACTATTATAACTACAAAATTAGCAATTTAGTTTTTATTAATCAAGAAGTTATGGAAAAGTTATTAAGTGAAATATATATTAGTAATGTTGAGAAACAATCATTTAACCACAACGGAAAAATTTAAAAAAAGGGATGTTTGGAAATATGGTGGAGATGGAGTAATTTTGTGGGTAAGAGTAAGGAAAAATGAGAAAAAAAGAACAGCTTAATTCGATAATAGAGATATGTCCGGTGAGGAATGTAGTGGCCCGTTTTGGCAATAAATGGGCACTGCTCGTGATTCTTGTGCTCAGTGAAAATGAGCCGATCAGATATAATGATCTTTTAAGAAAGATTCCCGATATCTCGTCGCGGATGTTATCGAACACGCTTAAGACTCTCGAGGCCGACGCTCTTGTTGACAGAAAGTATTATCAGGAAGTTCCACCGAGGGTGGAATACGCCTTGACTGCCACCGGGAGGTCGCTGGTGCCTATTATCCTCCAGCTCACAGAATGGGCTCAGAAGAATATGAAGACCATAATCGACCATCGCAGGGCAATCAGCGAAGAGTAGTGTTTATTTTGCTTTGATTTCAGGATTTACGGAGAGGAGTTGCTGAATGAACTCCTCTTGCCTGACGGGTGAAATAATAAGCGGTATGGTGCTTTTTAGAATACTCCGGTCGGTAAACTCTATTGCGAGGCGGTGCTTGATGGAGGTGGCAGGCGCTGAGAGCCACATTTTGGTAGGTTTGATTTCCTTGATTTTATCTATTGGATATGTTTTCGGAATAAAAAACTGATAGACCACAAGATTGTTTCCGTCAATCCTGTATGAAATACTTAAAAAGCATGTCACCACAAAGACTAACATTACAAGGCAAACAATTAAAGGCGCTATTCCTTCATCCAAAAAGAGGTTGACCAGGCAGCATGCCACCACCAACGCAATAATAGTCCAAGTTGAAGCGTCCCATTGAGAGTTATACTTTGTTCCGTAATATTTTTTCATGCGGCAAGTTAGAAAAAGATTAGAAATTATTCCTCTACCTTCACAAGGACTTTAGCAATCCCTTCGTGGAAATCGCCGGCTGCTTCAAATTTTTCCTTAAAGGCAACTTTCCCGTTTTTATCAATAAAACTCCATTGTGATGTACGCCCTTTCTTCACTTTTGCCAGACCCTCCCTGAAATCTCCGGCATCAAAATAAACAGGCTTAATGACAAACTCGCCATTTTCATTCACATAGCCAATCTTATCTCCCTCCACCTTCCGCTTTGGCCATTCTATGGATTCGGGAGTTTCCTGCCGGGTGATGGCTGGGTCAGATACGCGGCGCCCCTCCTTATCGATGAATATGCTGTCTTCACCGATTTGCACTTGAGCAAAGCCCTCGTGAAAATCTGTGGCATTGTCAAATTTAAGGGGGATCACGCAATTCCCCTCTTTATTGAAATATCCCCACTTTCCATCAAGCATGACACAGCCCATTCCATCTGAAAAAGAATTTGCACGCTGAAATTGTGGCTCCACTATAAAGCCACCGGCTCTGTCAACATATCCACATCGCCAGTCGATTTTAACAACAGCTAAATCTTCATGAAAATCACTCGCTCCGTCAAATTGAGGTGCTATTATGTATTCTCCATCCTTGTTTATGTAGCCCCAGAGTTGTCTTTTTTTCATAATGTTTTTAATTTTGTTAAAACGATTTCTGATCTACTGTTTCGGAAGGTTAGACAGACGTGAAGCTTCGAGCAATGGGAGGTTGGTTTCTGTTGGCACATATATCACGGTCTTATTGTTAAGGTCAGACTGTTGGCGCACCCATAGATACTGGATATATGTAGGTGTAAGGCTGCCGTTTTCTATGCGGATTGCTTCTGCCGCACCTTTTGCACGCTCCACCTCTGCCTGAGCGTTAAGTTTCTCAGCTTCCAGATTGGCTTTAGCTTCCTCAATCTTGATTTTGCGGTTCTGTTCTGCTTTGGCAAACTCGGCTTTTCCCTCCATCTCCTGCGACCATACGTTATACCATGGGCGTATCAAGGCTATAGCCACTATGAGGATGATGATTCCGCACACTCCTCCGATTATCCCTTTGAGGACCTTTGTGTTGATGTTATTGTTGTCGTTATACATAATTTTGAAAATTTATAGGGTGTTTCTTTTTATATGGCAAAAATAATAATATTTCATTTTTCATAGTGAAATTTTGAAATATTTCAGTCACTTTTATTGAATTTGCAGGTATTTTTACCGCAATATTTCAATTGCACTGAAGAATAGAGGAGAATGGAGTTAAGCTGTTGATTATTCATGTTGCCCATATTGGGGAGTCTCTTCGGCGGCGATAGGAATTTCATTATCTGTCTCCACGCCGTATCCGGCTACAATTGATTTCTTGGGCTCACTCACTCGGGTGATAGTATCATAGAGCCATTCGAGGGTCTTTTCTCGGGCGGAGACGGTTCTTATGTCGCATTCCCATATCCTGATCACACGCCAGCCGGCCAGCTTGAGGTCGATATTGTTTGCATAGTCGCGAGCCACGTTCATTGCTATCTTATGCTTCCAGAAGAGTGTGTTCGACTTGGGCATCTTGAAATATTTGCATCCCTCATGGCCGTGCCAGAAACATCCGTCGATAAACACTACAGTCTTATATTTCTTAAAAACCAGATCAGGAGAACCGGGCAACTTCCGATTGTTGACACGGTAGCGTAGGCCGCGAGAGAAAAGATACTTCCGCACAATCATCTCCGGCTTTGTGTCTTTCCCCTTTATGGCTCGCATGCAACGGCTCCTTTGCTCGGGTGTCATTATATCGGTCATCTGTTGTCTCTCCAATGTTGATAAGGTATCGTAAATGTAACGAATTTTAATTGTTTTTTTCTTGTTTTTTCAACCTTTTTAAGATATTTTCAGTTGTAAATATAGGAAGGGTGATACATGTCGGGGGAAAAGGTTAAACAACATCAAAGGTATTATTATGAAATACGTTAATGCGGGCAATGGCAAGATGCCGCTCATCACACTTATTGCCATTTTGTCGATATCGTTGACAATAAATATGCCGGGTCTGGCGGTGTCGCCGATGCTTGGCAAACTTCGCGATATCTTCCACTCATCTGAAATGGAGGCACAGCTTGTTACATCGCTTCCCAATCTTTTCATGATTCCTATTGTGCTTATAGCCGGTAAAATCTCCACCCCCTCACGCCAGACAGCCGTGCTGATGACCGGACTCATCACCTTCCTTGTTGGCGGCATAGGGTGCTTCTTTGCGACAAGCATGGTTGCACTGATCGTTTTGGGATGTCTTGTCGGTGTGGGTTGCGGTCTGGTGGTTCCCATTGCGGCAGGTTATATTTCCGAATGGTTCATGGGGAAATCAAGACAGGCTGACTTAGGTTTGAAGTCAACCACTTCTAATGCAATGGTGATCATTGCCAACATATATGTCGGCATAGTTGCCGCCCATTATTGGCACGCAGCTTTCGTGGTTTATTTAACCCCTCTTATTCCTCTCGCATTAATTCCGTTTATGACACAGAAGTATGTGAACAAGCATCGCATACTCAATACGGCAGAAGATGAAACGCATGCGGCCGCTATCTCCGGTAATAGCGAGGCCAAAGCGCCTTATCACTTTCAGGGAAGCACTTCAACCTGGATGCTGGTCAGCCTCATCTGCCTTTATATGTTCCTGACATACGCCACCACCTCTATCTCATATTACGCTCCTTTCTGTATGGAACATTTCGGCATGTCAACTACGGAGGTGGGTATTGTGACAGCGATGTATTACCTTATGTGTGCGGTGTGTGGAGCGATTGTTACACCCCTTAAGAAGATATTCGGCAAGAATACGCTTTTCATAAGCCTTGCACTCTGTGCGGCCGGGCTGTTTGGAATAGGTTTCACTCATAATTTCTGGGTATATTTCTTCTCTTCGCTCATCACAGGCTTCGGTTACGGTATAATCCAGCCAATCATTTATAACAAGACCACATACGTAGCTCCCAACCGCAAGCTTGGCACACAGTATTTCGGGTATGTGCTTTCAGCCAATTATGTATCGATCATGATGGTGCCTTTCGTTGACAGTGCGGCCAGAAAGATTTTCCACTCCACACTTCCTACATTTGAATTCATCTTCAGCGGGGCTGTGGTGGTAGTGCTTTTGATTTGGGCTTTGATTAAACATAAGAATTATGTGTTTGCAATAAATCCTGCTTCAGCGGCTCCGACTCCAGAAGAGATTGCGGCAGTGACTGCGAAATAGGGGCGTAGGATATAGTTGCATCTTAAGGAGGAAGCTTTTAGTCTCTTCCCCATTTTAATACTGCATTAATAATGGGGAGGAGAAAAAATAAAATCGGGACTGTCTAAATTTCTTAGGCAGTCCCGAATTTTAATGATATAGTTTTATTTATACTTCCAACACCAGATTTCCGTGGGCGTTAAAGCGATATTTGTGAGAAACAAGAGTGTTGTCGTTTCGCACTTCAAACACGCAATCTTCGGGATTGATTTCCAATCCTGCATTTGCGATCGCCTCGCGCACAGCTTCTTCAACTGTATGATAACCGGTATTGGTAGATTGATAAAGACGGGAGTCTTCCGGTCCCCAAATAGTTACTGAAACCTGATCTTGCGGTTTCAGAGAATCAAATGTTTCCATAATATTAAATATATTTTTTTCGTTCTTCACTTATAAAACATTTGGCGGGGCGATAAGGTTGTTTTTTTGCCGTAAAGTTCCTCTTGTCTTTTAGGGTAAAGGTTAAAAGATTTATCCTTTACCCGTACCTTTACAGTCAGGACATTTGCCGGAACCATTGCAAGTTTTGCATTTCCCTCGATCGCATTGCGGACAGTCGGCCCTGTCTCCACCTGCGGCAAGCCATCCAGTACCATTGCAATGACCGCATAAACCGCTTCCGTGGCAGGCATTTTTGCGTGAAGTCCCTGACTTTGGACTGCAGGTGCCTGAACCTTGACAACGTTTGCATTTGCCATTTCCAGAAGATGAGGAACCGCCTGAATAGGAACTTCCACCGGAAGAGGTTGCAAGAGCTGATCCTCCGGAACTGAATGATGAGGAATCCATGGTAACACCTTTTGCAGCCGCATAAGTCATCGAGCCTAAGGTCAACACAGCTCCCGCAATGCTCAGGCCTGTCATTACCCGGTTCCAGCGCCGGTTGTTGCGAGTGCTTTTTGCGGCCTTCATATTATTCTTGAAATCCTCGACATCGGGAGCGAGATTGTGCGCAACGGTGAAATGATGTATCGCATCGCGAAGATTGTCTTGTTCGGCCGCATAATATATGCCCATGTTGTTATGAGCCGGGGCACATGTGGGGAGAACGCCAATCAACCGTTGGGTGTAAAATGTGCCCTTCTCTTTTGAACTTTCCATAAGAAGTGACTCGAGGAAAGATTCGTTCACTAATCCCAGCACATTCACCTCTCCCGTAACATCTCCGATTGCAACCGGGGCAATCCCGGTTGCACTGAATGCCCCTATTTTGTCGAAGACCGGAGGAATAATCCATCCTCCGCCGGTATTTGCCAGTCCAGTTGCCGAAAAACGGAAGCCCGGAGCCTTGGTGCTGACAATGAACAGACGCTGAGTGAGGTCGTAGGTAACATTTTCGTGAATCGCCGGGATAATCTGTCGCCCATAGCTGTCACAGGCACCCTGTTTGCCATTATTGTCAGTAACAACATAAAATCCGTCGCCAACAGATACAGCGCCGTCCGGTGCAGCAATCCCCGGCTTTTCAGTGAAATTAGGATTTTCGATATTTCTGTTTACTTCCTCTGACACTTTCTGAATAGGATCCATTACGGACGCATAATACCCCTGCTCCCATCGTTCCTTGGCACGATTTTTGGCTTCACGATATGGCTTATTTTTCACTGGCACATTCTTCATCATCTCCTTGGCAATGTAGTCGCAAGGCACCACTGTGTCACCCTTAAGGTCGATGCATCCGAACTTCTTTCCGACTTTAATAACGGCCAAGTAATCGTCACCAAAATTCTCCGCCCCGTCGAACTTAGGAGGGATGACAAACTCCCCCTTTTTATTGATAAAGCCATATTTACCATCCTTTTTTACAGCGGCAAGACCATAATGGAACCCGTCGAGATCATCCTGCTGTTCAAAAACGGGAGGGATTATGAATCGGTTTGAACGGTCGATGAAACCTACTTTCCCTTTCAGTTCGACAGCAGCCAATCCCTCGGAGAATTCTTTTGACACTCGCGTGTATTGCGGCGCAATAACCCATTGCGTTTCCATCCCTTGATTGAGCTGATCCTTGCCCTGACCCATATAATGAGCTTCCGCCCACCAGTAATATTTATCACCGGAGTTCTCATATCCATAAAGTTTGCTTTCACTGTCCTTTTTTGACTTTAGTCGTAATATTTCATTACCTCTAACGACAGGAGTGCGTGCTTTCTTTTTGGCAGGGGGTGGAGTCGATGTTTCGGTTGCTTTTGCAGTTGAATTTGCATTTTTTTTGGATGCGACTTTTTTTGAAGTGCTTTTGCGCTTTTTGGTCTGTTGGGTTTCAGTTGAAACATTGGAAGCCCAGGTCTCTAAAGGAAGAGTCAAGGCGAAGATAAGCAGAAAAAGATATTTAATTCGTCTCATTTTTAGATGATAATTCAAAATTTTGCTAAAGTTAACTATAATTTAAGAATTACGCAATAAAGTTTGCGGAGTCCACTTTCTACAACCAAAAGCGGCATTCATAGTTAAGATTCATTTAAAATTGCGTGACAAGTCAGAAATTCTTCATTTCAGCCGCGAACATTGCATTATTTCTCTTTCTAAGTTTTTATCGGAAAGCATTAATTATTTCATATCGTTTGCAAAAGGTATTAATCATATTTTATTCTGAATTTATCGAGTAAAAGTTTAAAGAAATCCTGTGCTGTCAAGCACGTATCCATAAGATACCCTTTGATTTTCGGCCAGTTGTGAAGGCCATTATAGTAAAACATCTTCAATTCGTCGGTTATTATGAATGGTACGTAATTCAGTCGCAGACATTCTCTAAACATTATTAATCTGCCTACGCGACCGTTGCCGTCTTGAAAGGGATGGATTGATTCAAATTGATGGTGAAAGTCGATTATGTCATCGAATAAAGGATGTTTTTTTGCATTATAATCCTTTAAAAGAGTTTTCATTTCATTATGAACATTCTCAGGCAATGTGGTGTCTTGTCCACCGACTTCATTAGGGATTGTCTTATAGTCACCCACTTGAAACCAATCTCTCCGTTCGTCAGACGTGCCGGATTTTAATAAAAGATGAAGATGCTTTATGAATGATTCGGTAAGTTGCCCCTCAGTTTGGTCGATTATATAATCAATGGCTCGGAAGTGGTTGGTAGTCTCTATGATATCGTCAACATTTAAAGCTTCACTTGTCATGCCAATGGTATTAGTTTCAAAAATATAGCGAGTTTGATCGTGTGTTAGCCTGCTTCCTTCAATATGATTCGAGTTATAAGTTAGGTCAATTTGAATGCGATGATAAATACCCCCCTTCATTTTACCCTTTTTCTGTTCTCTTAAAATGGAAAGGAGAGGCGAGGGCTGTGATTTCCTCCCCTTGATGGATAAAGTAGCATCTGAGGGGATATTCCATCTCTTCCCCACCAGAATAGCTCCGTTGATTTTCCCTTTGGCGCAGTAATTTCGGACTGTCCGTACCGGTATGTCATGAAGGTCGGCCCATTCCTGAACTGATAGATAATCCATTTATCGGCAAGTTTTTATTTTTAAGTATGGCAAAATTAACAAAACTTGCCGATATCGGCAAGTTTAGGTTCTATTATAAAAACAATTTATTTTTTTAATGATACCCTCTTGATTCGGTGATGTATGAGGCCTTGTTCACAGCAAGTCGGTCAATGTGGAATGTATCACTTCAAAAGATATTTCTTTTCGAATATATCGAAATGGTCTTGACCCCATTTGAGCATTTGGTCGATGATTGGGATAAGCGAGAGGCCAAGGGGCGTGATTCTGTATTCCGAACGGGGTGGAAGTTCAGGATAGATGGTCTTTTCTACAAGACCGTCTTCAACCATCTCTTTTAACTGCAGGTCGAGCACGCGTGGTGCGGCTTCTGGAAGAAGCTTATGAATCTCACTGGGCCGTTGAGGCTTCCCGTTTCTTAGTTCATCAAGAATACAGGATTTCCATTTCGATTCAATCAGACTCATCGTAAGTCGCAGCGGACAGTCAAGATCTACAGGTATTTTCTTTTCGTAGGCCATATTATGAGGTTTTATGAGGTCAAAACAACTTCTGTTGTGGCAAAGTTAATGAATAACTCTCTAATTTCCATATATCGAAAAATTTTTCAGTATATGATAATTTTTTCGGTACTTGATTTTTAGATATTACGCTTGTAACTTTGCATACAAATAAAATTTTTAAAATAACTTCAAACAATCAAAAAGATAAGATTAATTATGAGAGACGAAATAAAGGAATATGATGCGGTGGCAAAGGCCGCTGAGAAGTTCGTAAAGAGTGTTGCCGAGGGTAATAGCGAGTATGCCAAAACACTTTTCACCGATGATGCCGTGCTTTTCGGAATCCTGAATGGAGCAGTGGAGCGTGGGTCGATTGAGCAGTTCTATCATAATGTTGATACGGTTGGCGCCGGTGCCGGGTTCAAGGCCCGTATTGACGTGCTTGCTGTTGAAGAAACCGTGGCTGTTGTGCGTGTTCTTGAAGAGGGGTGGGGCGGTAGTATCGACTTCACCGACTTCCTCCTCCTGCTCAAACTTGACGGAGAATGGAAGTGTGTGGCAAAGGCATATAATCAGAATTCCAACACCATAAAGAAATGAAGATTGGAGTGATGCGCTGAGGCGCCCGATTTTGCAGATAAATTCTGACAAAAAATGTCAGGTCTCCTCTGGAAGTTGATTTCTCAGAGGAGACCTGAAATATTGTGTTCAAGTATTTTTTTTATATCACGGCTTTCGCAAGTCTATCCGCGTGGCTCTTTACTTCTGCGTAGAACCTTTCGGCTGCCTCCTTGTCATCCGGGTCCAGAAGCATCATGCCGAAACTTATCACCGGTTCCTGCCATTCAAGACCGCAGAGATTTGAAAGGGCTCGGAATTGAGGGATGAACTGTTGCATCATAAAATGCTGGTATCCTTCGGGAGAATAGGCTGTCTCAGGAGCACCTGCTGTAAAGGAGAATACAACTTTTTTCCCATGCAGAGCTGTCCCTGTTGATCCATAGGCGAATCCATGAGAGAGCACCAGTTCAAAATAGCGACGCATAAGTGAAGGGGCGCTGTACCACCAGAAGGGAAATTCAAACACCACCGTATCTGCTTCCACGAGACGTTTCTGTTCACGGGCTACATCTATATTAAAATCAGGATATTCCGCATCGAGATATACGATATCGGCGGAGGGTACAAGCTGATGAAACTCATTCAAAATTGCTTTGTTGGCTACTGAACTTTTATAGTCAGGATGGCCGGCTATGACAAGAATCTTATTCATTTTAAACTATAATTTATTGATAACTAATATAATCAGGTGCCGAAATAATATTTCATTTTTAGCACTTTTAGGAGTGTTCCTCACGGATAGAACGTTGTTTGGCAGGGGATTGTTTAACGTGTATGCCACTATGGAGGCGATATTTTCCCTCGGTTTTTCTCCGGAGGATAGAGGAGGTAAACATTTGACAATTTTTGCACTTCGTTATTAAATCTATAGTGTTTTTGTGGTGTTTTAACCGGTGTTTTATGGGGTCTCCTTTTAAGTTTTACTGGATTTTAACTCTTTAATATTTTCTGTTTCGTAATTCCAGCGGTGTCATTCCAAAATAGCGTTTCACTGTCCGATGCAGAAGTGGTTAATTTGCTGATTCACAAAAGATTATAAATCAAATCCGTACAAGTATCGTACATTTTCTATGTTTGTAAGTGGTTAACCTACTGCGTTTTAATACATTACAAGTCGCATTTGCCTCATCCAGTATTAACTTTATAAGTATTCGGCGATTTTCAATTGCCAAAACGACAACAGTGACTCAATGCAAAGTTACTCATAATCTCCCGAAATCGCAATAAGTGAGAGCAGAATCAAGTTTACTTGAAATATGCCGAACGCACAGCGATTACCTGAAAGGATTATCAAAGCAATATCCAAATTTTAACATTCCCGTCTATACGCTGCGCCGTACAAAACTAAATCTAAGGTTGTTGAAGAGCATCGTTAGACTATCAATTAAATTAATGTATTACTCTCTGTTGACCATGCTTTAAAGATGAGTATTCAATCATTAACTCCTCTCGTGTTTTATTTGAGGTGTAAAATCCGGGACTGCATAAGCGGACGACCAGTTCTGGTATATCGTATGTCTTACCAGTTCCTGGTGCTCCGTAAAGTATGATATTTTTACGATTTCTCCACGTCATGACAACACTGGAATACCACGAATCTTCTTCATCGTTTTGAGCGTTTTGACTCCATGTTGGATTAACCGCATTTGCGGAGATTTCGAAGAATGTCTTCTCCGCTATATCGTTTTTCGCCATTTTTTCTTCTACCTCTGTCAATAAACTGATATAGTCTTTGTATTTAGGGACGTTTTTGGGTAGATTTATTCCATATTTATCTTTTAAGTAGATTTATCTTTTAAGTAGATTTTATTAGCTTTATCTAAAGCGAGGAATCTTTCAGGACGAATCCAAAATAGTCCCATCGTAATGTTTACATTGATGATATATTGCGTGATGACTGTATTAAATTCATCCTCACAATCTTTGTTTTGAACAACAGCCTCAAATAATCGCCATAGATTTTCAATATCTTCATTTTTGCGTTTTTTTCTAAATCCAAAAAAGTGTGACTTTTGATTATTCAGGACAGGAATCCCACAAAAATCATTTGGAACATCGGCTTTAATAGAAAGGAGTTCTTTGAATTTTTTTGCGGCGTCTAATCTCTTTTCTTCTGATATTCCTCGATTAAAGATTCCCATTGTTGTAAATGGATCAATATCCTTGCATTTGTCGTTTTCCCCATCTTCATCATGAAGATAATTTACCATAAAATATTCGGTATTGGCATAAATTATATCAAGCAATGATGTTCGGTTATGTCGATACTTTAATAGTTTGTCGGCAAATTCTTTATAAAATGGAATCCAAGTAAATCTCATGTTTTATAATATGGTTTTAATTTTAAAAATAGGTTTTGACAGCGAAAAGAAATTGGTCAATAAATATACGCTTGAATGCCGCAATGTTGTTTTGCTCGTAGAACATCAGCATTGCCTTTTTATAATCAATCGAATCCACCGTGCGGAATGAAATAGGGCAATAGCCGTTGGCTATAAGAATACCGTTGCTGACTATTCTTGCAGTACGTTTGTTTCCATCAGTGAAAGCCTGAATGTAGCTGAGTAAAACAAGTGCAAGCAGAGCCTTCTCAAAAATATTGCTCTTACTGTTTATAAGACTAACTGAATCCTCAAGAGCTTCGCGTATCTGAAATTCATTATCAAGTGGAGTATAGTTCGTTCCGGTGATACCAACTCGGCGATGGCGAATGTTTCGGTCAACTCCCAATTCTTTTGTAAGAAGGGCATGAATTTCTTCTATGCGTTCAACAGTCAAATCTTTTAGATAATCCGGCACATCAAGAATAAAGTCAAGGGCATCTTTATGATTCAACAGCATAATGGCTTCCTCTTTTGTTTTACCACTCGCTGTGTATTTCTCTTTTAGTAATCTTTCAGTCTCTAATAAAGAGTATGTATTACCCTCTATCTGGGAAGATTTCCATGATAAATCAATCCCAAGTCGCTCCATCTCCTTTCGGTACTCCAGCTCTGACATTTCTGAAAGATGCTGACGGAACAAATTTTGTGCTTCATCAAGTTGCTTCATTTCGTCAGGTGTAAATAAATCTACTTTTGGAAGAATGTCATTAATGAGTTCAAAGTTGAATATTTCTTGAACCTGCCGCTCATCCACGTCTTTATCAAAGTATGTGTCAAGATTCAGCTCCATAGTAACATGAGCCTGTGGAGAAAGTTTGTATCGAGTAGAAGGACCACGACCAATTACTTCGATATGTCCCTTTGAGACACAATCAGCGATTAGTCGTTTTAGGGTCGCTGGGCTGGGTGCATTAGATAATGCCGAACCAATTTCAGTCCGTGTGGCTTCCGGATTATAGTGAAGAAACTGGAGAATTTCAATATTTTGATTCATATTTGAGAGTTCTATCGGCTCAAAATTACTAAAAATTCCTGAATTATCGGCTCACTTTGAGCCGATTTTAGCCATATTTGCATAGACTTTGAGCCGATAGAACGTTGTGCTGACATGATTGACCGAGATTAATACCAACTAAACTTGGTGGTCGGAATGCTGCACACCTTGCTTCCCTCACTCCGATTCTCGGATGAAGCGGGTTATTCGCTCGTTGACGATACGGGTGTAGTTGCGTTTCGCTTTGTCTGGGAGGTAGCTTTGGGCAATGAGTTTTATTGCGCCAACGGGTAGGGAGGTGTACTTGTTAAGAATCTTATCCATACGCCTTTTTACCAAGCCTATCTTGTTGCCGAATCTCTCAAAGTCGAGACGACAGGGATGACCGGTTCGGTCAAATACATCACTTTTCTCAATGTCGGGTGATAGTCCTCCGTCAAGCCCAAGATCATCTCCATTTACATGGAGGCTGGTGTTCAGAAGGTCGTATGCCGGAGCTAAGCGGTAATCTTGCCCATTAAGAATCAGTGAGAAATTTTTAAGGTGAGCATCGCCGTTAGCATAGATATAGTTGAATACGACCAATTCAAAGAATCGTTCCATATCAACCATCCATGCGGCGACGTTTGTCCGAATTGTCTTGGCTATATCCTCGTAGCTACCGTTATACTTGAAATGAAGTCCGGTGGTCTGTTCATTTTTGCCGACTAACGAAGCGAAATCTTCCATAGGCAGTTTTGAGCCGTCGGGTTGAATATCGAAACGGCGTGTGATATATACCGGCTGTCCTTTGGATGTGAAGCATAATCCATTAGCTGCGGTCTGTATGCCATAGACCTGTGAGGCAATCTGCATAGTCAGATGCTCATTGGCTGGAATTAGCTTGCGATCACGAAGAGTTT
>CAMWIH010000039.1 GCA_947174305.1 uncultured Porphyromonadaceae bacterium | reverse complement strand
TATAAAATTAGGGGGATGAGCATCTGGATGCTCATCCCCCTAATTTTATATTGACTAAAAGGTTTTAATTATTCTTGAATACAAGTTCGTCGCCTTCACGATCAATAATGATCGGATGTTCGCGGTCAACCTTCTGTGAAAGGATATCCTTTGAGAGCTGATTAAGAACCATTCTCTGGATTGTCCTCTTCACAGGACGGGCACCAAATTCGGGATCATAACCATCTTCGGCGAGGAGTTCAAGAGCCGGCTTGGTGACCTTGAGGGTGATGCCGTTGGAAGCAAGCATCTTCTGAACACTCTTGACCTGAAGCTCAACAATCTCAAGAATCTCTTTCTTATCAAGAGGAGTGAACATCACGGTTTCATCAATACGGTTGAGGAACTCGGGACGGATAATCTGTTTCAGACGATCCATCACATCCTGCTTGGTGGTGGATATGATGTTTTGCTTCTCATCCTCCTTCTTATCGGCAAATCCCTGGAACTTCTCACGAATTATATCAGAACCCATATTGGAGGTCATGATAATGATTGTGTTCTTGAAGTTGATGAAACGCCCCTTGTTATCTGTCAAACGGCCATCATCAAGAACCTGCAGCAAGATGTTGAATACATCCGGATTGGCTTTTTCAATCTCATCGAAGAGCACCACTGAATATGGTTTACGGCGCACTGCCTCGGTGAGCTGACCGCCCTCTTCATAACCGACGTATCCCGGAGGCGCTCCGACAAGTCGAGACACAGAGTGTTTCTCCATATATTCCGACATATCGATACGTGTCATCATATCCTCATCATCGAAGAGATATTCGGCAAGAGCCTTGGCAAGCTCAGTCTTACCAACACCGGTTGTTCCGAGGAAAATGAAGGAACCGATAGGACGACGTGGATCGTTAAGACCTGCACGTGAACGACGCACGGCATCAGACACGGCACGGATTGCATCTTCCTGACCAACGACGCGTTTGTGAAGCTCCTCTTCAAGATGGAGAAGTTTTTCCTTCTCGCTCTGAGCCATCTTCTTGACAGGGATACCGGTCCAGCGACTAACAACCTCGGCGATATCTTCAGCATCTACCTCCTCCTTGATCATGGCGCCTTCACCCTGCAACTGGCGAAGTTTCTCCTGGATGGCTTTATTTTCATCCTCTTTCTGCTTGATCTTGGAATACCTGATTTCGGCAACCTTTGCATAATCACCTTCACGCTCTGCGCGGTCGGCTTCATAGCTCAATTGCTCAATGTCAATCTTATTCTGCTGAATCTTATTGATTTCAGTTTTCTCGGCCTGCCATTTTGCACGAAGTGATTTCTCAGTATCGCGGAGATTGGCAAGGTCTTCATCAATCTCTTTCAGCTTATATGTGTCATTCTCACGCTTGATAGCCTCCCTTTCGATCTCAAGCTGCTTGATCTTTCTTGAAGCTTCATCAAGAGCCTGTGGCTGTGAATCCATTTCAAGACGGAGCTTTGAAGCTGCCTCATCCACAAGGTCAATGGCCTTGTCAGGGAGGAAGCGGTCTGTAATGTAACGTACGCTCAACTGGACGGCCGCAATGATAGCCTCATCCATGATGCGCACCTTATGGTGGTTTTCATAACGCTCCTTCAATCCACGGAGAATAGAGATAGCCGACATCTCATCAGGCTCGTCAACCATCACCTTCTGGAAACGGCGCTCAAGAGCCTTATCCTTCTCGAAATATTTCTGATATTCATCAAGGGTGGTGGCACCGATCGAACGGAGCTCGCCACGCGCAAGAGCCGGCTTGAGGATATTGGCGGCATCCATTGCGCCTTCGCCCTTACCTGCACCCACAAGTGTATGAATCTCATCGATGAAGAGGATGATTTCGCCATCGCTCTGAGTCACTTCATTTACGATAGCCTTAAGTCGCTCTTCAAATTCACCTTTATATTTTGCACCTGCAACGAGGGCACCCATATCGAGAGAATAGATCTGCTTTGATTTCAGGTTCTCGGGAACGTCACCTCTCACGATACGCATTGCAAGACCCTCGGCAATGGCAGTCTTACCTGTACCCGGCTCACCGACGAGCATAGGGTTGTTTTTGGTTCTACGAGAAAGAATCTGTAGCACGCGCCTGATCTCCTCATCACGGCCGATAACAGGATCGAGCTTGCCGTTGCGGGCACGGTCGTTAAGGTTTATGGCATACTTGCTGAGAGCCTGGTAAGATTCCTCGGCACTCTGATCCTTCACAGTATTACCTTTTCTAAGTTCGAGGATAGCGGCTTTCAGGCCATCCTCTGTAATGCCGTTGTCTTTAAGAATCTGCGAAGCTTTGCTTTTGGACTTAAGGATACCCATAAGCATGGCCTCGACAGATACATATTCATCACCCATGGATTTTGAAAAATCTACAGCTTTCTGAAGTGCATCATTAGATTCCCGACTAAGGAATACGTCGCCGCCACTCACCTTGGGCAAAGAGGCTATGGTCTGGTCAACTCCCATTTTAACGCCATTGAGGTTGGCGCCTAATTTCTGGAAAATGAAGTTGACGATAGTCTCACTTTCTGAAATAATCGCCTTAAGCAAATGGACAGGTTCAATCTGCTGTTGTCCGGCCTGTTTGGTAAGGTCAATGGCCTTCTGGACAATCTCCTGCGATTTGATAGTGAAATTATTAAAGTTCATATATTAAATTGATTAAGGACTCCGACGCGAATGTTTCAGTATGATTGTATTTAAATGTCCGCGACGGAGACATCTGTTAAAATTCTATTTTATAATATTAACAATTATGTGTTAAAATGAGTTCGGCCATTTTTAATTAATTTCTTCTTTTATTGCCTTAATTTTTTCATTATATTCCCGGTATGGCTCATTTTTATTGCCCGAATGTTTTGTAGTTATAAGATATTTTGTAAATTTGCAATATAAACACATATAGAGCTTCCGAAATGCATCAGAGTATTTTAGTGGAGTTCAAAATAGTATATAACCGAAGTTAACCTTGCAAGTGTTCAGTTCTGCAAAAGAACGTAAAAATATGTTTCAAAAATGTTTATGAACATATTTCCGAACGTACTTCTCTCCCTGCGCGTTAACCTAAAAATAAGAGGAAAAGAAGTAAAACCTATAAAAATCTACTGATTATGACAATGATCAAACCATACGTTATGGGTATCGACATAGGTGGCACCAACACGGTGTTCGGAATTGTCGATGCACGTGGACATGTTGTTGCAAGCGACAGCATAAAGACTCGAAAACACGCTAACTTTGATGACTATATCAAAGAGCTTCACGATGGCGCCGAGCGTCTTATCAAGCTTAATGATGCCGAAGGGAAAATCCAGGGTATCGGTATTGGCGCTCCTAATGCCAATTATTACACAGGAGAGATCGTGAATCCGCCAAACTTGCCCTGGGGTCCGATCATTCCTCTTGCGGAGACTGTAAGCAAAGTTTTCGGAGGAATACCCGTGGCAATCACCAATGATGCCAATGCGGCCGCTCTTGGCGAGATGACATACGGTGCCGCGCGCGGTATGAAAGATTTCATCATGATCACACTCGGCACAGGAGTCGGCTCCGGTATCGTTGTCAATGGCCAGCTTGTTTATGGTCACGATGGCAATGCGGGTGAACTCGGGCATGTAATAATGAAACGTAACAACGGACGTATCTGTGGTTGCGGTCGTGCCGGATGTCTTGAGGCTTATTGTTCGGCAACAGGTGTGGCACGCACAGCCCGTGAATTCCTTGAGATCCGCACTGAGCCTTCAATGTTGAGAAATCTCGATATAGAGGAGATCACCTCAAAAGATGTTTATGATGCGGCAATGGCAGGCGATGCAATTGCAAAGGATGTGTTTGAATATACCGGAAAGCTCCTTGGCGAGGCTATTGCCGATATGATTGTATTCTCCAGCCCTCAGGCAATCATCCTTTTCGGTGGTTTGGCAAAGAGTGGCGAACTCTTGCTGCGTCCGTTGCAGGAATCGCTCGAGAAGAACATCATGCCTATCTTCAAGGGTAAAACCAAAGTCATCATCTCTGAACTGAAGGAGAGTGATGCCGCGGTTCTTGGTGCCTCTGCACTCGGTTGGGAAGCCAAATATAGATATGAAGCTCCAACAACAGCCGTGTCAGTTAAACACGATGATGATTCTGAAAAAGCATAATCCTGATCTATAAAATAAAAGGATCTTTTCATAATGGGAGACGGTATGTCAAAATGTGAAAATTTGGCATACCGTCTCTTTTTATGCTCATTGCAAGATTATTTATTTGCAGGGAGATTCTTGAAAAATTCTTTAGAAAGACTTTAATTCCTTATAAAGAGAATGTATCGGCAAGCCCATGACATTGTAAAAACTCCCTTTTATCCACTCCACTGCAATACATCCTATCCATTCCTGTATGCCGTAGGACCCGGCTTTATCCAACGGATGAAAATTCTCTATATAGTAGCGGGCATCTTCTTCAGATATTTTGGCGAACTTTACCTCAGTGGTGGAGGTAAATGAAATTCTACGTTCCTTGGTGACGATACACACGCCGGAAATCACTTTGTGAGTTGCGTCGGATAACTCCATGAGCATTTTATAAGCCTCCTCTTCTGAATGAGGTTTTCCAAAAATTCTGTTATCCTTAATCACCAAAGTATCGGCAGTTATTATCATTTCATTATCCTTTATGATAGACAAATAGGCGTCTGCCTTTCTGTCGGCTAAGTATTGAGGCACATCCTCTTTGGGTAAGGAATCCGGATAGGATTCTTCAATTCCTCCAACTGAAATCGGGTTGAAGGGGATCCGAAGCTCGGAAAGAAGTTCACGCCTGCGAGGCGATTTGCTGGCTAACAGTATGTGGTATTTCTTTAAATTTTCTAACATTGGGAGTAGGGGGTTAAAGGGTTATAAGGTTATAGGGTTATGAGGTTATGAGGTTATGAGGTTATAAGGTTATAAGGTTATAAGGTTATAAGGTTATAACAGATGAAGTCACCAAATAAAATCTTTCTCTGAGGCCATCCATTGGCCTTTGGCCCTTAGAATCTGGTGGAGAAGATCGCGAACGCACCCGTAACCTCCATTGAAAGGGGATATGTATCCGGCAGTTGCAAGTGCCTCGACAGATGCATCGTGGGGCGCGCAGGATAATCCCACTGCCCGCATACATTGCAAGTCAGGAATATCATCTCCCATGTAGGCCACCTCCTCATTTTGCAATGATTCTTTCTGTATCCAGTCGTTCAACACAGGAAGCTTATGGCTTATATTACCATAAACATCATTTATACCGATGGGTTCAAACCGCTTCTTGATACGTTCGGAATCTCCACCTGTGATAATAGCAATCCGCAATCCTTTTTTTACGGCGAGAAGAAAGGCATAACCATCCTTTACGTTCATCATCCTGATAGGTTTACCATTTTCGTCCATCGGAACTACAGAGGGTGACAACACCCCGTCAACATCGAAGACAACTCCCTTTATTTTGTTAAGATCGTATGATATTCCGCTCATATTTTTATAAGTATAAGTTCCTTATTTCCTGTTTTCCAGTATTGATTGCGACAGCAGCCGGTAAATAGTTATCAGCTTATCCTTACTGCCTAACTCCAGAATGTGGTTTTCAATCATTTTGAGATCTCCTCTTACAGCAGGCCCCGTCTGTGCTTCTGAGGGAGGGATCACCTTAATTTTATCTACTGTCTCACTAATTAATGGAATCAAGTCTTTAAAATTAAGTCCACCTTCCTTAAGATAGGAATCAGAGAGCGCCCACAGATGATTAACAAAATTACATGCAAAGACAGCAGCAATATGCAATCTTTTTCTTTGGGAAGAATCGGCATAACGAACATTCTCCGAAATCAGCAGTGCATATTGAAAAAGTTTTTCCCTTGTATAAGGGTCCGATGCTTCAATATAAAAGGGGATTTCTGCGTAATCAAGGGCTTTTGATTTGGAGAAAGTTTGCAGGGGATAAAAAACACCAAAATTTTGGCACCGATAGCTTTTAAATATCTCAATGGGTGTGGAGCCTGAAGTGTGGGCCACAGTCCCCTTAAGCTCGGGTAAACGCGCAAGAACCTCCTGAATGGCGGAGTCGGTTACGGATATCAGTGTGAGATCTGCTTCGGGATTAAGTTCACTCAATGTATGGGGATTGACCTCAATAACATCAGCCTTTCCCTCAAATGCTTTTTTAAGATGAAACCCCACATTTCCTCTCCCGATAATATTTATAATTTTTCTGTCGTTCATTGTAATCCTGAATATTTAAATGAAGTTGTTTTGAGAATCAGTTTATTTAAAAAATTTATTGACAGAGAAAATACCATCCGGGAAATATCGCTTTATCATTTTTGCCATATCAGGCTGAGATATATCGGAAATTTGCTTTTCCACTTCAATTGCAACATGACCCATTGTTTGCCGCAGGTTGATTTCAACACACGGATTGATAGATCCATTCTCTGTAACCAGCATATCAAACCCAAGGGGACCGGAGTAGTAGGGAGAGATAAATTTTTCGATAAAATCCCTTTGTCTAATTAAAAAAATATCCCTCCACTCGGTTTCCTCTTTAAGATACTCTCTAATCTCATTTTGGGGGAGGAGGCGGTTACCTGTATATTTGCCTCTCTCATCTGACTGAAAAAGGGAGAGACCGCAATATACAACCGTGCTATCCTTAACGAACCATTCAGATGCGAAATCTATTCTCTTTTGATAAAAATCTTCTCCCATCACTGCGCCTTGCGATTTTAAAACTCCACTTGCCCATTCAAGGATTTTTTCTTTCTTGTTGTTTAGAGAAAAAATCACCCCTCTTCCCGAACTGCTCCACGGTGCTTTCAAGCAGAATAAGCCATGCGCATCAATAAAATCCATTACACTTTCCATGGTGGAAAGATAACATGGAGAACTGATTCCAAAAGCATTAACCGAATCTTTAAAAGAATCGAAAAACTTAAAAAAATCAACGGTAAGGCTTCGGTGGGAGAGGCTCCTAAGTTTCTGAATACAGGAAAGGGATGGGAGAGTGGTTTCAGGAACTGAATGAGACGTTAATTTTCTATGAATCTCCTTATTCCATCCCCAAGGTTTGAAAATGGAAGGAGAGTGGGTGTCGTTAAAAATGGGAATCTTTTTTAAGTCATTCCATCTAAGAATGTTCATCCCTTTTGCATTGGTAATATCAAAGAATGGAAGATTGACAATTTCATCATCCTTAACAGAATCCGGTATTAGGACGGTGTCTCCTTTCTCCGCGTACAAAGAGGGCAGGAGTGAGAGCCGTTTCCTAAAATTGGCAATATTCTTATTGGGTGTGTATGAATCGGTATCAAGACCTAACACAATGTCTGTTTCAGGATTAAAGATAAAAATAGATTTCATAAAGTATAAAAAATGCCGTGGCATCCCACGGCAGAATCACCTTTATAAGAAACATCGGGAGTCTCAACTCCTTAAATTGTCATAGGTAAAATATCAAACCTGATACAAGAATGATTAATCGAGGTCAAGTTTCTCCTTTTCCTTAAGGGGATTGGAGAAATAGAGCTTTTTCTCAATATATTCCTGTGTGGCGATAAGAGTAGGCTTCGGGAGTTTCTCGTAGAAACGTGAGATTTCAATCTGCTCACGGTTCTCTGAAACTTCTTCAAGATTGTCGGTTGATGCAAATTCCTGAAGTTTCTTTTCAAGCTCCTTCTTAAGCTCAATGGAAATCTGGTTTGCGCGTTTGCCAATAACACAAACTGTTTCATAAACATTTCCTGTCTGTTCCGCCATCGCAATCATATCGCGAGTGACAGTGTTGAGCGGAGCATTTGTTTTCTTATAATCCATAAGTTCTATTATGATTTATTTTTTCCTATAATTAAGAAAAGCAATTTTCTAAAAAAGCATTTACCAAGCCACCAATTATTATAGCCCTGCGTGTTTACTGGCAATTTTATAAATGGTCTCAGCCTCTTTCTTGTGACGAGAATCGGGATTATTGTTAATGAAAGAGAAATATTCATCAACCACATCACGATATCGGTCGGTCTGACGTTCGCTGACACTCTGTTTGGCTTCCTGAAACTTGGATTTAAGGATGAGAAGTTCAAAATCCTCCTTATATTTTGAATATGGATAATCCTTAAGGGCGTTCTGGGCCACCACAATTGCTGACTCATAGTTGTTGCCCATATAGTTCCCAAGGTTATAATATAGCTGAGCGTTCTGAAGCTGTTTGAGCGTGAGCTTATCCTGCATTTCAAAAATTGCGTTCTGTGCAATGGTAACCTTGTCGGATTTCGGGAAGTAATCAAGAAAATCTTCAAGTTCCTTGATAGCCTTAATTGTCGCAGTCTGGTCGAGCTGCGGGTCGGGAGAATCAAGATAATATCCATATCCGCTGTAGAAGCGGGCTAATTCTGTATATTTCCCTTTGGGATAGCGGTTATAATATGTCTTGAAATATACTGCCGAGTTGATGTAATCCTTATTTTCGTAATACGACATTGCAAGAAGGAATAAGGATTCCTCTCCTTTGGGTCCTCCTCGTAGAGGCGTTATAAGGTCGGTGAGTAATGTTGATGCCTGAAGATACTGTTTCTTGTCGTATGCTTTCTTAGCGTAATCGAATTTATAATCCAGATCTTTGCTTTTCAAAACATTCGTGTATTCACTGCAGGAACACAGAAACATAAATAAAGGCAGAAAATATAGTAATTTGCGCATTTTACTATTATGTATGGTCTGTTTATCCGGGATCTAAGTGCCCTGACGGCATAATCCGCTTTGAAACGCAAAGGTAACAAAAAATATTGACATTTCAATAATAATCTAAGGAAAATGATAAAATTTATTTTTAAAAGGGGTGAAATGTCAAATGTTACTATCTCGGTTTGCGTGCATACCTAAAAATTATTAACTTTGTAGTCAGGATAGGTTGGTGATAATTTCTAAAATAGAAAATTTGTTATGGCAACAACATTGGTAAAGACCGATTACAGTTTTCCCGGCCAGACCGGAGTGTATCACGGCAAGGTGCGTGACGTATATAGCATTGGCAACGATCTTCTGGTGATGATAGCCACCGACAGGATATCTGCTTTCGACGTGATCCTTCCCAAGGGAATCCCTTTCAAAGGTCAGGTGCTGAATCAGATTGCTGAATATTTCCTTGACTCAACTTCCGATATCGTGCCCAACTGGAAAGAGGCTGTTCCCGATCCTATGGTGACTGCAGGAAAGCGGGCAGAGGGTTTCAAGGTTGAAATGATTGTGCGTGGATATCTTGCCGGGAGTGCCTGGCGTGATTATGAGAAGGGGTGCCGTGAAATATGCGGCGTGAAACTTCCTGAGGGGATGAAGGAGAATCAGAAATTTCCGCATCCTATCCTTACACCAACCACAAAGGCTGACGAGGGTCATGATATGAATATTTCCCGTGAGGAGATAATTTCGCAGGGCATCGTGTCGAAAGAGGATTACGAACAGATTGAGAAATATGCCCTTGCCCTTTTTGAAAGGGGATCTCAAATGGCGGCTGAAAAGGGACTTATCCTTGTGGATACCAAATATGAGTTCGGTAAGTATGACGGGAAAGTGATCTTGATCGATGAGATCCATACCCCCGACTCGTCGCGCTATTTCTATGCTGCCGGTTATGAAGAGCGTCTTGCCAAGAATGAACCCCAGCGCCAGCTTTCAAAAGAATTTGTAAGGCAGTGGCTCATTGAGAACGGCTTTATGGGGAAAGAGGGTCAGACGGTTCCGGAAATGACACCTGAATTTTGCGAAAGCGTGTCGCAGCGTTACATTGAGCTGTATGAGCATATCACGGGAAAAAAATTCATAAAGGCTGATGAAGCCGACCTGAATAAGCGCATAGAAGAGAACGTGACAGCCTATTTGCAGAGTCGCTAAGAAATTACCTTTTTAGAACCCTCTAACCTTCAAGGAATTGGAAAAAGACAACAGTCATAACGCGCCTCTCGGAACCGGTTTAATAGCTCGTCATCCGGTTTTGTTCAATATATTTATAATTGCCATTGTGGCATTCACAGGCATTTATATCATATATATAGCTCTTGCGCTTTTCACTAAGCATGGAGAGGCCGATAAGGTTCCGAATGTGGAGAATATGACATATACAAAGGCTCTCGAATTGCTTCACGACAGGGGGTTCCGTGTGGATATCCGCGATTCGGTGTATAGGGATGATGTGAAACCCGGTCTGGTGATTGAACAATTCCCTAAAGCCAATTCGATGGTAAAGCCCGGCAGAAAGTTATTCCTATATATTAATGCCGTTCACCCTAAAGAGGTGATTCTTGACGATGTGAACCATCCGAATGAGTTTGCCATGAAGGGGGTGTCTTACCGCACAGCCTTGGCCAAATTTGAGGAATTGGGTTTCAAGAATGTAAGGGTTGTCAAGGTTTTGGGCGCTACCGACAGGGTTGTGAAGGTTCTGGCCAACGGGAAACCTGTGAGAAAGATGCAGAAGGTGCCCGTAAACGCAATGATTGTTCTTGAAGTGGCCGATGGTCGCCTTGCCGATTTGCGCGATTCACTACAGAATGAGGAATTGAGGAGGGCATATATGGATGGGAGCGTTGAAGGAGATATGCCTTATCCCCATTATGTTGATCCAGACGAAGATGAATATAGCACATCCTCTGTGGCCGACCCGGGCTATTCAAGTCCGGAAGCTAACCAAACACCGACGGGTGCCACTGAGCCATTGAACGAAGAACCTGAGGAACCGTCCCAGTATCTTGAATAAGGAATATAGAGGCAAGAAGAAATAGTATTCAGGTAGAGAGAAAAGAGCGACATTTGAGGGGTGACCTGATTTGTCGCTCTTTTGACTATTAGTGAAAACAATCAATTGGAAAACATTGAAATGACTAAAGAGGAGGATATATTGGAGCCTAACCGGGATCTTGATGAATATGGAGAGGGGCTTGCGGATGAAGGGCTTGAAAAGGAATATGAGTCTATGTTCATTTCCGCCGACGGACGCGAGATGTATGAACATTTCCGTTTTGTAGCCGATAAGGGTCAGCAGCTACTGAGGGTTGACAAATTCTTGACCGACAGGATGGAGAAGACATCGCGCAACCGCATACAACAGGCTGCGGATGCTGACTGTGTGGTGGTGAACGGCAAACCGGTGAAAAGCAGCTACAAGGTTAAACCGGGTGATGTGGTGAGCGTGGTGATGGACCGGCCGCGCTATGATTTTGAGATTATTGCGGAAGACATACCTCTTGACATAGTGTATGAGGATTCAGACTTGTTGGTTGTCAATAAGCCGGCGGGACTTGTTGTTCATCCGGGCCACGGCAATTACAGCGGCACTCTTGTGAATGCCTTGGCATGGCATTTCAAAGATAACCCTGATTATGATGTGAGCGATCCGCGTTTAGGGCTCGTGCATAGGATTGACAAAGACACCTCGGGTCTTCTTGTAGTGGCAAAGACTCCTGAAGCAAAGACAGATCTTGGAAGCCAATTCTTCAACAAAACGACGAGGAGAGAATATAATGCTCTTGTATGGGGAGATTTTGATGATGATAAAGGAACCATCACGGGTAATATTGGGCGTAATCCGAAAAATAAGTTACAAATGGCCGTGCTTAAGGATCCTGAGCAGGGGAAACATGCCGTGACTCATTATGAGGTGTTGGAAAGATTCGGGTATGTGACCCTTGTTAAATGCGTGCTTGAAACAGGACGCACTCACCAAATTCGTGTACACATGCTGAGCCAGGGGCATCCGTTGTTTAATGACGCACGCTATGGTGGCGATAAAATTCTAAGAGGGACAACTTTTGCAAAATACAGGCAGTTTGTTGACAATTGTTTCTCTGTATGTCCCCGCCAGGCTCTCCACGCAAGGACCCTCGGATTCCGGCATCCGCGAACGGGGGAGGAGATGGATTTTGAAGCTCCGGTGCCCGAAGACATGACGCGACTCATAGAGAAATGGAGAGATTACAGAGCCTCAAATTAACTGTTGGCCATTTGATTCTTCAAAAATTGTTAACGTGAGGATTACATCAGCAATAAAGTGAAAATATGATTTTGCATATATGGTATTTTTAATTAACTTTGCAATAGGTAGCGACCAGTGCAATCGTATTGGTTGAGAGCTTCATATAAAGGATTAGATTACGTAATGAATACCCCAGAATATAATTTCACAGATATATCTCCATACGATGATTCGCAATTTCATGAGAAAATGGAGAAACTTATCAAGGAGCCGGGCTTCCTTCACGCCATACGTTACACTATGCCGGAAGAGGATTTGCCCAAACTGTTGAGCGAACTTGAGAAAATTGACAATAAGCACGATTTTCAGACCAAGATAATGTATCCCTTTCTGGAGATGCTTGCCAAGACAACCACTTCCGGAATATCATTGGGGGGCATAAAGTATTATAATCCGTCGATCAATTATGTTTTCCTGACGAATCACAGGGATATAGTGCTTGATGCATCTTTCCTGAACCTTGCATTCCTCCGTAGGGGAATGCCCACCTCTGAGGTTGCCATCGGCAATAATCTGCTTGTTTTTGAATGGATAAACGACCTTGTGCGTCTCAATAAAAGCTTTATTGTCAAACGCAATACAGGGCTCAGGGAAGGTCTCGAGGCTGCAAAGAAACTCTCTGCATATATCCGTTATGCTATTTTGGATAAGCATGAATCTATATGGATTGCCCAAAGGGAGGGTCGGGCAAAAGACAGCTCTGACCATACACAGGAGTCATTGCTTAAGATGCTTTCTTTAAGCGGGGAGGGAACTTTCAATGAGAAATTGGAGGGACTGAATATTATGCCTGTTTCGATATCATACGAGTATGACCCGAATGATTACCTTAAGGCAAGGGAGTTCCTGCTACGTCGTCGCGATCCTCAATTTAAGAAATCGCAAAGGGATGACCTCTTCAGCATGGAAACCGGGTTACTTCAGTTCAAGGGTAAGGTGCATTTCCAGATGACCCCGAGGATTAACACCAAGCTTGACCAGATTGGAGATTTCAGGGATACCAATACTGCGGCAAAGTATGTTGGAGCCTTGATTGACAATGCTATACATCGTAGTTATGAAATCTTCCCGATTAACTATATCGCCTATGATATGCTCCACGAAAGCAAGAGATTTGCCCGGAAATACAATGAGGAGCAACGTCAGGAAGTTGAAGATTATTTCAACCGACAGCTTAATAAGGTGGAACTTGATGACGTGACGGAGGAGGAAAGGAACTATATGATGGAGATGATGCTTGTGATGTATTCTAATCCGCTGAAGAATAAATTGAAAACCCTTTTGGGTGGAATTGTTTGATTATATGGGGTAAACCTGTCTGAAAATTAAAGCCGCATCGAAAAAAAGAATAAGGAATGAGACTACCGCTCTTGATGATATTTGTGCTATTTATATTTGCAGTACTGATTGATATATATATCCTCAAGGATCTGCACAGAGTGATTGCGCAAAAAAACAGGATAAGATGGCAGATAGGCTATCTTATCTCTATGTTGATAGGATATGGGCTCCTCATTGCCGTGATGTGTATGCCCGTAAGGGCGGAGTCTTCGAATATTCTGCCTGTGATGTGGTTGCTCTACTCTTTCCTTACTATCTATATCGGGAAAACGGTTTATGTAATCTTTTCATTAATAGGCCGGCTGTTTTCGGTTGTTGGTAATCGCTTTCGGAAGGAGGAGAGGTTTGAGAGAAGGTATGGACGGGAAAAAAAGAAAAGATATATCGGTAGCAAAATTGGTTTTGTTATTGGCATAGCCTCCTTTTTCCTTTTATGGTGGGGCGTATTCTTTACCAGGAGGGAGATTGTAGTGAACAGGGTGGAGATTTCATCAACTAAACTACCTGCTTCTTTTAACGGCTTTAAGATTGTTCAGTTCAGTGACGCACACGTAGGCACCTGGGGTAACGACACGACCTTCATTTCAAAACTCGTCGATAGGATAAATGGCCTTAAGCCCGATCTTATTGTCTTTACCGGTGATATTGTTAATCGGCGCACTGAGGAATTGCGTCCGTTCCTGAAAGTTTTGTCGAGATTAAAGGCAAAGGATGGAGTTTATTCCGTATTGGGTAATCACGATTATGGCGACTATATTGACTGGTCCAATGAGGCAGACCATAGGAAGAACAATAAATTGCTTGCCCGGTGGGAAAAAGAGATGGGATGGAAGCTTCTGAATAATGAACGGGCTTTTGTGAAAAGAGGAAACGATTCAATTGTGATTTTAGGAGTGGAAAACTGGGGAGAGCCTCCTTTCCCTGAATACGGACGTTTGAAGGATGCATATCCATTAAGTGCCGATTCTTTATATAATCTTAATGATTCCAGATTTAAGGTGTTGCTTACTCATAACCCGGAACATTGGTCGAGGGAGGTGATCAAAATATCCAATATTGATTTGTCCCTTTCGGGTCATACTCACGCCATGCAGATGATGATCAGTTTGGGAGATTGGAAATGGAGTCCATCGGTCTTCAAGTATTCAAGATGGGGCGGACTTTATCAAGAGAAAAACGCTTCAGGAGAACCGATGAATCTATATGTCAATATCGGGTCAGGGGAGGTGGGCATGCCTTCGCGGATCGGAAGCGCATACCCGGAGATAACTGAGATTATCTTACACAGGAAATGAAGTTCAATAGCTTCATCATAACAATTGTAAATCAGTTTAAACAACTTCAATGATATGAAGGGTGTCTATCTTTCTCTCGGAAGTAATTTTGGTGACAGGAAAGAGAATGTGGAGCGTGCGTTGTTCCATATTGAAGAGGTGCTGAAAGATTTCAAAAGGTCGGATATATATGAGACGAAAGCTGTCCATGGTTACGGACCTGCATATTTCAATGCCGTGGTTTTTGGATACACCGAGTGGGACTATGAACGGTTCAATAGCTTTCTTAAGGGATATGAACGCGGATGCGGCCGCACCCCCGATGCCAAAACCCGCAATGAGGTTGTAATTGATATTGATATAGTGGTTTGGAACGGTGAGATTGTAAGGCCCACAGATTTCTCCCGTGAGTTCTTTCAGATAGGATATAAAAAGATAAAGGAATGATTGAATCATTCCTTTATCTTTTTAGTCTTGATGATTTCACATCTATTATGCCGGGCTCTTAAAATTTTGAAGCCCTGTGGTAAAGGAATATTCCGATTATCAGATAGACCACATTAGGAATCTGCATGGCAATGAACGGAGAGGTGAGACCGTTAATGGCAAACGAGCTTGTAACAGTGGAAAACAGGATATAGCTGAAGCTCAGGGCCAATCCTATTCCTATATTAAGCCCCATGCCTCCCTTTGATTTTTTTGAGGAAAGCGACATACCTATAAGAGTGAGGATAAAGGCGGCTGCCGTAGAAGCATACCTTTTCTCGCGTTCAATTTCAAATCCCTTTATATTGGCCACACCTCGCATCTTCTGTTTTTCCACATATTCCGTTATCTGGGGAGTGGTGAGTGTTTCCTGATCGTTCACGGCTATCAGGAAGTCTTTGGGTTCTATAGGGATGATGGTGTCTAACTTGGCGCCTGACCGAATCTTCTCTTTTCTTCCGTCGAAGTCGCGGATCATATAATCCCTCACATTCCAATGATACATTCTTGCCGTATCATATACGACTGTCTGGGCCGTCATTCTCGACACAAGCTGCTTGCCGTTGAATTTATCCAGAGAAAACCGATAACCCGTTTTGGTATCATTCTCGAAGCGGCCTATGTAGCATACCACACCGGGACTTGCCATTAGCTGAATGTCGAGTCCGGTGGTTACGCTCTTGTTCTTGACATATTTGTTAGTATAATTTATGCGTCGCTGATTGGTGGGAGGAATGAGGTAATTGCTCATCACAAACGTCAGGGCCGCTATGATAGCGGCGCCAATCATGTAGGGACGGAGAAGTCGTCTGAAACTGATGCCACTTGAAAGTATGGCTATGATTTCGGAATTTCCTGCCAGTTTTGTAGTGAAGAAGATTACAGAAATGAAAACGAAGAGAGGGGAGAGCATGAGGGCGAAGTAAGGGAGAAAGGACATAAAGTAGTCAAATATCGTTTCCGAGAAGGGTGCCGTGAGAAAGGCATCAAGTTTCTCCGTCACGTCGAACATAGAGATTACGGCCAACATCAGAATTGTTGCCATAAGGTAGGTTCCAAGAAATTTCTTAAGTATGAACCAGTCTATACGTTTAATGGCAAAGATATTAACGATCTTACGCCATATCCATTTCATAATATTGCGGAAGCCCTTAACAATTTTGTTAGGCTTCTTTGGTTTCAAGGGTAGGCTGACAATCTCTTCAGAAATTGTTTCAGATGAAATTTCCGGTGCAACCTCAGGCATCAAGACATTTTCATTATCTTGAATGGAGTGGTCAGAAGAATCCTCTGTATGCTCTAAAATCTCACTCATTACAATCTGCGGGTTACATTAACCACCATTTCCTCTTTCCACGCTTTATAATCTCCGGCAACTATATGCTTCCTTGCTTCCCCCACAAGCCATAGATAGAAAGCAAGATTGTGTACAGACGCAATCTGCATTGCAAGAATCTCCTGACTGATGAAAAGATGACGCACGTATGCTTTGGAATATGTCTCATCAACAATCGATGCGCCTCCGGGGTCGAGCGGAGAGAAGTCGTCTGCCCATTTTTTATTACGCATATTCATTATGCCGTTGCGTGTGAAGAGCATACCGTTTCTTCCGTTTCTTGTAGGCATGACGCAGTCCATCATATCAACCCCTCTGTCAATGGCCTCAAGAATGTTGGCCGGAGTGCCGACACCCATCAGATAGCGCGGTTTGTCTGCGGGGAGGATATCATTGACAACCTCTATCATTTCATACATTTTTTCAGTTGGCTCTCCAACTGCAAGACCTCCGATTGCATTCCCTTCAGCCCCGAGGTCGGATATGAATTTGGCTGATTCCCGGCGTAAGTCGGGATACACGCAACCTTGCACGATTGGAAAATATGCTTGCTTATACCCATAAAGGCCTTCCGTTTCATTATAATGCTTCCAACCTCTCGCAAGCCAGCGGTGGGTGAGGCCGAGAGATCTCTTTGCATACTCATAGTCGGCCGTGCCGGGTGCGCATTCATCAAGAGCCATCATTATGTCTGCTCCTATCACACGCTGAATGTCAACCACATTCTCAGGAGTAAAGAGATGTTTGCTTCCATCTATGTGTGACCTGAACCAGGCTCCTTCCTCCTTCAGTTTACGGTTGGCAGAAAGTGAGAACACCTGGAAGCCGCCGGAGTCTGTAAGTATAGGCCTTTCCCAGCTATTGAATTTATGCAAGCCACCGGCTTTCCTGAGCACTTCCAGCCCCGGACGGAGATATAGATGATATGTATTGCCAAGAATAATCTTGGCATCGATATCATCGCGAAGTTCCTTCATGTGGACAGCCTTAACACTGCCCACAGTTCCTACCGGCATAAAGATGGGGGTAGGTATTTTTCCGTGGTCGGTAGTGATTTCTCCAGCGCGTGCCGAAGTATATGGGGCCGTGGCTTCTATTTTGAAATCCATTGTATTTCGCTATATTCTATTTAGATTACAAAATTAACCATAACTCCACAATTAAGCAAATTTACATTTGGCTCTTGAATCTTTTGTTGCAATAATATCCTTTATTTCTCAGTTAATTAATTATACGTGAGGGATAAAAATGAAGTTATTATAGATTCCAGATTGCTCTGTAACTATTATCAGTATTGGTTACGAACGCATTGCTCCAAAGACAAAGGAGTTTTAAAGAAAAAGGAGTGTAATTCACTGAATTACACTCCTTTTTATTCGTATTATTTAATGTCTTTTATTTCACTTCCTCAAAGTCAACGTCGGTGATATCTTTTTCGTCACCGTGCTTGGGCTCTTCAGGAGCTGCCTGTGCGCCCGCACCTGCTGCCTGCTGTGCGTTGTAAATATCCTGAGAAGCTGCCTGCAATGCATCTGTAACTGCCTTCACTGCAGAATCAACATCTTCTACAAGCTGGTTCTTGTGAACTTCTTTCAGACGCTCGATTGCAGATTCGATTGCGGCTTTCTTATCAGCAGGAATCTTGTCGCCAAGTTCGGCGAGCTGTTTCTCAGTCTGGAAGATAACGCTGTCTGCATGATTAAGCTTGTCGGCACGTTCCTTAGCTTTCTTATCGGCCTCTTCATTAGCTTTTGCTTCATCCTTCATACGCTGGATTTCAGCATCGCTAAGACCGCTGGAAGCTTCGATACGGATAGACTGCTCTTTGCCTGTTGCCTTATCCTTGGCTGTTACGTTGAGGATACCGTTGGCGTCAACCTCGAATGTAACCTCAATCTGAGGAACACCACGCGGTGCGGGTGCTATACCGCCAAGGTTAAATTCACCAAGGAGTTTATCATCAGCCGCCATAGGACGTTCACCCTGGAGGACACGGATTGTAACCTCAGGTTGATTGTCAGCAGCGGTTGAGAATGTCTCGCTCTTACGAGTCGGGATTGTGGTGTTGGCATCAATAAGTTTGGTCATCACGCCACCCATTGTTTCAATACCGATTGAAAGAGGCACGACATCAAGAAGAAGCACATCTTTTACGTCACCGCTGAGGACACCACCCTGGATAGCTGCACCAATTGCAACAACTTCATCGGGGTTAACACCCTTGCTCGGTTCTTTGCCGAATATTTCTTTAACCTTAGCCTGGATTGCAGGGATACGGGTTGAACCACCGACAAGGATAACTTCGTCAATCTCAGCTGCAGTGAGACCGGCATCCTTAAGAGCATTTACACAAGGAACTTTTACTGCGTCGATAAGTTTTGAAGCAAGCTGCTCAAACTTAGCACGTGTAAGAGTCTTTACAAGGTGCTTAGGACCTGTAGCCGTAGCTGTGATATAAGGAAGGTTGATTTCAGTTGAAGTTGAGCTTGACAACTCAATCTTGGCTTTCTCAGCAGCCTCTTTGAGACGCTGCATAGCCATCGGATCCTGACGGAGATCAACACCCTCCTCTTTCTGGAACTCATCTGCCAACCAGTCGATGATGACGTTATCGAAGTCATCACCCCCAAGGTGAGTGTCACCATTGGTTGACTTAACTTCAAATACGCCGACGCCGAGTTCAAGGATAGAAATATCGAATGTACCGCCACCAAGGTCGAATACGGCAATCTTCTGCTCTTTCTCAGATTTGTCGAGACCGTAGGCAAGAGCGGCTGCAGTAGGCTCGTTAATGATACGCATAACCTTCAAACCTGCAATCTCACCGGCATCTTTTGTAGCCTGACGTTGAGAATCGTCGAAGTATGCAGGAACTGTGATGATAGCCTCTGTAACCTGCTGGCCAAGATAGTCTTCAGCTGTTTTCTTCATCTTCTGAAGAATCATTGCTGAAATCTCCTGCGGAGTGTAGTCGCGACCGTCGATATCCACTTTAGGAATATCATTCTGGCACACTACTTTATAAGGAACTCGTTTGATTTCATCTTGCACCTGGTCGCATTTCTCACCCATGAAACGCTTGATTGAGTATATGGTTCGAGTAGGGTTGGTGACAGCCTGACGCTTTGCAGGATCACCTACCTTACGTTCGCCGCCGTCAACGAAAGCGACAACAGATGGAGTAGTGTTTCTACCTTCATTATTAGGAATTACAACAGGATCCTTACCTTCAAGGACCGCTACACAAGAGTTGGTTGTACCTAAGTCAATACCAATAATTTTTCCCATGACTTTATAATGTTTAATTGTTTTTGATTTATTCGATTTGTGTTTTTCAATGCGGTTCTAAAACCGTTTTTATCATTGAGCCTCTTTATCGTGCTCTCACTAATATTAACAAATGACATGCTAAATGGGTCGTTTTAGAATAAAAAAACTTACCAAAATTTTATAAAATATTGAAAATTAAGGAATAAAAATCTTTGAAAAAAGAAGGGAATATCTTGACATTTTTGCCAAATTTGACAAAATTTAATGAAATTGAGTAAAAAAACACGCTAAAAT
>CAMWIH010000038.1 GCA_947174305.1 uncultured Porphyromonadaceae bacterium | reverse complement strand
AAGTTCATGGAGAGCATGGACAGCCTTGTGGCCGGCGTGCCTTATTCGGAGAAGGATAGCGCGGAGAGCCATTTCCAGAACGCGGTGTATCTCCTGTTCACTCTGCTGGGCTTCTTCGCGCGGATGGAGCGTCGCACCTCCGACGGGCGCATTGACCTCACGGTCGAGACCTCACATCGCGTCTATATATTCGAGTTCAAGATAGACAGCAGTGCCGGGAAGGCGATGGAGCAGATAAAGGATAAGGAATACTGGCGTCCCTACGCCGCGTCAGGGAAGGAGATATATCTGATCGGAGCTAACTTCGACACTAAGACGCGTCGCCTTGACGGCTGGCTGATCGAGACGCTGAACCAATAGGGAATCTTGGATCCGGAGTCGTGGAGGGAGGCAACTTTTAGTAAATTAAAAGATCCCTGATATTATAAAACGCCGAATGCGGTGGGTCGTCACGACTCACCGCATTCGAATGTTTTCCATAATACTTTACTAAACTAACCTAACATCATGAAACGATTTACTTTTCATCTATTATAACGCCACGGGATAGAAAAAGTTCAAAAAATTGTTACTTCTTGCTTCCTTTCATTTCGGAAAGGATGAGAAGAAGGCCTGATATGGCTATCCTTTTGAATCATTTTTTTCTTTTTTTGGAATATGCCACTATCAGGAAAATGATTCCTAAGCATGTTTGCGTTATTCCTTGCATGATATCATCTCTGTCGAGAATGAGCAAGAGGATACCACAGATTATACATATTATGCCACATATCAATATGAATGTGGCTCCCTCTCCTGATTTCTGCTGTTGCATATTTATATATTTCCTTTATAGTCTCGTTTTTAGGGCTTCGGTAAGTTCCTCAACCGTTATGCCTAACATCTTCATCTCCGATTCGAGGCGCGGGAGAGTGGATTCAAAAAACTCGTGCCGAAGCTGTTCCCGCACCTTCCGAGGGGCATCCTCGGCCAGCGAGAACCCCATGCCACGTCGTGAATAGATCACATCGGCAGCCTGCAGGTCCTCCATTGCCTTTAACACAGTCCGCGTATTGACCCCTAACTCTGCCGCCAACTCACGAACAGAGGGAACCCGCGCACCGGGCTCCCATCTGCCGTCGAGAATCAGATTGTAGGCGTGATCCACTATCTGTCGGTAGATCGGCTTATTATCAGAAAACTCTATCATTATAACTTATCTCTATTATTTTCTCTCATTTAAAAAAATCCTATCCGGGCTTATATTGCCTAACCTGCCATCACGCCGATAGGAACAAAGAAAAAAGCTTATAAATTTTTACGCTTGATGCTTCGGTAGGTGAGCCATCCTGTCAGGATTATCAGCACAATTATCACACCCATTATGGAGAGCGTAAGGGGATTGGGCTGATTGAAATCGTCAAGCATCTCGGTGACAAACTGGGTTGCAAACTTTTCGGCATTATTCTCCGCACCGTTCAGGCCGTCTTTGAGTCCGGCTACAAAGGCATTTTCTTTAATGGCTTTAATGGCCGACACTACCCCGATGATTCCGCTAAGGATCCCCATCGCTACATTGGCCACTACCACTCCGACGATGCCGAACATCATGCGATTGTGGCGGGACGCCATGACACCATAAAGACACGCCATGGCTACAAACACTCCGCTGATGAGATTGATCACCCAGATCACACTCCTGTATTGGAATCTGATCTTGTAGAGTTCAGTCACCTCAGGGGTCTGCAGTGAGGGACAGGCCATATATATCCAACTGGCAGCGACCGGCAGCAGATAAACCACGATGGGAATCACAATAAGGATGTAAATGTAGTAGAAGGTAAGCTTTTCGGCCGCGCTCACGGGCATCAGACGCTCGATTATTCTTGTGTCGGAGCCTTTGGCGAAAATCAGCGCACCGCAATAGAAAAGGATCGGGATAACAGTCCATACTCCAACCATAAGGAATTTCTGAACCTCTCCCGGCCCCGGGAGGAGACAAAGGATAAAGGCAATCAGGGATATCCCGGCGTAAATCAGCATCTCTCCCTGAAGACGCGGCATATAGTAGAGGGCGAAGGCCCATACCCGGCGAAAAGAGAAGCCGGGGGTTGTAGGAATTGTCTCTCTCATGACAAATGATTTTTAAGCTGTTTGAGCACATCGGCGCCCTTGGGCGAATGGAGGGCGGAATAGAGAAGTCGCCAGTCAACATTTGTCGGCTCTCCCTCGATGGCCGGGAAAATTGAATTATAATATCCTAACTGCGATTCCGAATAAAGCGCGTCGGGATCGGGAGTGCGGGTCTTCTCAAAAGCCAGACGCCCGGCGGTCTCTTCTTCAGTGCCTGACCAAAGGAGAGTCCCTCTCATCATTATCATGGCCCCGTCAAAGAGGTTCTCAAGTTCCGCCACCGTATGTGTGGAGATAATGAGGGTCTGGTGTTCGGATATGTTGGAGGCGATAAGAGTCTTCAAGGTCTCCTTGCTCTCGATGTCGAGGGCATTGGTGGGCTCATCGAGCAGGAGGGTGTCAACACCTAAGGCCAGAGCGTAGGCAAGGAGTGCCTTCTTGCGAGTGCCTAATGAAAGCTTTTTCATCGCCTCGTCGCCTGTCATTCCAAACGCCTGCAGGTTCTCGCAGAAACGCTTGTTGGAAAAATTGGGATAGAACGGGGAGTGAGCTTCCGCGAATTTCCTGATAGTCTTCATAGGGAATGAAGTGTTCTCCTCCAGGAGGAAGGCTTTCCCTTTCTCAGCGGGAGAATCGGAAGCCGCGTCGTTGCCATTGATGAGCACTGAGCCCGCGGTAGGGGAGGCCACGCCTGCAATTAGATGCAGGAGCGTGGTCTTTCCCGCGCCGTTCTCCCCGGCAAGGAGGTGGATTCCCGGCTCAATGCGTCCATCGAGGCCGAGGAGCGCAGGAACCCCCTTCTTGTAGTATGAAAAAGTCAGATTATTCAGTTCGATCATGTTTATAGTGAATTATGAGGAAAGTTTTATGTAACCTTTAATCGGTGAAGCAACACGGATGTGTTCGGACTTACTCAGCCGGAGTGACGGTATATCCTGCCTTGCGGAGTTTTTCGAGCAGACCTCTTTCACCGGGAAGGTGAGCTGCTCCTACAACAACCATCAGCGACTTCGAGGGCATCTCCTTAAGAAGCTGTTTTGCCCAGTTGTCATTGCGTGTGTAGAGGATTCGTTCATAATCTTCGGGATCAGAGTTCTCCTCAATCATTAGCTTCATAAGTGTATCAAGGTCATGATTCAAGTATGCTTTGGCCATGTCTATGGCGCGTTCATTTTCAATGCCCATCTCAGATACGGTCTTCATCAGGTCTTTCACCTGCTTTTCGATAGGGGTGCCGAAAAGCATGCCCATCTGAAATTCCATGGTCTCAAGTCCTTCCACAGGTTTGCCTAACGCTTTGGCACGATCCTGCATCGTCTTGTCAATACCCTCCATTGGATTCAGCCCCGGGAAAATCTGCATGGCCATTGCGGCGGCAAGCTGATTGGAAATCACGGCCGGCTTAACGGGGTAGAGCATCTCGATAGGAACCTGACCGCCGGTGAAAGGATCGAGAGCAGCCTTCACTGCATCGAGCTGAGCAGGAGTCATCACCTTGTCGAGAGTGCTGTCGGCCGGAGCAACCTGAAATTGCTGCATCGCCATCATCGATTCCTGCGTCAGCATCTTGGCCATGTCGAGTTCGCCATAGAACTTATCGGCATTCTCGAGAGCGGGCTGAAGCTGGGTGAGGGAATCGAGCGCTGAGGGGTAAGCGAAGTGGTGTGTACCGAGGATGTAAGTAGTGTGAGAATCTCCCGGTTTCTCAACTTTCCAGAGAATCTGAGCGGAAACGGAAGAAGCGAATGTCATAACGACAAGCAGTGCCAACGAAACAATCTTTTTCATAATCATTATAATTTATGTAGTTTAGAATTTATAGTTTTAATAACTGAGGTTAAATACCTTAACGCTTATCGTTGTAGTGATGTACTGTTCTACAACACCGCAAAGGTAGATATAAAATTCGGAACTGCAAAATCATTAACATTTCTTAACATTTAAGGGTATTAAGCCTCCTTAACAAACCTTAACATGAAACGTAAAACCAAACCTTGAACAGAGATGTTTTATAGATGAAAAGTAAATCGTTTCATGATGTTAGGTTAGTTAAGTTAAAAGTATTATGGAAAACACGCGAAAGCGGCGAGTCGTGATGACCCGCCGCTTTCGCGTGTTCTATTGCGTCGATCTAATCAATACTCCTTCCAGGGAGTGATGCCGATCTGTTCTGCAGGCTTGTTGATGAAAGCCTTCACGTAGGCGCTGGCAAGACGAGCATTGGTGAGCAAGGGGATGTTGTGGTCAATCGCCCAGCGACGGATGCGGTATCCGTTGGTCAGCTCACGGCGAGTGTGGTTCTTCGGTATGTTGATAACCAAGTCAACCTTATGCCCCGAGATAAGCTCCAGGACATCCACGCCTTCACCCTTTTCATCAGGCCAGGTGGTGGCAATGGCCTTGATGCCATTCTGATTCAGGAAGGCCGCAGTTCCTGCAGTGGCATAAATGGGATACCCGTTTTCATCGAGCAGGCGGCATGCCTCAAGCATATCCACCTTTCCGCGAACATCGCCCGAGCTTACAAGCACACCCTTCTCTGGAATGTGATGACCTACTGAAATCATGGCATTAAGCAAAGCCTCGTCGAAGTCCTTGCCCAAACAGCCAACCTCACCCGTGGAGGCCATATCCACACCCAAAACAGGGTCGGCCTTATGCAGGCGTGCGAATGAGAACTGAGAAGCTTTCACGCCGATGTAATCAATATCGAATGTGGAGGTATCCTCTTTCTCAACCTTCTCCCCAAGCATTATGCGAGTGGCAGTCTCGATGAAATTCTTCTTGAGCACCTTCGATACGAACGGGAAAGAACGCGAGGCGCGGAGGTTACACTCAATCACCTTAACGTAGTTATCCTTGGCCAGATACTGGATATTGAACGGGCCGGAGATGTTAAGCTCCTTGGCAATCTGCGCACTGATTCGCTTGATGCGGCGTGCGGTGGCCATATATATCTTCTGTGCCGGGAATACGAGCGTTGCGTCACCCGAATGCACGCCGGCAAACTCAACGTGTTCCGATATGGCATATTCCATAATCTCGCCATTGCGGGCCACTGCGTCAAACTCAATCTCCTTAGCATTCTGCATGAACTCAGACACCACAACGGGGAATTCCTTCGACACCTTGGCGGCCTGCGAGAGGAAACGGTGAAGCTGGTCGTAGTCATAACATACATTCATCGCTG
Organism: uncultured Porphyromonadaceae bacterium; assembly: GCA_947174305.1. Taxonomy (GTDB): domain Bacteria; phylum Bacteroidota; class Bacteroidia; order Bacteroidales; family Muribaculaceae; genus Lepagella. The sequence goes on along the minus strand of CAMWIH010000038.1, from coordinate 15,125 downwards.
CGCCCGACAGCACGTAAGAGGGGCGCACCAGAACCGGGAAGCCAACCTCCTTGATGAAGCTGTCAATCTCCTCGGTGGTGGTAAGTTCCTTCCAGCGAGGCTGGTCGATGCCGAGCTGATCGAGCATGGCGGAGAACTTATGACGGTTCTCTGCGCGGTCAATCGAGATAGGAGAGGTGCCGAGCACGGGAACATTCTGGCGGTAAAGCTTCATTGCAAGGTTGTTGGGAATCTGACCGCCCACGCTCACGATAACACCGCGCGGAGTCTCGAGGTCGAGGATATCCATAACGCGCTCGAAGCTCAGTTCATCGAAATAGAGGCGGTCGCACTTGTCATAGTCGGTCGAGACAGTCTCCGGGTTATAGTTAATCATTATCGACTTATAGCCGAGCTTGCGGCAGGTCTCGGCGGCATTCACCGAACACCAGTCGAACTCTACCGACGAGCCGATGCGGTAGGCTCCCGACCCTAACACCACGATATTGTTGTTGCCATTCATATCGTAGCGAATGGAATTTTCGGTAGCGCCGTATGTCGCGTATAGGTAGTTGGTAAGTTCGGGATATTCAGAAGCCACCGTGTTGATACGACGTATGGCCGGAGTGATACCGAGATTCTTGCGATGGTTGCGCACGCGGAGAATGTCGCTCTCCATATTTCCGGAAGGATTTTCCACGAAACGTGCAATCTGGAAATCGGAGAAGCCGAGTCGTTTTGCCTCGCGCAACACATCTTCGGGCAGATCTTCTATGCGGTCGTAGCTTTCGAGCACGCCCTTATATCTCACGATATTTGCAAGTCGCTCGATAAACCACTTGTCAATCTTGGTAAGCTCCTCTATGCGGTCAACCGTGTAACCCTCCTCGAGAGCCTGTGCGATTGCGAAGATGCGGAGGTCGGTAGGATGGGAGAGGACGCTGTCGAGGTCGTCGAAATGAATGTCATTGTTCCCTACAAAACCGTGCATCCCCTGGCCGATCATGCGCAAACCTTTCTGTATGATCTCCTCGAAAGATTTGCCAATCGACATGATTTCGCCAACCGACTTCATCGAAGAGCCGATCTCGCGGTCAACGCCCACGAACTTGGAGAGATCCCAGCGCGGAATCTTGACAATCATATAGTCAACCGATGGAGCCACATAGGCCGAGTTGGGCGTACCCATCTCGCCAATCTGGTCGAGCGTGTAACCCAAGGCAAGCTTGGCGGCAACGAAAGCAAGCGGATAACCGGAAGCCTTTGAAGCCAAGGCCGACGAACGGCTCAGGCGAGCATTGATCTCGATGATACGATAATCGTTGGTCTCGGCGTTGAAGGCAAACTGGATGTTACATTCACCCACAATGCCGATATGGCGAACCACCTTGCGCGAAATCTCCTCAAGCATCTTGATTTGCTCCTTGGTGAGCGACACGATAGGAGCCACCACGATCGACTCGCCCGTATGTATGCCCAGAGGGTCGAAATTCTCCATCGGCACCACCGTGAAGCAATGGTCGTTGGCATCGCGGATAACCTCAAACTCAATCTCCTTCCATCCCTTCAGGCTCTCCTCCACAAGAATCTGTTTGGAGTAAGCCAAAGCGCTCTCGCAATGCTTGATAAATTCCTCCTCGTTGGTACAGATGCCCGAGCCGAGGCCACCCAAGGCGTAGGCGGAACGCACCATGACCGGGAAACCTATGCGTCGAGCCACAGCCACAGCATCCTCAAGCGTCTCAACGGCCTGCGATACCGGAGTCTTGGCCTCGATTTCATTAAGTTTCTTAACGAAAAGGTCGCGGTCCTCAGTGATCATTATAGCCTCAACCGAAGTGCCGAGCACCTTCACCCCATACTTCTCCAGCGTGCCATTGAGATAAAGCTCCGTACCGCAGTTGAGTGCCGTCTGGCCACCGAAAGCGAGCAGGATACCGTCGGGGCGTTCCTTCTTAATCACCTCCTCCACGAAATGGGTAGTGATAGGGAGGAAATAGACCTGATCCGCCACACCCTCTGAAGTCTGGATAGTAGCGATATTGGGGTTGATCAAAACAGTTGAGATACCCTCCTCCCTCAGTGCCTTCAGCGCCTGAGAGCCGGAGTAATCGAATTCGCCCGCCTGTCCTATCTTGAGGGCACCCGAGCCGAGAAGCAAAACCTTTTTCATCTTAACATTTCCTGAAATTGCGAAGTTGGGAATAACATCTGCAATAAATTATAGCTATAATCTTGATTATATAACTAATCAATCGTTTCAGACTGCAAAATAACAAGAAATCTCGCTTTTACGCAAATTTTAGGCTTTATTTCTAATCCTTGCAAGACGTTGTTCCCGCAATCTTTTGAATTGCGAGCGATATTCTTCGGGACTCAGCGGTTGCTTCTTCCAATAATCTATTGATGCCTTTTTCTTGGCAATTGATTCCTGATGATATTTTGTCATAGCTCATTTTTTTTAATAACAAAAGAAAGTGGGAAGTGGTTTCTTTACTTGGACTTTTTTCTTTTTTAATTAGCACCCAGCATGTGACGGGAACCACCAAAAACAGGTCTGGATGTAAAACAGAATATTTAGAGGAAAAATTATAATTTTTTAACGAAAGATTGTGAAAGTAAAATTAAATAAGTAAATTTGTGAGACATACAGATTTGAGTGTGGATGTGGACTTTATGTTGTATGTATTTAGTGGAATTGCTTTTAAAAAATAATTATGGCAAAAAAGAATAATGAGCGGATTGACCTCTCTAAATCGGGTGATGAGTTGTTGAAGGATATGGAAAATGGAGCCACGGATGCTCAAGCTGTGACACCGTCTGAGGAGACCGATGCTCAGCCTGGCGCTGCTGGCGAGGGCGATGAGACTCCTAAGCCGGTGATTCCTGTGGAGGGTGTGAATCCTCCTCAGCCAGAGGTGCCGGCTTCGGTGCAGGAACCGGATCTTTCGAAGGAGGCTACCGATAAGGCTATTGAGTATGGTCCGGAGGAGCCTAAGAAGAAGGGTTTTGCGTGGCTATGGGCTTTAATAGGTATTGCGATTGTGCTTGCTTTCTTGGGCTGGACTTTCCTTAAGAAGGGTGATAAGACTGATGCCAATGCTCCTGAGCAGACGGAGGAGGCTGTAGCGGTTGCGGATTCGGCAAGTGATGATTCTGTTGTGGCTCTTCCTTCTGAGGGTAGTTCTGATGAAGCGACTACGTCGATGGCGGAGAATTCAAACAGGTCGAATGCCGTTCAGGACAATACCGTTACTGCTAATGCAAGTCAGGAATCTGTAGCAGAGGATGCAGATCCTGTAGCTTCAACTCCGGGTGGTGATGTTGAAGCTGAGGCTATGAAGGTTATCCGTGGAGAGTATGGAAATAATCCTGTCCGCAGGAATAACCTTGGCGCAAAATACCAGGAGATTCAAAACCGCGTGAACGAGCTTAAACGCACCGGGAAATTCTGATCCTTTAGAATCCAGCTCGAATATACAAAATTATTATCGGCAATCAAGCTTAGTCCAAAGAGCCCATTGCCGATAATAATTTTATCTTGTTAGCCACTACATCCTGTTGTGATGCACTCTTTCGGGATGCCATTTATCCATTGGCTTATGGTCGGTGAGGGGATGGCCGATGGGGATGAGATTGAAGGGAATGAAGTTAGAGGGGATGTTAAGCACTTTCCTTACGGCTTCCTCTCTGTCGGGATGGGGATAGAGGCAGGTCCAGACTCCCCCTAAGCCTAAGGCGTGGGCCGCCAAGAGAATGTTTTCCGATGCCGCGGAGAGGTCCTGTTCCCAGAGTGTGGAGTCGTCACCGTCTAAGAACCTGGTGGTGTTGCCGCATACTACAATTGCTATCGGTGCCTCGGCGGCCATCTTTGCGTAGGGTAAGGCTTGGGCAAGTTCTGATAAAAGTTGCTTGTCGTCAACGATTATAAATTCCCAGGGCTGACGGTTCACGCCCGAAGGGGCACTCATGCCGGCCCGGCAGATAGCCTCCTGCAGCTCGTGGCTTACTGGTTCATCTTTGAAACGGCGCACGCTTGTGCGTTCTATTATATTGAGATAGGCAGGATTGCCTTCTATTGTCATGTTTTCCATAATTGTATGTCTTTATTAGTGAAGCTCCGGCTATGCGCCTCACTACTTATAACAAGGCGGAATGCCCTTTTGCTTAATTCCGGTCAATGCAACCGGTCGATGGAGCAGGTGAAGCGGCAGGAGGGATAGTTCTCGCATCCTACAAATTCGCCATGGTCGCCTCGTTTGACAAGCAGTCGCCCTCCGCAACGGGGACAGTTGCCCTGGCGTATCTCGCGCGAGATGTTTCGAGATGTTTCCTTGGCATATTCCTTATGGGTGCGTTGCTGCGTTCGGCCGGCTAAGGATATTTCCCTAATACGGTCGGCTATCTCCAGCAGGTCTTGTCGTGGGATTATCTTTTTTCGCCGGCTGATTTCTTCGGTCAGTTCTTCAATAGGGGCGACAATGCGCGTTTCATCTAACCGTACCTCGCGGCTCGGCTTCCACCATCGCTTTTCCCTTCGTTCGGAGGGGATGAAAGTTCGTTTGATGTGGCGGTCGGGTAACCATCGACGTGCTATTATGATGTCGTCGGCCTTTATGTCGAGTCGCCACGCCTCGGTGAAAACCACCATGGATGTGAACAGGTGTTCATCAATATCTTTAAGTATGCGTCGCAAGGCCTTGATGTGGCCGACGTTCTGAAGGAGAGGATTATAGATGGAGCGAGATTGCGTGGCCAGATTCTGACGCCAATATTGGGCATGTTCCGAACCCGAGATTCGGCCGGCGAGACTCTTGGTTTCTATCACGAATATCCCTCGCGTGGAGATCACAATATGGTCAATCTGCGATGTCTGATTGTTGGCGGTTGGTAAGAGGATATCGTTTAAAATGATATGATCACGTTTCTTGAGGGTGTTAAGTTCTTTAGCCACAATCCGTTCCCCTTTTCTCCCTTTGCGTGCGGCGCGCCCGTTCCGCCATATGAGAGCGAGGATAAGGATAGACAGGGCAACAGCGAATCCGGCAAGGATTCCGATTAATAAACTCCAGTTCATGATTCAAATTTACAAATTATTCTTGGAACAGGAGATTTTCATCAGAGTTAATTTTTATAAATATGCCATATAAGGGGGTGGAAGCATACGTTGGCATTGTAATACAAAAAGGACGCACCATGGTGCGTCCCTACGTTTGGATTTGATCTTCTTCGGATTAGAGGATTATCTTCTTTGTTACGGTGTGGCCGTTGGTGTCGGTCACGACTACGATTTTCACTCCTTTGGAAAGGTTGGAGGTGGAAACTATATTGGCAGTGGTTTCTGCTATCAGTGAGCCGGCTGTGTCGTAAACGGCGGTGCGGACATTGCCCGTGGCATTGAGTACGCGTATCTCCTTGGCATTGGCATCGTAGGCTACCTGAAGCTCTCCGGCATCTGTGGCAACGTTCCCGATTCCGCTCTTTTTCATAGTGAATTTGAGGGATGTGCCGATGGGGGTGAGGTCGTAGTCTTTGAAATAGGCCACGTAGGTTTCATACACCTCCCCTTCGGTGAATTGCGGATAGCCGACTGCCACATCGAGTGTCGCGCTGTTCCCTGCCTGCATAAAGGACAGGTCATCGCCAATCTTCTTCTGCACCACAATGTTCCCTTCAGCATCTTTCACTATGGCATAAAGGGGGTAGGCAAAGTAGCCTCGCACCACCTTGAAAGTCACTCCATACCGGAGTTCGTCATCGCCCGTGAGGTGATACACTCCCACAGCATCAGGAGTCAGGTCTGGCTCAATCATTGAGGCGGTGAGCACCGGCGCACCGGGATTCTTTTTAAGCACGGTCTCCGTCTGTGCCTCCCTGTAAACAGCGTCCATTCCATCTTCGGGGTTATAGAACCGGACAATCACCTTGGAGTTGTTGGAAGGCATGGAGGTGGTCATGGCGTAGAGGTTGGTGTAGATTGACTGGGAAACTGTCTCTCCGGCCGGAACCTTTATTATCATGCTCTCGCCCACCATGATGTTGCGTCCCCCATAAACCACCAACGGCGCGAAGCCCTGCGTAAGCTCTTCATCCGAATCATTTTTCACCGTGATCCCTATCTTGGCCATACAGTCGATGTAGAGGTCGCTCTCAACCTTCACTTCCGCAACCTTGAGGATGCGTGTGGGAGGCACCTCGACGGTATAGTCGTTGCCGGCTTTGGTGACATAAACATAATTGTTATATCGGTTGTCGCACAGCACCGGAACCCACGGAGCGTCATTCACCATCAGGTCCTTGGTCATGATCGTAACCTTATACTTACCATCTTTCATACCCTCCACCGATGTTGAGGGGCGGAGCGAACTGTAATAGAAAGTGGGGTCGAGGGTGCCGGTGGTCGATGTGCCTACCAGATAACATACGTTAGTGAATGAATCGCCCGGAGTGCCGTCAACAGGCTCGAACATAGCTCCCATAGAGAAGCGGAATGTTGTGGGCCCTCTGTTCACCCAGAACGCATTGTTGGCTCCCGAGAGGGAGAACACAAGGGTGCCATCCTTATAAGTTGCCTGCAACGAGGCCAACTGAGTAAGGTTATAGGGATGAGCTACCGAGCCGCTAACGGGAGGCTGAGCACCGATCACGGCACCCTGCTGGAAGTTGAAGCCTCCCGAACCGCCGCCGATTCCGAGAGTTTCGGGATTGAGGGCATCGAGAAGGAAATAACCGTCGGAGGTTCCGCCCCAGCCCCAGTTGATGTGGAAATAGCCGTTGCCGTCATAACCGTCGCAGATGAAAGAGTGACCGCCGATAAGAGAGGAGGTTCCGTTATATATCACCGGCCCCACGTTCTTGAGGTTGTCGTAGATCAGGTCTTCCCACTCCTGTGAGGAATATGTGTTGCGGTTTGCAAAATAGAGCCCCTTGTCATACTGGAAATTGTTGATGAGCGCTGGCGCGATGAGATAGCTCATTGTGCTTGATTCATTGGGGGTGTAATTCATCCCCACGCTGTAGCCACAACATTGCATGAGGTAAGAGACAGCCTCTCCATCCGCCTGTGTGGCGTCGGAATCGTAGGTGTCGTGCATGTTCTTCCAGTCGAAAGGCTTTTTGGAGAAATCTATCTCGAGTTCCTTTTTGTAGGTCTCTGTGGTGTATTTCAGCTCACCCATGCCGATGGCGGGATACTTGAAGTAATACATCAGCTGAGCCATGGATGTAGCCACGCATCCGGTCATGCAATGTTTCCCTTCGAACACGGGGCAGTCGTAGTAGTAAGGAGCCGCCTGATTCCATCTCGATTTCATGAGGGGAGCGATGGCCTCCTTAGAAGAGGCTTCGGCACGAGTGGCTGTCAGGTTGCCTGTCGTGGTCACGGATGCCGCCTCAATCTGGCGGGTATATTCTCCCAGCCACCATTCCATCTGAGGAGGGAGGTTGTTGGGGTCGAATGAGCCTGCGTCGCTGTAGCCGAGGAGTGGAGTGGCCTCATCATCGGCACTGACGAGGAGGAAGCCTTCGCTGTTAGGGAACACGTAAAGTGCTGGCGTGCCGGCTTGCGTCTTGGCCGTGAAAACCGGTTTCGCATTGTCGGCTCCTTTTATTTTCATTGGCATGTCGGTTGCCTTCTGCGCCCTCCGTAAAGCCTGAGAGGGAGAGAGCGGAGCAGCGAAAAGAGAGCCGCTGCATAAGGCAAGCGCCGTAAAGGTTAGAATCTTTTTCACGTTCGGTTGTATTAGTCAGAAAAAACGGGGGTCGGGGCAAAGACCCGACCCCACGGTTAAATTACATTCGGAGGAATAACTTCTTATTCAGCGGCAGGTGCGCCATAAACAACGGTAGTGTTGTCACCCTTAACGATTTCTGCATCTGAGCCTTCTGCTACATAGATAGTCTCAAGATTAGCGCAGTCGGTAGCTACACATTTCTTAAGCTCTGTTGTCTGGCTGAGGTTGAGAGTGGTGATATCAGTGTTTGAGCAGTCAATAGTCTCAAGGATAGTCCAACGGTCAGCCTCATTAAGCTGAGTGAAGGGGTTGTTGCTGAAGTTAACATTCACAAGTTTCTTGAGTGACCAAATAGTCATGCTCTTGATCTGGTTGTAAGAAACATCCATATAAGCCAACTTGGCATTCTCGCGAATATCAGCATTTGTAATCTCATTGTGAGATACGTCAACTTTAACGAGATTTCCTTGATACATAAGGCTTACAGCAGTAAGCTTGTTGTTTGCCAACTCAACTTCAATGTAAGCGTAGCCATTGAATCTTCCAATTGTAGTAAGCTCATTGTTGTTTGCATAGAGATACTGAAGTTTAACAGTTGAAAGGTCAAGGCTTGCAATCTTGTTGTTGTTTACATTGAGGTAAGTAAGGTTGGGTGTAGAAGAAAGGTCGAGTGATGTAAGCTCGTTATCAGAAAGGTCAAGAGAAGTGATATTGTTGAACCAAGTGAAGTCAACAGATGTCAGACCCAGACCGGAAGCATTAATTTCAGTTACAGCTTCAGCCTCCTCTTTAGAAATCTTGCCGTCACCGTCCTTATCGGCAGCGTCGATCATTGCGTTACGGAAAGTTTCATCCGAAAGCTCGGGAGCAACATCATCGGGCCATTCGCGAGGAACGCGTTTGATCATCCAGTCCTGAACACCGTTCATGGTAGCTATTTCCTGACCTTCAGTCATAATTACCTCTCCTTCATCACCATAGTAGAAGCAGTATGAGCAAGAGAGTGTGTTAAGTTTCATGCTCTTGCTGACATCAACCTTAGTAAGTGAAGTGTTATTGTCAAGTGTGAGTTTCTTAAGTTCCTTACATCCTTCTGTAGTGAAGCTCTTCAACGACCCATTGGTCAGTGAGAACTCTTCAAGTGCCGGAAACTCAGAAATAGAAAACTCTGAAAGCAGGACGCTATGGCTAAGATCCAATTTTATGAGATTATCACATCCGTTGAGATCAACGGTGGCGAGAGCTTCGTTACCGCAGTTAAGGCTGGTGAGAGATCCTGAGTGAATCTCGATAGAAGGTATCTTAGCACCATATACTGCGCATTGTTCGATAGCTGTAAGGCCATCGAAATCCATTGAGGTAAGGCTGGTATTGTTATAAGCATATATCTCTTTGAGTGCCGGCTTGTTGCCAAGAGTCAGTGTCTCAAGACCTGTACACATGCTTGCATAGAGTTCCTGAAGTTTCTCGAGAGCTGTGAGGTCAACGGTGGTGAGCTTCTCGCAACCGCTAATCATAAGCTCGGTAAGCTCGGTAAGGTTCTCGATGCCTTCGAGTGATGCAACGTCTGTGTAGTTGAGGTTGATTGAAGTAACCTTAGCAAGGTCAGCGGGAGTGAGTTCAGTCTTGCCTTCTGCGTCATCACCGAAAGCTGCCTTTGCAACGGCATTCTGAAGAATAGGGTCGGTGAAGACCGAGAGTGGCACGTTCTGCTGAACGGGAGAATCCTTGAATGAGAGAGATGCGATGTCGGCAATAGGCACTTTAGTGATATCACCATTTTTCATATTGATGATCAGAGACTGTGCCAATGCGCCAAATGACAAGAGGGCCACGGCGCCGAAAAGTAATTTTTTCATATATTTAAGTTTTTAAGTTATCGGATGAATTTGACTGCCTTGTCGTTAACCATTATGATGTAGGTTCCCTTTGCAAGGTCGGAGAGTGAATAAGTGATTTCGGAATCAGCCGTAACCATGTCGAGGGCGCGGCCGTTCATGTCGAACACGCGCACCGTGAGAGTCTTCCCTTCCTGAGATGCAGTGAGCACTCCGCCCTTGATCGAGATGTTGAGGTTGTCGGCGAGATCATAGTCGCGAACCTCCTCGATGCCTGAAACAACATCGAACACCATATCCTCCACATTGGCTATGTCGATATTGTCCACTGTGCTTTCGAGGTGGATATTCATCACATCCTGATCCTCATTGAAATCTATGAAATCAATTGTCTTGATATCATATTTCTTTTCTCCGTCGTTTGTGTTGACGACCAGGTTTACGGTGTTGTCGGCTGAAGCATAGAAAGCCCCGAGTGCGCAACACACCAATAATCCAAATTTCTTCATATCGTTTTATATTAGTTGTTTATTTTGTCAGTGTTAGTTTTGAGGTCGTCCGGACCCATTTCGGAAATAAATCCGGACGACTTCTATTTAAGCTTATGATCAAATCCAGAAGTTAAGTTCAGTTTTGATGCGTGGATCAATTCTTGCCGAGTTGGTCATTGACATTTTTTGCCGGAGCCTTCTTTGCCGCGGGGCGCGCGTTGGCAACGCGGGCGTTGTCTGCCTCATCTGCTTTCTGCTTCCCGAAAGATGCCATCTTGATCTCCTTCATGGAACCATCGGGAGCTATGGCGAACACCTTGGAGGGAGCCTTGGAGGGGTTAGACCAGAAGTCGTAGGCCGGAGTGATATTCACGCCCTTGGTCGGAGTGAATTCCTCGTAGTGCCATGGACCGAAACGACCTTCCTTATCCTTCGCTATGTAGCTGAGGGAGTATGTAATGCCGTAAGAGAGCGTGCGGTACATTGCCGTAGGACGGTTCACGATACTTACGTCGGGATTCTGGTCGAGCATCAGCAGATAGTCGTCGCCACCAACATCCTCGTATGTGCTCTGAGGCATCCAAACGCCACCGCAGTAGTAGGCCGCATCTTCGTTGGGCTCAAATTCGAGACGCATCACAACGAAGCCCTGATAGTCTTTCCAGCGGTTATAGTCGATTTGTGAAAGCTCTGTTGCATCGAGGAGTTCCCACTTCACGTTGACATCACCCTTGCCTTCGTTGAAAGGAATCTTGGGAGTGTGAACGTCATATCTGTAGAAATGGGTTGTGTTGCCGCCCGACCATCCGCACACGAGCATAGTGTAATCAGTATCGGAAACCCAGTTGAACTGGCGAGAGCTCTTGCCCTGCATTGTATAATAGTTGGGAGCGTCATCATAATAGTGGCTTATTTCATCGCAGAGTTCAGCTTCATTGATGGTGCCGTCGGGATTGCTTACATACTGGAGCTCATCGGTCTGCACGAGGAGAGGAATGTAATATTCATCATCCTTGGAGGGAGTGAAGGTGAATGTTGCCTTGTCGTAGGAAGACTCAGTGAGTTCAATTTCAACCACGAGGTCGGAAGGAGTGGCGGAAGGAGTGGTCTTGTCAACACGCGCCACTGCAGTGTTGCGCACACCCTGCGCGTTCACGCCGAACACAAAGATGCGGTAGGTATGGTTGGGAGTGAAAGTCCAGTCGAGATCCTTGCGGCCCCACTTGGTCTGTTCGCCTGAGAGCACCCAGTCAACATTGCCCCAGTTGGCATTGGCGCCATAGAATCCCTTCTCGAAACGGCTGTTCTCCATGTTGATCAGACGGGTAGCCATCTGGTCGTCGTCGTAACCCGTGCAGAGGGATTCCTCAACGCAACCGACGTAATAGCGGATGGTGTTGTCGGTGGGAACGATGTGAATCTGTATATCGCTGTCGAGAACCGTGGGGCAATCGATGGCGAATTTGCAGTCTGACTCATATTCATCGGAAAGAGTGGTGAAGGTGGCGAACTCCTTCGGAGTGGTTGTGGGCGTTCCCTTCTCATCCATGCCCCAGCCAACGAGGTGGTATTTGGTACCGGCCCATAGACCCTTGATATCCTCGTGAGAGGGACCGATGTGGATAATATCGAAGATATTCACGCCAGTGGCCACTTCATAGAGCACGTTCTGAATCATGTTGTCCATGATGAAGTCGATGTCATATTTCACCCAGTCCATCTCGGAAACGTAAGTCCAGAAATATGAGTTTTCCTCGTCAGATGGGATAACCTTTACATCGGCACCATATCTTGAAACGTTTGTGATCTCGGCGGTGAAGTCAAGGTCAACCTTATCCACCATCTTGGTCTCGAATTTCTGCTTGCAGAACTCGGTAGTCACCTCTCCGTCGAGGGTGAGACCGTAGCAATAGATATAATACTCGGTGTTATTGGTAAGGTTGGAGTAGGTCATGATGGTTGGTTCGCCATTCATGGTGTATGCCTGCTTATAGTGAGGCAGGAACTCTGCGAGCGTCATGTTGTTGTTATGAGCCATCGATTTCAGGTATTCAATATCACCGTCTATCCATCCCTGGAGGTTACCGGCATCGATATATGAATCGATCACGGAAGCCTTGGCCACGAAGAAGATGTAGTTGCCGTCATATCCGTTGGGAGTGATTGAAACGCTTGCCGAATAGGGAGTGAGCACTGAAGTCTCGATCAGGAAAGGAGCATCCTCCTCGCTCTTGCTTGACTTTTGACGCACGGTTATGTCGATCGGACGGGCACCGTCGTAAGAAACGGAGATGCTTCCCGTGCGGGTGAGGGGAGTGGTGTTCTCCTCAACAGAGAAGGAGATTGTTGTGCCCGACACCGTCAGGTTGGTGATCCAGCTTTCAGCAGTGGTGGCGGTCACCTTGGAGGCATCGGCATCATCTGCCAACTCGAAATCGATAGCCTGCGAACCGGACGACGAAGCCATCTCCACGAATGTCTTTGAAAGATGCAGGTAATCGTCGGTAGCGGAATTTGCAGAATCATACTCGAAAGGAGCCTCGCCGTTGATGGGGGCATAAGCGGAGTTGACGCATACATAGTCGTCGCCGACTTTCTCAGTCACGTAAAGCACGAGGTAGGAGTTCTCCAGTTTCCAGCCCGAACCGAGGTCGATGCTTTCAACGGTGAAGGCGGTCTCGCCCTTACGCACACGGCCGAGGTCGATGCCAGTGAAGCCACCGTCTGCATCACGGCCTATAACGGTGCGCACCACATTATTATGAGTGTTGAAGTCGCGGTTGCCCGTGATTTCGGGGTGAAGGTTCTCCTGATTGGCTTTTATGCCATCCTCAACGATGAATGCTCCGATTCTGTAGCGGCCATCCTCACCGGCCTTCATGGAGAGGGTGAGGTTTAGCTTGCGGTCGTCGAGAGTGGCGATTGAAGCCACGCCCGAAGGCACGAGGTCCTTGCGGTCGGCGTCGATTAAGGCTTTGAGCTTATCGGTAGTCATCTGATATTTCTCGTATGCGCCGACACCGTTTTTGCGGAAATTGACAGTGGCTGTGGGCCAACCGTTAGCCACGTATGGTTTGGAAATTTCCTGTATGAGGGCATTCCCCATGGGATCGCCTGTGTAGGAATGCACGGCGCCGAGAGTGAATGAAGATGCGTAGGCGGGATCTTTCTCAAGTTCCTCGAGCGCCAAAGTCATCAGCGGGCAGTTGCCGCAATATGTGCCGGTGTGGTCGAGGAGAAGCATTTTCTGACTGAAATCGAGAGCCGAAGGATAGGGGTCCTCGGGAAGTTCCATGTCGGATGAAGTGGCGTCAAACCTTAGCTCGGCAATGTCTTTCACCGGAATCTGGATCTCTTCTCCATTATTCAGGCGAATCAGAAATTCCCGGGCCATTGCCGAAAGCATTATGAATGCAACGGCAACTAGAATTGTCACGGTCTTTTTCATGATGTGTGTTGAACTAAATTTTAATTAAGGCTCTTTTGGTTATCGGAAATGGCGGGGGAGCCCGTTGACCGCCATTCCTGTTTGAATAAGATGATTGTTTTTAGGTCATGATTTTAAGGAGAGGGGTGGCCTGATTGGTCGGGGGAGAGGCATATACGCAACAACCCCGCACAGATATTTATGGATATCTGTGCGGGGTTGTTGTATATTGTTGACAATTAAGGAATTAGCTATTCGGGGGGGGGGTAGAACGGTCACACGGATTTACCCTGCAGGCATTCCGCGTTTCACGTAGTGTTATGTTGGTTCCAAAAAGCATTTATCCTAAATTAAAAAAGCGTCTCAAAATGTAAGTGCGCAAAGGTAATCCATAAAATGATTAAAGTCAAATAATTTGCATAGATTATAATTCCCCTATTGTTAAAATTTATTAAAACTTTCCGGTTAATGTATATTAAGGCTCCATCCACTAAAATTTCTTAATGCCCGGGCGGCGGATTTTTAGGGTATTTTCTTTTATCTTTAAAGGAGCAGCCTTTCGGCTGTGACTGAAAAGATGGAAGAAAAGACCCAAAAAGACGCCGGACAAAAGGTAATTTTATAATTTGAAACTCCTATTTTGGGGATCCGGCCATAATGATATAGGGCGTGCAATTCCGGACTGCATACCCTTTGTTATTCTCTTTTCTTCTTAAAATAATCCTTTCTCCTACCGGAAGTATCATCAGTATAAAAATTACCTGAGGTCTCGCAGCTGCACCTCGTCTATCGCTTTTGGATTCAGTCACATAGCCCGCTATGCTCCTGAATCTGCATAGCGATATCCAAGGCACATCTGCGACCCGGGCATAAAGAAATTATAGTGGATGGAGCCTAAGTTGAAAAAAGATGCATAAACGCTCAAACCGCTCTGGGTGAAGTCATTATTATGCACTAATAAAAAAGAGGTGCCTCAATTCATTTGAGGCACCGGATTTGATACTAATGACCGTTTGATAAGATATTTGTAAGTTATAGAATAATTGTATAATTATGCTATGAATATTTATTCTTAATCCTTTTCCTTATTTTTTATGTTTGATATCTTTTTCCTTTAAGTCTTATTGAAATCACCAGTCGGGAGTGACTTTGAATTTCTGAGTGTAAGTTCCGAGTTCGGCTCCTGCGGGGAGATCCTCAACAGTTGGAACCACGGTGAACATATACTGTACGTTGTCGGGAAGGAGAGTGTTGTCTTTCTGGAGGAGGTTGAAGAACATACCCAAAGTGTGAGTTCCTGAATTGAGTTTGCGGGTGTCGAAACGTCCGTTGAAGGGAGCGAAGATGGCTCGGCTTGAAACGCGGGAATCGATAGCGAATTCAACTTCCGAGATAGCCTTTGTTGTGCCGCTTGCTGAAGTGATGGTGATAGACTCAACCTCGAGCGAATAGTCTTGTGTAGTGTAGATTACGCCATTCACAACGGCCACGTTGTCGAAAGTTACGGTAACTGTGCAGTCGGTTGCGACAGCCTTTTCAGCATCGTCGCTGCAGGAGGTGAAAACTGAGAGTGAGAGGAGAGTGGCGAGGATTAAAAATAACTTCTTCATAGCTTCGATATTTTAATTGTTTTGTTTGTGAATTTTGACTCATAAAC
>CAMWIH010000037.1 GCA_947174305.1 uncultured Porphyromonadaceae bacterium | reverse complement strand
TAATAAATAGTTATATTGCTAATTTTAAAATACTTAATTTCTATACACCCCCTACATTTCAATTACACTCATTTGGCAACTTTTCTTCACCACACTAATTTTGCTCATGTTTTTCTCCGGGAGCGTAAAATCCGGAAATAAATAACAGAAATTAAAACAGTGAATTTTTCATTTTTTAAATTAATCTGATACATGAGCAAAACTCAAAAAATTCTCCTAACAGGATTGTTAATGACGGCTATGGGTGCAGCCGCCGTTACTCCACATTCTGTTAATATGGAGAATCTGAAAGTGAGCGAGGATTTCAATTCAATGTGGAATCCTGCGACTTCCGAGGCACTCCTCACCCTTCCCGAAGGATGGGCCATCGATAGAAATCTGGAAGCACCAAGAAAAGTTGGAACATGGAGCGCAGCCTCAACTGATGTGATGTACACCGGAGGTGTGTCGCTTGCATCTAATGCAAAGAACGGAACATGGAACTTTGGTGATTCCTCCAATGCCAATGACCGCGCTTTAGGGGGATTGACCACCACTGTAGCCGAGGGTACCAGGGGTGTTTCATTATTGACAGCCATCACCAATGATGGTGATGCCCCAATCGACCGCTTCAACATCTCTTACACAATAGAAAAATACCGTAAGGGTGACAATGACGCCGGATTTGCGGTTCAACTCTATTATTCCAATGATGGTGAAAACTGGATTAATGCCGGAGACACCTTCTACACATTCTTTGAGCCGGACAACGAAACTAATGGTGCAGCCGTTGTGCCTATCTCAACAACTCCCGTAAGCGATAAGACACTTATGGCAGATGTTGCTCCCGGTGCTACCATCTATCTGGCGTGGAATATTTCAGTGGCATCAGGAACTTCACCCAACAAGGCTCCCGGTCTTGCTCTCGATGATATTGAGATCACAGCCTCTTACGCTGATGCCAATGCCAAGTATCTCTATATTGAGAATGCTCTTAAAGCTGCCAACCTAAGTGTATTCTCCTCTACAACAGACTTCTTCGGTGCAGAACCGGGTACCAAATCTTCTCTTAACAAAAATGTTAATGGAGTGGAATATGCAGTTTGGGAGATGCCCGCTGTGGCTCCAATCGACCTTACGGTAGTTGCCAATAACTCTAAATATGACCTTACAGCCCTTCCCAACGTTGGCGACACTTACCTCTCACTCTCCAAGACAGGACTTGAGGTGATTGCCGACCCTGAAAGCTATACCGGCTGGGTGGATCCCGACAGGAAGCCTTTCGTTTCTTCAGGCATCTTCATCCGTGGCGAAGTCAACTCATGGGGAGCCGATAGCGAATGGGAATTCTCCAAAGAAGAGGAAAACACTTACGTACTCTACGACAAGCAGTTGAGCGGTGCGTTCAAGGTTGCAGATGCAGGTTGGTCATCCGCTTGCAATTACGGTTCCAACGGTTCAAACATTACTGTTGACGCTCCCTACGCGCTTGAAAAAGGCACGGATAGCAACATCTCTTGCGGAGCATACACGTTTGATTGCAAACGCATCGTCCTTTCAATCGTTGATGGTCAGGCCACTCTCCTCCTTGAAGCTGACGACGACGATTCAAATCTCACATCCGTATATGTATATGGCGATTTCAACAGCTGGGATTTCATGTCGAAAGCCGGTGAACTGAAACTTGATGAAGCCGATAACCTCTTCAAAGGTCAGATCTCAATGAAGGCCGGTTCTGACGGACTTTCCCACTGGCGCATTTATCAGCGTCCCGGACTCGGCGGCGCATGGGGTCTTGAAGCCGATGCTGAAGAATCTGCACTTAACGGCATTCTTCTCAAAGGCTCGGTAGGCAATGCCGCCGTCACTCCCGGCACCTACAGTTTCACCTTCTCTCTCCAGGATGGTTCATACACCCTCACCGAGGTTGAATCAGCTCCCGCAGTGATGGCACTTAATCCGACCCTCACCTATCTCACTCCCGAGAACCCTGAAAACATAAAGATCCTTTCCCTCAACAACAGTCTTATTCATTATAACGATCAGGATTTCGTATTCAACGATATCGCAAAGGCTATGGGTGTGAATGCATCCTGGACCAAACACACCAACCTTGGCAAGCCCCTCAGCTATCACTGGGGTGAGGGTGAAGGCCTCGCAGAAGATGGCACTCCCGGTGCAAAGATGATGATCCGCTCCGATGCATGGTCACACATCATCCTTCAGGAACAGAGCTCACTCCCGAGAACAAACCCTGAGACTTTCCGCAATTCCGTAGCTCAGTGGATCGAATATATCCGTGAAAACTGTCCTAACCCCAATGCAGTGATCCTTGTTCCCGTGAACTGGGCATACAGCAGTGATCTCGATAACTTCAACAGCTATAACAACCGTTTCCTCGAAGTTTATACCGATGTTGCAACCGAACTCGGTGCGGTAGTGGTTCCGGTGGCAGTGGCTTACGATAACGCATACGCCAAAGAGGGTGCAACAGAACTCAACACCTGGTTCTCCGACGACCGTCACCCGACTCCCAAAGCAACCTATATGGCCGCTTGCATGGAGTTTGGCGCTATCCTCGGCATCGATCCCGCCACCATCACATACACACCGTCTGATCTTACAGCTGATGTGGCTACCAAAATGCGCTCATACGCTTCCGAGGCTCTTTCAAGCTACACTAACACTGTGTCTCACCTTGACGGAACTATCCGTTTCAATGCCAAGGTTTACGATGATTTCGGCATCGAGCTTCCCGCACAGAACATAGAGTATTCAATCGATGGTGGAGGAACAATCTCTCCTGAAGGTGTATTCGTTTCAGATGGTACCCGTGGCACATTCAACATCACCGCCACTTGTGGCGACTTCACAAAGACTGCAACAGTCAACGTAACCGACCACTCTACTGAGGTGATAACCTTCCCGGCAATCTCCCTGAATGCAGAGAATCTTACTGCCACTGAAAACTTCGACTCGATGGGTCTTGAGGCAGAGGCTACCCTTCCCGAGGCATGGCGCATTGACCGTCAGACAAAGAGTCCCCGCACTCTCGGAACATACGCAACAGCCCTCAACCAGACTGCCTACAGCGGTGGAACAGATCTTGCCTCAAATGCCAAGAACGGTATATGGAACTTTGGTGCCAATGAAGACCTTGACCGTGCACCCGGTGGAATCACAACAGGTGTTGACAATGGTGCAAGAGCAATCAACCTTTACACTCATATCAGCAACGACGGAAGAAAGGCATTGCAGACTGTAAAGGTTTCATACGACGTGGAGAAATATCGTAAGGGTAACAACCCTGCCGGTTTCGCAGTTCAGCTTTACTACTCATATGATGGCCGTAACTGGGAAAATGCAGGAAAGGACTTCTATACATTCTTCGCTGCCGACAATGCAACCGAAGGTTACGCAGAGGTTCCCGGAGAGACAGTGGCAGTGGAAGGCACACTCCCCATCTCAGTAGGTGCCGGTCTTGATATCTATCTCGCATGGAATATCTCTGTTGCATCAGGCGATGCCGCCAACGGCGCAATGGCTCTTGCTATTGACAACGTGACACTTGAGGGCACACTTCCCGAAGTGCCTGAGACAATCCACCGCATCTATGTTGATAACCAGACTTCATGGGATGCACTCGGTGTCTATGCTTACAACAGCGATGCTGATAAGGGTGAAATCTTCGGTGCATGGCCCGGACAGGCTCCGATCGACGAACAGGAGATTGACGGCGTGAGATACTCGGTATTCGGTCTTGATGTTGACAAGGGTAACTACAACCTTATCTTCAACAACTGGAATAAGAACAAACAGCTTTCTGACTATCCCATCACAGCCGACCGCGATTACTACTTCCGTATCGACGATAATAAAGTGACCGAGCTTACTGCCACTATTGTGAACGCCTCAACTCTTGCTGCCTCAGAGTTAATCTTTGATGGCAAAAGCATCATTACAGGAGAAGATGGAGAAATCAAACTCTACAACACCAACGGTATGCTTGTTGGTTCAGGCAACGGCCCTAAAATGAGTCTTGACACAGTTTCCAAAGGTCTCTACATCGTGGTAGCACCCCAAGGAACCCTAAAAATCAATATCCGCTGAATAGCGATAAATAGCACTGAAAGCGATTAAATATCTTGTGACACCTATTTTGAAGAGAGAGCCCGGCGCAATGCCGGGCTCTCTGCATTATCGGGTAAGAACATTTTTCAACTTCATTCTTTTTTGCTCAACCGAAAGCATTTTACTAATTTTGCGACAAATTACTTCTAATGATACCCTCTTCCTATGAGAAATATATCCACGGTAATTATCTTCCTCACTTTCATTCTCTGCATTTTCTCTTGTTCTTCCCCGGAATCGGATGAGTCACAAAGTGATGAGAAGAAGGGGCTAAGGCAGGTGCTTCGGGTGCAATCGCTCTACAACATGAATCCCGATGGAGATATAGTCCCCGAGATTCAGGCCATTGTAGATAGTATGAGATCGGAAGGGAGAAATCCATATTATTATGCGGCTGTCAATGTGCTGATCGACCGGCTCTTTTCAGAAGGAAGGTTTGCGGAGGCGGATTCATTGGCTGTAAGGATGCAGGAGGAGGCGAACATGGATTCCGATTCACTCTCAATAGCCATGGGCAAGAGAGTGCGAGCCCAGATGTTCTATAAGCTTTCGCAACCGAAACGTGCCTTGCAGGAACTTGAACCGGCCATTGCCTATATAAAAAATCCTTACCGTTCCGGTTCCGACTTTGGCACAGCCACCAGCATTCAGGAATGGCTTTGGATAATCTCTCGTGATCTCGGCGACAGCTTGAAAATGAATGAGGCCGGTATGAGCTATGCCCGTATTGTGGAGGAAAATGAAAAAATAAACGGATGGAGAGACACCACAGGCCATTATCCGGTCAGCGCATTAGCGTTCAAGGCTGAGGATTCCTTTTCAAAGGGAGATATCAACTGCGCGAGGGAATTATTAGACAGCGCTTCTAAAAATGTTCTCCCCCATCTTCCTTCAAGAGCCTACGAACATCTCTATGCTGTCAGATGCAAAGTAAGAGCAGCCGATTCAAATTGGAACGGAGCAATTGCCGATGCCGACACACTGCTCGCAACTCATAAAGACTTCCCCTGGTTCTTTCTCAAAGATCTTCTCCTGAAAGCTGAAATCTTGAATATGGCCGGAAGACACCAGGAGAGTGCACGAGCTTATTCGGAATATGTGAGCTTTCACGATTCCCTCTCTAAAAATATCACCGACAAACGACTGCACGACCTCACAGTCTTATATCGCAGTGAAATCACTCGAGAGCAAAAAAGAGCGGAACGCTTCCGGCTGTTTGCTTTCGCAGCGGTTATCCTGCTCCTTATCATCCTTCTTCTATTTGCCCTTATCAATGCGTCAAGAGAGAAGAAACGGAATCGCCTTCTTGTGGAACGGTTAAAGGAGTTTGACAGGGCCACAGAGACGGTGTTACATAATGAGCCTAAAGAGAGTGATGAAGAGCTGTCGGCTATGGACAGGCTCGATCGCTACATGTTTGTGGAACGGCCATATACCAATCCCGCATTAAGCCGCAAAGAGCTTGCCGATTTTTGTCATATATCTTCTGATGCATTAGGGCAAATGATAAAGAAAGAAAAAGGGCTTTCCGTGAGGAACTATATCAACTCGTTCCGTCTCGAGGAGGCCAGGAGAGTTCTCGGAGCAGGCTCAAACGAAGGGATTGCAGAGCTTGCCGTGAGACTCGGTTTCGGCACTTCGCGCACCCTCCAAAGGGCTTTCAAGGAGCGTTACGATATGTCACCCACTCAATATAAGGAGGTTTCGAAAGAAATAGAAGAGTCTGAAAAACAATAAATTAAAAATTGTCGCATAGCATACGTAATTTTGTCGCATCTAAAATAACGTTCTTTTCGGGAAAGAGCGTTATTTTTGTATCTGAACTCATTTAAATACCTTCCATAAGCTCTAATGAGTTCTCTGAATTTTCCATATTACATTCAAACTGATGTCTTCAAAAAAATTATTATTTTATGCATTGGCCGGACTCAGCATATCTCTTTCCGGTTGCAATGACGATAACCCTCTTAATCCGACAGACGAGGGTGTGGATAAGTATATTGGTTCAACCTACCAAATAACCCTCGGTGCCGAGGCTTCAGGTTTCAATTCCTCTTCATTCATACTTACACTTGAAGCGCCCGACGGCAGCCTAATCAAGCGCGACGGTTCTCATCTGCGCCGCAATCTCGAATCTTATCTTACCCTCTCAACAGGTCTGGCCGATGGTGAATATCGTCTCCTGTATTTTGAATATCCTATCGCAGAAAATCCAAGCCTTGCCGATTTAGCCGATACATTCTCCACAACGCAGTTCGGACTTGGAAGCAGGATTGAAGTTAAACATGGGACAGTCACGGTGCTCGACAGTTTTGATGAAGAGATGGGCTTTCCCGGGAAAGGAACTGCCGATGAACCTTACGAAATTTCATCTTACAACAGTTTGCTCAAGCTGGCACAGATAGTGAACAGCGAAGAGAGGAATCAACTCGTAACCGAAGATACACATTTCCGTCAGACCGGAAAAATAGATATGTATCAGGCTTCACGTGAAGCCGACCGACGTTATGGCTGGCTACCAATAGGAGCCAATTCAGCCCTTCCCTTCCGCGGGCATTACCATGGAGCGGAAATATCAACCCTAATAATCGACAGGCCGAACTCAGCGGCCCTCGGACTGTTCGGATACGCCTACAATACCGCAATAGATAATCTCATACTCACCAATTCTGCCATTTCAGGAAACTTTGCCGTTGGCGGAATAGTTGGGGCATCAATAATGTCGGGTAACGAGCGCGGTCTCATCTCCTTCACCGATTGTCGCATCTCAGGATGCGAACTCACCGGAAGCGACGGTTCGGTGGGTATCGGCGGACTCATCGGCATGGTCGATATGCAATCAAGAGCTTATTTTCATGATTGCTCCTCCTCTTCAAACACCATCATCGGTGGATACAATGTGGGGGGGCTTGCAGGTGGAGCCGGGCTGTATTCCTCCATCATCTTCAGCAACTGCAACAACTATTCCCCCATCTCCTCCGATTATTCCGGTGCCGGAGGCCTGATCGGCACCTGCGACACCATCCAAATAGCGGCATGTTCGAACTCAGCACGCATTCAAGGAGCCTTGAAATATAAATCGGGAGATAAGAATAATTCAGGGATAGGAACCGGAGGGATAGCCGGGGGAGTTGGTACGGCCACCGTCTCAGCCAGTAATAATTCCGGAGTAATTTCCGGTTATGCAGGTGTTGGAGGTCTTGTAGGAAGTTCGCGAATAAAAGGAAGCGATACGGAAGCCTATATGTATAATAATGTAATGTTCCGGTATTGCAACAATGTGGGCTCCGTAAAAGGAACGGAATGTGCAGGAGGCCTTGTCGGAGAAGCTCAAGCCGGCACCTACGCAGTGTATAACCTTGCCGAAGTATCTGCTGACAGATATGCGGGGGGAATTGCCGGATGCACCTCCATAGCAGTGATTCACAATGCCATTAATTCCGGGAAGGTGACCGGGAAAGATTACATTGCCGGTGTGGTGGGAAAGACTCAGTTTGGTTCCTTAGCCTTAAACCAGAATTTTGGAGAAGTCAATATCACCGGCTCTCACGGAGGCGGTGTGACAGCACTTGCCGGCAACAACACCATAATCCACTATTGCAGCAATTATGGTAAAATCAATTCTACCGGCAACGGCCCGACAGGTGGCCTTGTGGGAGAGATTGGCGATCCCCGGAAATGGACTGCCATGAATACAGCCGAGTGTGTAATAGGTTCAATGGAAGTGATAATGGGGTTTGTCGGCCCCCTCATGGCAGTGAGCGGACACTCCATTGCAGCCTTGAGCCACAGTCTGGAAGTGTTCCTGCATATTTCAGAAGTATCCACCGACAGTGCCCTTCTTTTTACCGATTCGGTGCTATGGGCCATGGGGCTGGCAGAAATGGTTGATCCAGAGGAATTAGCAGAGAATTCCACCGAACTTTCCACAGCTGTGGGAGAAATCAACAATCGCATACAGCAGGATATGAAGGAGCTGAGGAGACAATGGCTGCCCTCCGTGAATGGATTTACCGCTTCATGTCTCTCCTCAGACTTCAACAATTGCCTATTCTCCACCCTGGATTACTATGAAAGTGATGGCGGAGCGGAGAAATTTAATGAAGAGATTAGCCTTGCCCGTGAGGAGAGAGCCGAACATCTGGAAAAAGTGCATGAAACTAACGAAATTGTGCATCAGGTTATAGCCGGAGTATGTATCGTTGTCGGGACAGCAGCCACGATCGGTGGTCTTGTGGCTTCGGGAGGAGCAGCGGCTCCTTTCGTTATTGCCGGCGCCGCCACATCCATAGCCGGAGGACTGAACGCTATAACAAAGACCGCTCTCGAATTTGAAGACAATGCAGTGATCATCTCCCAATGTGTAAATGCGGGAAATATATCATCTTCCGGTGGTGATACAGCAGGATTAGTGGCCCGTCTGCAAGATAGGAGCATACTGCGTGATTGCCTCAATACCGGCAACGGACCCAAGAGAGGAGACCCGTTCGTGGCAAAAAAGGGAAATGACGTGGAGATGCGTCGCCTCCTTTCTTTGGCCGACCATAGCTCATGGGGTGACATGCATTATCCATCCATGTATGATGGTGTGGCCGTATGGTGGCCGGAAGCTGATGAGGAGGATGAGATTCAAGCGAACCTTAGCAACATCACCATTCTTAGAAAACATGAAGAAGTGACTAATCCCTCCACATATTCATCTATCCATAAGAACTGGAAAGTGGGCGACGCGTCCTCACCCTGGATGATTCCTGCCGGTTCAAACGCTTTCCCCGTTCCGGCCAAGTCAGAAATGCAAAAATAATTCAATTTCAATATGAAACTAAAAAATATTGGCAAGACTTTTCTGAGATATTCATCATTTCTGATTCTTATCTCAATTATTTCAGCTCCCGCTCCTCTGCTCACTTCATGTCATGACGAGCCGGTGATCGACAATACCGACAGCAACGAAGATGAGGATTTTAGGATGATCTCATTCAGCTTGCCGGCTACTCACTTTCCTATAAGTAAGGATAACACACCCGTAATAGTATCCCTCATCTCCACAGATGGATCAACGCAAACATTCGATGCTGTGGTGGAAAAGACTGATGATTCGCTCCGCTTCAAAATGGCTTTGCCCTCAGGCATCTCGATTGAAGACGGCAAATATATCATGACTCTCCGTCATGGGGATGGTCATTCTATCGCCGGCCGTCTCTCATGTTTGTTTGAACGGGAAGCACTGAAATCGGTCAACATCATTTTACCTTCATACATGCTTCCCGGATCGGGCACCGAGGAAGACCCATACCTCATTTCCAACACCGACGATTTTGAAATGTTCCTCATCAATCTCGCCGACGATACCGAGAGTTTTGGGGCAGGGTTAAAATTCAAGCAGACAGCGGATGTTACCGCCCCCGATCAAAGCACCCTTATTCCCGGCCGAGGATATTGGGGCTCACCTTTCGCAGGAATCTACGATGGTGATGGCCATTCAATCACTGAACTCTACTATCGCGGGAGCAACCGGGAGGATTCCGACTCAGGATTCGGTATTTTCCAGAAAATCATCGGTTCCTCCACGATAGAAAATCTCTCCGTGACCGGAGCCAACGTCAGCGGTCTTTACAAGGAATCAGGAATGATTGCCGGTTCTGTTTCGGGAGACGTGGTGCTAAGAAATATATCCTTAGCCGGTCATATCGATGGGGGTAGGTCGCAGGGATGTCTCGCCGGAATCGTATTGGGAGGGACCCTTAAAGTGGATAATATAACATTGAAGGCCGGAGTGAGCGGAACGGACAATGTAGGCGGCCTCATAGGTAAAATAAACAGCACTGCCAAAGTCTCCTTTACCAATATCTCCACCCCTAATCATTTCACCGTAGAAGGGAAAAGTCATGTAGGTGCCGTAGTAGGCGAATCGGACGGGGCTGTTTCCTTTAAGAATGTCAGGATAGATCATAAGGTTTCCAATGAGGATTCTGATATAAGGGTTGTGCAAGGCTCCGGAGAAGGTATAGGAGGCATAATAGGAGCCATGGCCGGAAATGCCAAGGCTCTTGAATTTTCCGATTGCTATGTTCTTTGTCCGATAGGAGGCAAAGATGCAAACTGTGTAGGGGCACTGGCAGGAAGTGTTGAATGTATGGAATTGAACGTCACAAACTGCCGCAGCTATTCTGTAGTAGGTGGCAAATCGTATGTAGGGGGTCTTTTCGGTAAAGTAACGATTCCACAGGTATGCAAAGGGCTTACCGTTTCAGGCGAAGATTATTCCACCCGCATCTCCGTGGATGATGCTGATGCAAGCGTAACTGGCACGGACTATGTAGGAGGCTTTGCCGGAGGATGGGAAGGCCCGAATAACATAAACACTAAAATAAAAATAAACGTGCCGGTCACCTCTTCCGGCTCAGCCGCCGGAGGTGCATTCGGCATAGTGTATGACAGTTTGGTGGATGCCACAAAGTTTCTTATCGGTTCAGGCAATTCAAGCACCAATACCATCCATATTGCAGGCAATAATGAAGTGGGAGGGATTGTAGGCCGATTGGAAAAATCCACTTTAACTTCCGATTCCAATTTTGATTTCGTGGTTTCGGCAGACAATGCCTCTGTTCCAAAAGTGGAACAGTTCACACCGGCCTTTAACGGTGTTGTCACCGGCAACTCGGCCGTGGGAGGCATTGTTGGCTATGGAAAAATAGCTAACATCACCGGTGTGCTCTCAGCAGCTCATATCACCGGCTCAAAAGAAGTTGGCGGTGTTGTGGGGAAAATGGAAGATGCCACCTACGACACATCCAATGTAGAGGACTGCACCTTTAATGGAATCCTTGATTGCTCGGCCGCAGATATGGTGGGTGGAATCGTGGGACATTACAGGTCGGTCGGCACGGGCTTTGTTCACGATTGTGTGAATTACTCTGATGTAACCGGTGGCGATTCAGAAGGAGGAACGGCCGGAATCATCGGTTACATCTCCAAAGCAAAGCAAAATGACGTAGATAAAGTGATGCACGTCAAATGGTGCGTGAATATGGCAAAAGTAACCGGGAATATGCATGTGGGAGGCATAGTTGGGAAATCGCAGGCGGAGGATTCCTATACGAAACTCGATGGGCCCAACTCCTCGGTGGCTATTTCAATAGAGGACTGCATGAACAAAGGATATATCTATGGAGAGGGCGGTTCCTCCTCAAATGCGGCTGTCGGTGGCATTCTCGGTTTCTCAAATTATCTGACAGGAGTGTTCCGTTGCGCCAATCATGGCGAGGTGTATGGTCATAATGTCTGCCATGGGATCGGTGGAATTGCCGGAAGCATGGGTGAGGACCCCAAGGGCACAGGCCTGACCACACAATATCGAAATGTGCTCGTGCAACAATGCTTCAACAAAGGATCTATTGACGCAGGCAACAAATCATCTTTCGTAGGGGGTATCCTCGGATATCAGGAAGAGGGACAGCAAAGCAATCTGGAAGATTGCGCCAATCATGGTTCAATTCTGCCTCATCAGAATCACGACAGCGGTGGAATCTTAGGTTGTGCCGACCATCTTACATATATTTACCGCTGTGTCAATAAAGGGAAAGTCTATAATGGCAACGCAATTGTAGGCACTCATAAGAATGCCTCTGCATTTTATCACGACTATCTCTACTTCCTTGAAGGAACAGGAGGGGGTTGGCCGAGTGCTATAAAATATAATGCCAATGAATTTACCATAAAAGCTAATTTTCACGGTTTTGACTTTACCAATGTATGGAAAATGACATCCGACGGACCGTTGCTCAGTAAAAATCGATGGAATTATCTATAAGAGCCCGTCTATTTAACAATTTTACTCTTCTGAAAGGCGTTAAATAGGAAACAACAAATTAATTTACTTTCTTGCAATGACAGCTTTTTTAATTGCGCTCGTGGCGCTTGTGGCCGGTTATTTTATCTACGGCTCTTTTGTGGAGAGGGTGTTCAAGACAGATCCTTCGCGCCCCACTCCGGCCTCTTCCATGGCCGACGGCATTGACTATGTGGCACTTCCAACCTGGAAAGTCTATCTCATTCAATTTCTCAACATAGCAGGTGTCGGTCCTATTTTCGGAGCGATAATGGGTGTGATGTATGG
This sequence comes from uncultured Porphyromonadaceae bacterium, assembly GCA_947174305.1. Taxonomy (GTDB): domain Bacteria; phylum Bacteroidota; class Bacteroidia; order Bacteroidales; family Muribaculaceae; genus Lepagella. The sequence goes on along the minus strand of CAMWIH010000037.1, from coordinate 8,247 downwards.
ACCGGCGGCATTCCTCTGGATTGTGTTCGGCACTATCTTCGCCGGTGCTGTCCATGATTTCATCTCGGGCATGATCTCCCTGCGGCAAGGAGGGAAGTCGCTTCCTGAAATTGTAGGCACCGAACTTGGAAAGAAGATTAAACTGGTGATGAGCATTTTCACCTGCGTGCTTCTGGTGATGGTGATAGCTGTCTTCGTAAGAACTCCGGCAAACCTCCTTGCAACCCTCACCCCTGAACATCTCGATGCCACATTCTGGGCAATCTGCATATTCCTTTACTATGTTTTGGCCACTCTTCTCCCCGTGGACAAACTCATAGGCAACCTCTACCCTCTTTTCGGGTTTGCACTCCTTTTCATGGCTGTTGGGATTATGGGCTACATGATCTTCAACGGTGTAGAGATTCCGGAAGGGTTTTCAGAAGGATTGTTCAACCGTCATCCTGCAGGCGAAGCGGCACCGATCTTCCCGATGATGTGTATCTCGATAGCCTGTGGTGCAATTTCAGGGTTCCACGCCACTCAGAGTCCCATGATGGCTCGTTGCCTTAATAATGAGAAACATGGGCGCAAGGTATTCTATGGCGCTATGGTATCGGAAGGAATCGTGGCACTTATCTGGGCGGCCGCGGCAATTGCTTTTACAGGTGGTTACGACAAATTAGCTTCCTATATGGCCGATAATGGACAGGATGCCGGTATTCTTGTGCATGAAGTGTGCGTGAAATGGCTTGGTGCATTCGGAGGCGTGTTGGCCATCTTAGGTGTTATAGCGGCTCCGATAACCACAGGCGACACAGCAATGCGCAGCCTGCGTCTCATCATTGCCGATGCACTTGGAATAAGTCAGAAACAGTTTGTGAAACGGCTTTTGGTAACAGTGCCCATCATTGCAATAAGCTTTGTGCTCCTGAGGGTCAATTTTGATGTGCTGTGGAGATATTTTGCGTGGTGCAACCAGACACTCTCCATCTTCACCCTATGGGCATGCAGCGTGTATCTGGCAAAGACCGGAAAGGCATATCTCATCACGATGATTCCGGCCATGTTCATGACGGCACTTTGCGTAACATTTATCTGTTATGCCCCGTTAGGTGCATACACCGAAGGGTTTGGCCTACCATTGGAGTACTCAGAGTCTATCGGGGTCTTTGCAATGCTTGTATGCACAGGGCTTTTCCTCTATTGGAAACGTAATCTAAATTCATCAACAATAGTTCTTGATTAGAATTACTTTGCTTTAACAAAGGAGAGACAGCAGAACATCAAAATCTGCTGTCTCTCCTTTACTTATCACCAATTAGAAGTTCTTTTTATCAATAAAATAGCAAGTTTTTTAAAATTTAGCTTTTTTTGCTTTATGATTAAGAAAATGAGAAAAAATTATAGATGGTTTGCAATCATAGCCTTGTGGTTGTCTTGCTCCCTTAACCCATACAGGGCTTTCTCCCAGACCTTCGATGAGTATATTGAGGCAGCCCGGACGGCATACGAAAGTTACGATTTCACTGAAGCCGCCCGACAGATGGCTAATGCCAAGAAGAAGATGGGTTCGGGCGATGAGATAGAACGGGCAATGGTCAATTCCCTGCAACGCCAGATAGATCTTTCCAAGAGTTTTATCAACCGGGTTGAAAGGCTTGAGATTCTCGATTCGATCTCAGTGCCGAAAGATATGTTCTTCAAGGCATATCGCCTCCCGGCAAGCGAAGGCTGGTTGGAAGGACCCGAAGCTTTGCCATATAGGATTGATGAAGTGGAATATGTATTCACCAATGAAGAGGGTGATTTCAAGATGTGGTCGCAGCCCGACACCACAAGGTTTTACAACATTGCCGAGTCCATTCGTCTTACCGACGGCACTTGGAGCAAACCCGCGATGGCACCACTCTCTTTGGGCGGAGGGAAGAATGCAGAATTTCCGTTCATGATGTCGGATGGCGTGACCCTCTATTTCGCATCCGACGGGGAGGGTTCCATCGGTGGTTATGACATTTTTGTGGCCACCCGCGATGCACAGACGGGAGAATACCTGCAACCTCAGAACATAGGTATGCCCTACAACTCCCCCTACGATGATTATCTGTTAGCTATAGATGAACTTAACGGTGTGGGCTGGTGGGCCACCGACCGCAACCTTCTCGACGATAACCTGACTGTTTATCTATTCAAGGTGAATGAAACACGCACCAATTATGATCCGGATGAAGAGGAGTATGATATTGCCGACTTAGCACTGATCACCGATTTCAAGGCAACCCAAGATCCGGACGAGGATTATTCCGAACTACTCGAAACGATCAAGAATATCAGCAACGTAAAGAGAAAACGCATAGATTTCACCTTCCCTATGTCGGGCGGAAGAGTTTACACCACCCTTGACGATTTTCAAACTTCGGGCGGGAAAGGAGCAATGAAACGCTATCTGGAGGCTGAAAAGAGCCTTAATGGAAACGCTGACCAACTTTCATCCCTTCGCCGTCAGTATCACGACAATCCGAGTCCTTCTTTAAAGGATAGAATACGTGCAATTGAAGCACAGGTTGAAAAGGAACGGGAGAATCTTAAGGTTCTTAAAAACGATGTGTATCGTGAGGAAGGAAACTGAATAGATAATTAGGCAATATAAGTAAAAAGTGTTATCTTTGTCAAGTCTTAACTAAACAATAAATTCAAAATGTATCAGTATCAGGTGTCATTTGGCGACGCTATCTCGCGCGCCTTCAACAAGTATTGTTGCTTTACAGGCCGAGCTTCCCGCTCGGAATATTGGTGGTTTGTTCTTTTCGTGGCCATCATTGGCTGGGCTATCGGAATCGTTTTCGGCTTCACTTTCGGAACAGACAGTTTTGCATACCAGACCATAGCAGGTGTGTGGAATCTTGCGGTTCTACTTCCCACCCTGGGTCTGGTGTTCCGTCGTCTCCATGATACGGGGCGTTCCGGATGGAACTGGTGTTGGTCGTTCCTTCCTGTGGTAGGTTGGATCATCCTTCTAATCTATCTATGTCAGGATAGCCAGATGATGGAAAATAAATATGGCCCCGTTCCCAATATGAAATATTGAAAATTTCCCCGAAATGAGATATTGAAAAAGATGATGTGTCAAATTAAACGGCACATCATCTTTTCTCTATTATAACTTTTCTCTATTCTTATTCCGCTTTCTCCTCATCCTTTGGGAGGGTGAATGCCACAGGGATAACATAATATGATGCCACCGGCTCTCCATCCACTTTGGCAGGAGCCCACTTAGGCATCATGTTCACCACCCGTAGAGCCTCCTTGTCAAGAACAGGAGCCACACCTTTGACAATCTCAGCAGGCCCCACACTTCCATCTTTTTCGACAACGAATCGGACAATCACCCTACCCTCTTTACCTTCCTTGATGGCCTCCTCGGGGTATTCAATGTTTTTGTGTAAATAGTCGAGCAGAGCTTTCATCCCTCCGTCAGGTTGTGCAGTCTCTTGGACTGCTGTATAAACTTTCTCACCAGATCCTGGAGCGCTCTCTTCAGATGCCGCGTTGATAGCTCCAGGTGCTTCCATCTCCGATTTTGCTGAGGGGGGAACTTCATTTTTCATAGGCTCAGAATTAGGGACACTGATTCCAACCGGACTTACAGCTGAAGCTGATGAAACTTTTTTCCCTGAAACCACCGGATTTCCGGTCTCCGAATGGAGGTTAATCGGAGTTTTTTTACTAATTTTGCCTTCGGGACGAGAGAATAACGATGTCTCTGACTCCGTATTAAGAAATTCAGCAAAGGCAGGAACCTGAACTGCAACGCATCCAATTGCCATGGCCGGCAAAAGGAGCAACGCGCCCAAACGGCGCTTCATCGATGATTTTTCTTTGTACATCATAGTTACACGTTTTTTAAGTTTACTGTGATTCAAGCTGTTGGCAAGTGAGTGGAATCGTGTGCCGACAGCTTTCTTTATTAATAGCAATTGATATTCCCTTATATTTGCGCCGGAGACAAGCACTGCTTCATCTGCCTGATATTCATGGATTGTCTTAAACTCCTCGCGAAACAGCCATGCACCGGGATTGAACCATTGAAATATAAGGATTATCTGGGCGAAAATAAGATCAACCCAATGGCGATACTGCAAATGTCGCTGTTCATGAATTATTATAACCTCCCCTGCCCTCTCATAATCCTCCTTACTCATCACTACATATTTCAACCAACTGAAAGGTGCTATCCTTTCGTTATCAGTAAGAATTAAGATGTAGCCCTCTTTTGCAATCCGTTCCCCTTTTCTTATAATTCCTTGCAACTGAATAACGCCAAACAAAGAATAGATAGTCATAACTACAATTCCTATTACGTAGAGTCCAAGAAGGATACGGAAAAGAGGAAGGGAATGTCCTGACACTCCGTTCTCAGCAAGCGTTCCGAGAGGGACTGGATAACCGACATCAATCCCTTCTCTCCCTTTTATTATATTTACTTCAGAGATGCCGGTTCCGGTTAGGAGTAATGGAAGCAACAAGGAAAGAAGATAGATGCCATAAATCAGGATTCGATTATATCCATGTTGGCGTTCAGTTGAAAATAACCATTTATACACCACGTATCCGCAACAGAGCAATACAGATGATATGATTGAATATGAAAACAATACCCCCATTTTTAAATCTCACTTTTATTTTCACTTCCACCTTTGTTTTTACTCTCTATGAGGTCAATAATCTCCTTGAGTTCATCAACTGAAATCTTCTCCTCCTCAGCGAGTGCGGAAACAACCGATTTGTAGGAATTTCCAAAATAATTCCTGATTACTGCGGCCAATGAATTGTCGCGAAAACAGGATTTTTCAACCGTCGCAAAGAATCTATGAGAGTTTCCGAACACTTCATGACTGACATACCCCTTCCCTTCCAATATCCTCACAGTTGTGGCCACCGTATTGAAATGAGGTTTTGGTTCGGGATAAGCCTCGACCATCTCCCTCACAAACATCGGACCTCGATCCCAGAGCATATTCATTATCACAGCCTCTTTTTCTGTCAACTCCTGTTTTTTTCTACCGGCTTTCATCTCTTCTTTAATATTTTCCGCTAAGTTATAACTAATTTTTTAATTCTCCTACTAATTCTTTAATTTTATAACTAATTTTTTAGTAATAGGACTAATTTTTTTTAGTAACGTGATTAATTTATATTTTAGTAACGTGATTAATTTATAAGAGTATGACTTTTCCCATACTTTGGAGCCGGGGCGGGAGCTTGCAGCTTCCGCATACTGACAAGGAGCTCAATGCTCCTTGTCAGTATAAAATAAAAAGCAGATGTGGCATTTAGCCATATCTGCTTTTGCGGAAGCTCGGAGGCTCCGGCCCCGGGCTTATGAAATCTTTTCTTTGTTTTCATCAAAACTTCAAAAATTTAGTGCTAAATTTGTAAAACCAAAAGCAAACCTCTAAATAAAGATAAATTCAATTGACATGATAAGATTTTCAAAAGGAATAAGCCATATATTGGCTATAGTAACATTATTTGCAACCTTATCCCTCTTCACTTCCCACTCGAAAGCCTATGAATACTGGGACCGCAAGGTGAGTCAGTTTGATTCCCTCCCTGTCTATCCGGAGGATATAGTATTTTTGGGCAATTCCATCACCGATGGAGGACATTTTAATGAGCTTTTCAATATGCCCAACATCAAGAACCGTGGCATTTCCTCAGATGTGATAAACGGTGTTGCAAAACGGCTTTCCCAAGTCACCAAAGGCCACCCAAGCAAGATCTTTCTTCTTATTGGCATTAATGATGTTTCGCAGAATGTTACCGTGCCAAACCTTTTGAAAAGGTACGAGGCTCTCGTTGACTCGATCGTATCTCAGACTCCCGAAACCAAGCTTTACGTTCAGTCGGTAATGCCGGTGAACCATAGCTTCAAACGTTATAAGACCCTATATGGCAAAGATAAGGTGATAACTGAGTTTAATAAGGGGATAAAGGAGATGGCTGAAAAGAAAGGGGTGACTTATATAGACCTATGGCCTTTCCTCGCTGACAGTCAAGGGAGACTAAAGAAGGAATACACAAACGACGGATTACACCTATCCGGGGCAGGATACAAGGCATGGACAAAAGGAATTGATAAGTATGTCAGGGAGTGATGCGTTAAAAACATTAGCCGAGCAACGACGGCTCCTGCAATTGGAATATGATAATGAGAAGCAGTCTTATTCCAAAATAACTGAAAAAATAGGACTAAGCCGTTTGGCAGAACGTGGCGACGCCTGGATTGACATCCGTATTGGGCGAACATATTATAATTCGCTTAACCAAAGAATTGTAGAGGTATTCCGGGAGGTATCAAACGATGATGACCATCATTTTGAATTCGGGCGTCCCGTGGCATTTATTGTAACCGAGGGAGACCCCGGTTCCAAACCGAAAATTGCTTTCACTGGATCGGTAAGTGTGGTGGATGGAGAAAGGATGGCAATCGTCATACCCGACTCGGCAATTGTTTCACGCTTACAGGAGGCTTATTCTGCCGCAGTGATGCTGTCGTTTGATGAAACCACCTATCGCACCATGTTTGAAGCAATCGACCGTTGTGTGAATGCCAAAGGCAGGCTTGCTGAACTTCGCGACCTCTTGTATTCCAAAAGAAAAGTTTCCGAACTTGCGTTGCCACCTATGCGGTTCTCCTATCTTAATCAGAGTCAAGAAGATGGTGTAAACAAGGTGTTGCGTGCAAAAGATGTTGCAATAGTGCATGGTCCTCCGGGAACAGGAAAGACCACCACATTAGTTGAAGCAATAAATGAAACACTTCGGCGCGAGAGTCAGGTAATGGTGTGTGCGCAAAGCAATATGGCCGTTGACTGGATAAGTGAGAAACTGGTTGACCGGGGCATACACGTTTTGCGCATAGGCAACCCGGCTAAGGTTAATGACAAGATGCATTCCTTCACATACGAGCATAAATTTGAGGCTCATCCCGACTATCCCACCCTCTGGAGCATTCGAAAGGCTATCCGGGAGTTGCAATCGACCAAAAGGAAAGGATCGGATCAATGGCATCAGAAAATGGATAGGCTGCGAGGACGTGCCACGGAACTGGAGATTCGCATCAACAACGATCTTTTCAATACGGCACACGTAATTGCCTGCACTCTAACGGGGAGCGCCAATCGCGTGCTTTCGGGCATGAAGTTCTCCACCCTCTTCATCGATGAGGCGGCCCAGGCCCTTGAAGCGGCTTGCCTGATTCCGATGCGCAGAGCCGGGAGGGTGATCCTTGCCGGCGACCATTGCCAACTTCCTCCTACCGTGAAATGTTTTGAGGCTATGAAGCAGGGGCTCGGGAGGTCGCTTATGGAGAGATTAGTTGAGAATCACCCGGAAGCTGTCAAGCTCCTCACCACCCAGTACAGGATGAATGAGGAGATTATGAAATTCTCTTCCTATTGGTTCTACGGAGGTGAAATGAAGGCTTCGGAAGATGCGAAATACAGGGGAATCCTCGATTTAGACACTCCTATAGAATGGATTGACACGGCTGAAATGATAAAGGAGGTTTCTGAGGAGGGTTCTGAGTCTGATGATATGAGGGCATATCGCGATGCCTTGGCTGGAAATTCCTTTGGACGGATAAACAAAGAGGAGGCTCAGCTCACCATCCTTACACTGCAGAATTATATCAACAGGATCGGGAAACAGCGTTTTCTTGACGAGCGTCTTGATATTGGTCTTATTTCTCCTTATCGAGCTCAGGTAAGATATCTTCGTCAGCTTGTGAAACGTCTATCCTTCTTCAAACCCTTCCGCCACGCCATTTCCATAAACACTGTGGATGGTTTTCAGGGGCAGGAGCGCGACATAATTGTGATATCTTTGGTCAGGAGCAATGAAGACGGCGACATAGGTTTCCTGCGCGATTTGCGACGCATGAATGTGGCCATGACCCGGGCACGCATGAAGCTCCTGATAATCGGTGACTCCACCACCCTATGTCGTCACCCTTTTTACAGAAAACTGAAAGGATATATCGAAAGGCTTAATGAATGATGTTGATTCGCAATTTTTCGAAAGAGTAAGACAGCTCAATCGTATGATTTGTAAGGAATATAAAAATTAATTATCTTTGTGATACAAGACCTGTATAAAGATTCCTTTAAGTTATGTGTTTTGAGATATAATCGTCTAATCCAAAATTTAGGCCAATTTTTTGGATTATAATCCAAAATTTTAGCCTAATTTTTGGATTAGGAGATA
>CAMWIH010000036.1 GCA_947174305.1 uncultured Porphyromonadaceae bacterium | reverse complement strand
ACATAATAGTGATTATGTAACACATATAAAGATATAAGGAGATGGAATAAAAAATAACCTCAGAGGTTTCTTCTGAGGTTATTTGGTTACTTTTAATTCTTCAATTAAGAAACGAGATGTCGGCGTATCGGCTTTAATCACTTCCTCGGGTGTGCCTTGGGCAATTATATTTCCACCTTCGCGACCACCGCCCGGTCCTAAGTCAATGATATAGTCAGCACACTTTATAACATCCAGGTTATGTTCAATCACAACAACCGTATTCCCTTTGTCAACAAGTTTATTGATGACTTTAAGAAGCACCCGTATATCTTCAAAGTGCAAACCTGTTGTTGGCTCATCAAGGAGGAATAATGTCTTGCCCGTATCTTTTTTAGCAAGTTCGGTTGCCAGTTTGACACGTTGATTTTCCCCTCCACTTAAGGTGCTTGACGGCTGACCGAGTTTAATATATCCCAAACCAATCTCCTGAAGCACCTTAATCTTCTTCAGAATAACCGGCACATTCTCAAAGAATTCAACGGCTTGGTTAACTGTCATTTCCAGCACATCAGAGATTGATTTCCCTTTATAGCGTACTTCAAGGGTTTCTCTGTTATACCGTTTGCCATGACATTGCTCGCAGGGAACGAGAACGTCAGGAAGAAAATTCATTTCTATTGTCTTATAGCCATTACCTTTGCAAGTTTCGCAACGTCCACCCGAAACGTTGAATGAGAACCGCCCGGGCTTATATCCCCTGAGTTTGGAATCAGGCAACTCAACAAATAGTTTCCTTATGTCAGCAAAGACCCCTGTGTAGGTGGCCGGATTCGATCTGGGCGACCTGCCCAAAGGAGATTGATCCACGGTGACAATCTTATCAATGTTGTCAACTCCCAATGCTTTTTTAAATGGAAGCGGTTCTTGAACAGAACGATAGAATTTCTTACTTAAGAATGGTTGTAAAGTGCCATTTATAAGAGAAGACTTTCCACTCCCGCTCACTCCGGTGACGCATACAAATCTTCCCAATGGAATCTTGAGATTTACATCCTTGAGGTTATGACCTGTGGCCCCTTTGATTTCAAGATATTTCCCATTTCCTTTCCTCCTTTTCTCAGGAATTGAAATTTCTTTTGTTCCATTAAGATAATCAGCTGTAAGAGAATGGGTAACAAGCATTTCCTCAGGAGTGCCTTGGAACATCACCTCTCCCCCCTTCTTACCGGCTCCGGGACCTATATCAACAATATAGTCAGCCTCTTTCATTATATCCTTATCGTGTTCCACGACTATGATTGAATTGCCGTTATCGCGAAGTTGCTTAAGGCTGTCGATCAACCTTACATTGTCACGCTGATGGAGACCGATGGAAGGCTCATCAAGGATATAAAGCACATTAACAAGCTGGGAACCGATCTGGGTGGCAAGACGTATTCTCTGGCTCTCTCCCCCACTCAGCGACGCGCTGTTTCTGTTTAGTGAAAGATAGTCGAGGCCAACATCCAAAAGAAATTTCAATCGGCTTCTTATCTCTTTCATAATCTCCTCAGCAACCAATCGTTTTGATGGGTCAAGGCGGTCCTCAAGATTTTGACACCACTCATAAAGTTCAGAAATATCCATTCTCGCAACATCAGCTATCGTCTTTCCATCAATATAAAAATGAAGGGAGATCCTGTTGAGTCTGTCGCCATGACATTCCGGGCACACGGAAACCGAATAAAACTGATTGCTCCATTTGTTAGCTTCTGATCCCGCCTCTTCCTCCTGTTGCATCTCTATATACTTTAACAGGCCGTTATAGGAAGAAGCATAATTACTGGTGCTTAGAGTATCGTTCTTAATGTTGAGACGGGTATCGGTTCCATTAAGGATATCATTAAGCGCCTCTTCGGGAAGTTGCTCCACGGGCGTCTTTATATCACAGCCGTGAAGCTTGCAAATGGCATCTATTTGCCAGAAGACCATAGAATTCTTATATTTCCCAAGGGCTGTAATGGCTCCTTCATAAATTGATTTCCTGCGGTCGGGAATCAGTTTGTCGAGGTCAACTACGTTGACATAACCAAGTCCCTTACACTTCGGGCAAGCTCCCTGAGGAGAATTGAATGAAAAGTTATGAGGCGCGGGCTCAGGATATGAGATGCCGTTTTCAGCATCCATAAGCAACTGGCTATAGTGCTTGATTTCCTCAGTCTCCATATCCATAACCATCATCTGACGGTCCCCCTGTTTCAAGGCAGACTCGACGGTGGAACGCAGACGCTGTATGTCATTTCTGTCAGGACGCATGCGGTCGATCACTAGTTCCACACTATGGTTCTGGTAACGGTTAAGCTTCATCCCAAATGTCAATTCCTCTAATTTCCCATCCACACGTACATATAGGAACCCTTTTTTCCGAAGATTTTCAAAGAGTTCCTTATAATGTCCCTTACGATTTTTAACCAAAGGAGCCAGAATATAGATTTTCTTACCTTCATATTGATTAAGAAGCAAATCAACAATCTGATCCTTGTTATATTTAATCATAGGCTTTCCGCTTACATAGCTTCTGGCCTCTCCCATCCTGGCAAAGAGTAATCGGAAGAAATCATAAATCTCTGTTGTTGTGCCAATTGTGCTTCGCGGATTTTTGTTGACAGTTTTTTGTTCGATGCTAATAACCGGACTAAGGCCTGTGATTTTATCCACGTCCGGCCGTTCAAGCGACCCGAGCATGTTGCGCGCATAGGAGGAGAAGGTCTCGATATACCTTCTCTGCCCTTCTGCAAAAATAGTATCGAATGCAAGCGACGATTTTCCGCAGCCACTTAAGCCAGTGATAACGCTTAATGAATTATGCGGAATAGTAACATCGATGTTTTTCAAATTGTGCACCCTGGCTCCATAGACATCTATGGAATCAGAGGCTTTAATTATTTCATTATTCATTTTTATTCCTCAATTTCCCCGGTGCCGGATCCATATTTCTTGTAGTTCAAGATATTGATATCCCCGCTTTTCTTATATTTCTTCCCATCAGCACCAGTGGCCTGTATCACGTAATAATATACACCCGGGTTCACGGTTTTACCCCGGTATTTCCCGTCCCATCCTCCCGACGGATCTTCAAATTGAAAGAGTTGAGTCCCTTTGCTGTCAAAAATCCAGCATTTGAAATCAACGAGAGATCGGTAACCAACCTTCCAGACATCATTTATCCCGTCATCGTTGGGAGAAAATGCATTAGGAATCCTTAAATCGGAAGCCCCAATCATTATGGTGTAGGTCTCTCCTACCGATTCACAACTTCCGTCGGCATCACTTCCGATAAAACGCATATAATATCTTCCCTCTTCTGTGAAGCTGTATGAAACATCCTGTTCATTGAATCTGAAGAGAATGTATTCAAATTCAGGGTCAGACGCCATTTGCCATTCCGTATGTAACACCCCATCGGTTATGTAACCGTAAAAGGTGATATCAGCGGGTGCAGACCCTCCCAAACCTTCCGTTTCGGTTTTAATGATATTCGAACCTTCTTCGTCCGAAAGATTGGTTTGTTCGGCTCGCGATTCAACAGATACTGCACTGGCAGGAAAAATCTCCGATTCTATAGTTTCAGACATTTGCCATTCCTGAAGAAAGCGGTCTCCCGTCACCTCAACGGAAGTGGCACAGTAAAAGGGAGGTGTCAGAAGAATCTTACCGGTGATGGAGGGTAGTATTTTTTCTTCATTAACCTGAGAGAAAATGTATTGTTCTTCGTCCCATTCAAGCGTTGAATACCTCAGCTTTATCTCCCGGCTGAGTGTTCGTTGCTGTCCGTTAATGGTGAAATAATGAATTTCTCCACCTTTGCCCGTTATATGCAACGAGGTAGTCTCACACTCTTGTTCCGAATCAAGTAAAACTCCCTCAAGCTTTAGCGGATCGGTTGAATAGTCAACGAGCCAGAAACAATAATTCCCATTTTCTGTTTTGACAATATAACCCAAATTTCCTTGTGGATTTTCAATTATAATTGTCCCTCCGGAAAATGTGAAAGGGATCTCTTCAGCGTATCCGCCTCCAAGATTGCTATATTTTTCTACATCAATTACTGTGCCAGTTATTCCGGAAATCTCAATTTTAGAAATCTCCTTGGTGTTGTAGCCGACAAAAACTGCATCAAGACCGGTATTTTTATCGGTCGCGACTTCAACCACTTTTTTTGAAGCTCCCTCAAACTTAACGTTATAGCCGAAAGCTGTAAAAGAGCTCAGGCAAAGGGATAAAATAGCTATTGAGGTAACGTTTCTATTCATCATTATTTATAACGTTTTGAAAGGGGTGTTATTATTGTAGGCCATTAGCAGTCTTGGATGGCCAAGGGAAAGTGGAAGGGTTTACAGTAAGATAAATATTATTTTTCTTTAGTCTGACTTCAAGATATTCCCTCAGTTTAGTCCTGTCGGATGTTCCGAGGCCACCGGGAGCATTCACAAAAATCATATTAACAGTATCGGAAACAGCTGTTTCTACTGAAGAAACAACCATGTGCGATAGGGCAATATCCCGAACCGTTGGGAACAATACTTTGATTTCAGGAGACACACTGACACTTTCATCGGAGAATTGTTTATGCACGGCAAGTATCCCTCGCAAGGAATCTATTACTGTCTGTTTGCTGTTAAGCTCATTTTGCATCAGTTCATAAAACTTGTCTTCATTCTGAATCTTGTCAATTCCTGTGGTTGCCATTGAAAACCCTTGTCGGATATTTAAAGTGGTTCCACTCAGTCCTAAAGAATCCAGTTTTGTCATCATTACCAATTGCAGCGAATCCTTAGGCAACGATTCTCCAATCAGGGTTACATCAATTATTCGTTTCCCTCTTTCAAAACTTTCCTTATGATTCAGAACCTGAGTGTTAGGAAAAACCATCTCGTGCTCTACAAAAGCCTGTGCTTTCTCTAAAAAGATATTTTTCTGTAGCATCACCACGGTTAAATAAGTGCTGACACATATCGTTGCTCCAACCACTGTGTAAACGATATATTTTACTCTTTGGGCTCTTTTTTCATTCTGATACACCACACTCTTGAATCTGAATAATTTCACACCGATCCAAGTGGCAACCAATATGAAAACCATATTAGTGAAGAAAAGATATAGGGCCCCGAAAAAGAAGTGCATCTGCCACGTTGCAATACCATAACCCGCTGTGCAGAGCGGAGGCATGAGCGAGGTGGCGATTGCAACTCCCGGTAACACTTGTCCTTTGTTTTTGGCTGCGATGCTTAATATTCCGGCAGCACCGCCGAAGAGAGCTACAAAGACATCATAAATCGACGGAGATGTACGAGCCAACAACTGACTCGCCCCCTCATACTGTGGAGAGATAAGAAAATAGAGGGCTGAAGTGATCAGCGAACCCAAAACGGCGGCAATGATATTTTTGGATCCTCTTTTAAGCAGGTCGTAGTCCTGAATACCGATACCTAACCCCATTCCTATGATTGGACCCATTAAGGGAGAAATTAACATTGCTCCAATTATCACCGGAATACTGTCGGTGTTAAGTCCGAGCGAAGCAATGAAGATGGCAAATATCAATGTAAGAAGCTGGCTGCCTTTAAAAGAGACGCCCGACCTGATTGATGCTTCAACGTCTGCCTGGCTTTCCAGATCGTCAGAAACATTGAAATAGGAACGCAGGTCAATTATAAAATTCTTCAATCCTTCCTTTATATCGATTTTAGTGTTCATTTTAATTAGGCCGGGTGTTTAATGTTTGAGTATTCGTAAACTTTCTTTATAGTTAACACATATTTTCTGCATCTTATTATAAATATGGAGATAAATAACTGCCGTCTGATGTTTTTATCCAAGTAACCCTACAAATCTCATATTTTTTAATTATCTTTGCATTGAATCCACATAACAATTGTGAGTAATAAAAAGAGAATATCAGGATCCTGTTAAAAATTAATTTATGAAGTCATTTAATCTCAGAGGTCTTGGAGTAGCACTCATTACTCCTTTTAAAAGTGATAAGAGCATTGACTTTGAAGCGTTAGGCAAACTGATCGAACGCTTGATAGAGGCAGAAACCGATTACATTGTTGTTTTAGGTACTACCGGGGAGACTCCCTCCCTCTTCCCGGATGAGAAAAAAGAGATCAGGGAGTTTGTGAAAAGAAAGGCTGCCGGTAGAATCCCGCTTGTAATTGGTGTTGGCGGTAACAATACTATGGGGGTTGTGAAGGAGCTGAATGAAATTGACCTTACCGGTTTTTCAGCTGTGCTCTCGGTTGTTCCTTTTTACAATAAGCCTTCGCAAGAAGGAATATTCCAACACTATAAGACAATTGCAGACGCATCTCCCCTGCCGGTGATTCTTTATAATGTGCCAGGTAGAGCGGGTGTTAATATGAGTGCATCAACCACATTGAGGATTGCAGAGGAGTGTCCCAATGTAATTGGAATAAAAGAGGCGTCGGGTAATTTCTCCCAGATTCAGGAAATTATTAAGAATAAAAAAGATGAGTTTGTGGTGATTTCGGGCGATGACTCCATCACATATCCTCTCATCACGTTAGGGGCTGAAGGTGTCATCTCGGTTATTGGCAACGCCTATCCCAGAGAATTTGGAAGAATGGTTAGGCTTTGCCTTGAGGGCAACTATGCAAAAGCTCTTCCGATTCATCTGCAATTCACGGAATTGTTCAATCTCCTTTTCGTTGATGGGAATCCAGCCGGGGTGAAATGCACCCTTAATGCAATGGGATTGATAGAAAATGAGCTCCGTCTTCCACTGGTTCCTACACGAGTCTCGACAAACGAAGAAATTCATAAAATCACGGCCAAGATAACGGAATAGACTTTTTATATTAACCTGCTATTAATTAATTTTCAGCATATATTAATATGCCTCTTATTGACAAAGAGACAGTTCAACGCATTACAGATGCCGCCGACATTGTTGAGGTGGTAGGTGATTATGTGCATCTTGTGAGACGGGGTGCAAATTATATGGGGCTTTGTCCATTTCATAATGAACGAACTCCCTCTTTTTCCGTGAATAAACGGAAGAACTTCTGTTATTGTTTCTCATGCAAGCAAGGCGGGTCGCCTGTAAATTTCATTATGAAAAAGGAAGGCCTGTCATATCACGAAGCCCTGCTTCACCTTGCCCGTAAATATGGAATTGAAGTGAAGGAAAGGGAACTCACTGATAAGGAACGCCGTCAACAATCTGAAAGAGAGGCGATGTTTGTGGCCAATGAATGGGCCATGCTGAAAATGAAGGAGAATCTGTTCGACACAGAGGAAGGCCGGAACATTGGCCTCTCCTATTTTTTCGGACAGCGTGGCATTACTCAGGAAGCTTGTGAAGCTTTCCGTTTAGGCTATGCAATAGATAATGGCGGTGCCTTGACCAACGAAGCAAAAAAAGCCGGCCTGGATCTTACCGTTTTAAAAAAGGTAGGTCTCGTGGGAGAATCTCAGGAAGGACGCCTTTATGATAAATACAGAGGACGTGTCATTTTTCCAATCCTTAATACTGCCGGAAAGGTAATCGGTTTTGGTGGAAGAACTCTCAAAAATGACAAGGCGAAATATATTAATTCCCCTGAATCGGAAATATATAAAAAGAGTAACGAGCTGTATGGACTCTATCAAGCCCGCAACACTATTGGCCGGGAAGATAAGTGTTACCTTGTAGAGGGTTACTTTGATGTAATAGGTATGTGGCAATCCGGCATGAAGAATGTTGTTGCTTCCTCCGGAACAGCTCTTACCGATGGCCAGATTGCATTGATTCACCGCTTCACTGAGAATATAACCCTTATCTATGATGGAGACCGTGCAGGAATTAAGGCCGCTCTGCGGGGTGTTGACATGTTGCTCCATCATAAAATGAAAGTGAAGGTTTTGCTCCTTCCTGATGGTGACGACCCTGATTCTTTTGCAAAAAAAAATACCCCAGAGGAATTCAGGGAGTACGTGACCCGGAATGAAACTGATGTAATCACATTCAAAGCCAAGGTTCTGGTAAACGACATAAAGGGGGACCCTCAGGGGAGGATCAATGCTGTGCAGGACATGGTGACAACCTTGGCACACATAGCCGATCCCATTTCTCGGGATGTTTATATTCAGGAATGTAGCCGATTGATGCAGGTGCCGGAAGAAACGATACTCAAATCTGTAGTTAAGAAACGCACCGAATTAATAGAACATTGGAAAAGGGAGCGAACAAGAAATGAGTTTGCACCCTTTTCTCCTGTCAATAATTCTACGGTCAGCAATCCCGTACAGGATAAACAGGAGACTGTTAAGGATGTAGAAACTGTTGATAACAATATTCCTGATGATGCCTTCTTTGCGGGTATCAATCCCGGTTATCCTTCAAATTCGCCGGTAGTCCCAAATAATATAACAAGTGGGAAAAGAGCTATCGCTCCACAATCGCCCCTCTACCCTTTGGAAAAAAGGATAATGGAGTTTGTTGTGAAATATGGTTTTCTTCCCTTTTGTTGTTTAGAAGATGAAGGTGAAAAAATATGGTGGAATATCACTGAATTTATCTCTGTTGAGTTGAATGATGATGGCATCTCTTTCTCTGATCCTAAGTTTACAAAGATTATGCAGACTCTTTTAGATATGAAAGATTCATTTAATCTTGCTAAGGAGAAGAAGAAAGCGGAAATTGACGTCAAAAGCTCTGAGATAAGGAAAAACGGATATGAGAAAATAGCATTGATGAATCTTTCAATGAGCGATATTCAACGTGAAGAAAAAAAACTCGAAGATGAGATTGCAGAGTTTGAAAGAGAGGAGATGTTTAATTTTGAGAAGCATTATCCGGCTC
Source organism: uncultured Porphyromonadaceae bacterium (assembly GCA_947174305.1). GTDB lineage: Bacteria > Bacteroidota > Bacteroidia > Bacteroidales > Muribaculaceae > Lepagella. The sequence continues at coordinate 11,674 of CAMWIH010000036.1, read as the reverse complement.
GTATCCTTTCTAACCATGAAGATGATGAGATCAGGGAGATGTCAACCGAACTGGCTATTGAACGTCATCAGCTAAGCAACATCTATTACAGAGATAATAATGTTGTGGAAACAGAAGAGAATCGGTTGAATATCCTTGTGCCTCGGGCTGTTGATGAATTGAAAAGTGAAATCCTACGGCTTCAGGTTCAGGAACTCTTTAAAAAAATGGCAGAAGCCAATAATCCTGAACTTGAAATCTCAATTCAGAAACAGATTAATGACAAGATACATCTCCGAGCAATCCTTGCAAAAAATCTCGGAGAGAGAATCATTTCTCCATTGGATTGTCAGAGGAAAAAAATATGATATCTTGATAAAAGATCTTTTGATTTATAATAGATATGTTTGAAATAATGTAGATATGAAAGTTCTAACTATAAAAAATCTTAATAAAAGATACGACAAGGTTGAGGCTCTTTCCGATTTTGATCTTGAGGTCGAGTCCGGGTCGATATTAGGACTGTTGGGTCCTAATGGTGCCGGAAAGACCACACTGCTTCGTATTATAAACGGAATCTTGTCTAAAGATTCCGGTGAAGTGAAGATCCTCGGTGAAGATATCAACCTAAAATCTGCCCGTAAGATCGGTTACATGCCTGAGGAGCGGGGCCTTTATGATAATATGACGGTTGCTAATCAGATACTTTTCTTCGGTCAGCTTAAGGGGGGCAACCCCGCACGTCTGAGAGAAGTGATGCGGGAATATCTTGAGTTGTTCAACATCGGTAGTTTCGAGAATCGAAAAGTTAAAGAACTTTCAAAAGGAAATCAACAGAAGGTGCAGATAATAGCAACGCTTGTTCACGAACCGGATCTCGTCATTCTTGATGAGCCTTTCAGTGGATTTGATCCAATAAACGGTGCTTTACTTCAGCAATTGATCGACCGACTCCATAAAAAAGGCACCACTGTTATTCTCTCCTCCCACAATATGCATGCAGTTGAGGAGATGTGTGATTCGATTGCATTGATAAACCGAGGCCGTTTGCTATTGGCCGGTCCAATTGAGGATATCAAGGAGAATAACAAGACAGATGAAATTATTGTGACAACTGCAAGCCCGCTCAATAAGGAAGCGTTACTTGAATCGGGCTTGCTCACATCTATTGAAGATGATGTCTGTAAAAATGCCAGAAAGGGTTATGCCTACAAGCTTCGAAAATCAGCGGGAACGGCAAATTCAGCACTGATTGCCGGTATTGCTGAACAAACCGATGTGCTCCATTTCGAAGAGGCTCTCCCCTCTCTTAATGATATTTTTATTAAATATACGGCGTAAGGAATTAAACCGCCGCATTGAAAAAAACATATTTAAACGAATATAATTCAGAAATAGGACAATGAGTCAGCTTGGATTAATAATAAAAAATGAATATCTAACGGATATAAAGGCTAAATCATTTTGGATAGGCACCATCCTGGTTCCGATACTTTTCGGAGCTTTCTCAATTTTCATCGGTTTCCTTATTCAGGATTCCGAGGCTACGAAGAAATTGGCAAATCCTGCCGCTCCAGACCCTTCAGAAATGACAGGCATTCAATCGATGGGGATGCTCTGTGGAATCTTCTTGGCGTTGTTCCTTATGATTTATGGTGCTCAGATCTTCAATAAAGTTAAAAAGGAGAAATCCAATAGAGTTATGGAGGTGCTTGCCACCTGTGTTACAGGACGCACCATGATGTTGGGGAAAATTATCTCTGTCGGGCTTATAGGGCTTACCCAGATGGTTATCTGGTTCGCATTGATTGTGTTTGTGTTGGCTGGCCTGATGTTTATCCTGAATTTTTCCATCCCGATGGAATATCTTACAGATACACGCATATACATGGGACTTATCTGGTCATTCCTCTTTTTCTTGGGTGGCTATGTATTCTATGGCTCAATCTATGCCGCATGCGGAGCCATGACCGATAAGGATAATGAGAATCAGGCTTATATGACAGTCATTACCTTCCTGTTACTTGGATCGTTCTACATTGGTGAATATGCTGTGACCAATTCAGGAAATCCGTTTGTTATTTTCTGTGCCTTCTTCCCATTTACGAGTCCTACTATTGCCGCTGTTAATGCCGTGGCAGGTGCGGTGCCCGTATGGCAGTCTATACTTGCATTGGTGGTGTTGTATTTATTTTCTGCCATTTCTGTTTCTCTGTCAGGAAAGATTTATACCTCTTCCCTACTTTTAAAAGGGAAACGCTTCACACCAAAGGATATACTGTTATTCCTTAAGACAAAGTGACTTCAACAATCCATCTAATATGATACGGTGTGTCAAATTTTCGCATTTTGACACACCGTATTTTATCTTGCAGACCCTACTTGATCTCCTATAAAAGTAAGGGATTGGTAAAAGTTCCTTAATTTAAAAGATTGATTACTTCATACATGAACTCTTCGTCAGAAAGGTTATAGGGAAGCCAATGTATGTGAGTTCCCCTTTTTTCCATGCCCCGGAACCAGGTCATTTGCCGTTTTGCGAATTGGTGGATTGCTGTTTCAAGAGATTTGAACATCTCTTCATAGCTTATTTCTCCGACAAGATGAAGTGTAAGGAATTTATATTCCAATCCATAATAAATAAGATCTTCCGGTTTAACCCCTTTCTCAAGAAGATGTTTCACTTCATCAATCATTCCGTTATCCAATCTTGTCTGGAGTCTTTCGGAAATTCGTTTTCGTCTCTCCTCTCTGGGGATAGATATTCCTACAACGAGAGCATCGAGCTTTCGTGCCATCCCCTTCCGGGTGAGCTCCGCCTCCTCAGGATGTTGCCTGTAATATTCCGAAATCTCAATTGCACGGATCGCCCTTTTAACCGTATCTACATCCGTTGTGTTATGAAGGGTTTTATATTTTTTCAGAATGTCGGTAAGTTCAAGCAGGCTCTTATTCTTCAATGAGTGTCTCAAGTCTTCGTTACAAGGCACCTCCGGCATACGGATGCCATTCAAGGCATTCTCCACATACATCCCCGACCCTCCGCATATAACAGGCAGTTTCCCTCTCCTAAGAATATCATTATAAGAGGAGGAGAAATCAGTTAGATATCTGTGAAGATTATATTTCTCCCCCGCTTCGCAGATGTCGATAAGATGATATGGAATGCCATTATATTCCTCCAGGTCTTTTCCTGTGCCGAGAGTCATGTCTCGGTAAACCTGACGCGAATCGGCTGAAATGATTTCGCCATCAAGCCTCGAAGCAAGGCTCACAGCTCTTCGGGTTTTGCCACTGGCCGTAGGCCCAACGACTGCTATTGTCTCTATCGCCATTCCCTTGTTGAATTTTCCCTGCCATTATTTTTCCTTCCTCTCCACCATCTCTTGAAGCGATATAGTTTTGTGTCGGAATTAAACATGGAGATTCTTATCCATTTATCTTCCTGGAAATCGTAATTGTTTTTTCTCACCTCCTTGAGATTGAAGGAGGGTTGATAAGATTTCAACTTCATTTTTCTGAAACCATCCTCATTGAATATCTTTTGCGTGAGGATTATGGTTGCCATTCTTGTTATGTCTGAAACCATCATGGAAGACATCTCTTCAGGATGGAATGAATAGATCCTTTTCACTAGTTCAAAATCCATCCATTCTCCATCAACATTCATCTCAGGATAATCTTCAAAACTTCCGTCGAGGAAATAGAAATAACGAAGAGTGCTGTGACGATCCATCCCCGGATTCTTACGTCCGAAGAAGAAGCGAAGTTCACCATCATTCACCCCTGTCATACGTTTGATAAGGGTGGATACTTCCGGGAGTGTAATACCGTTCACACTTCTTTTGGTAAAGAATGGAGTGTCGAGCACGCGTGCGCCGGTCCGATTATTATCAACCACTTTTGTATTTACAAAAATGTGATTATTGCATATTACATAGAACCTCAAATAAGTTTTCGAGGTCATGTCCTGAAGTTCTTCTTGGGTGATTATCTCATTGTTATCTTTGAGATCGAGGTAGAGATTATAATATCTGAACGCGAAATACAGCTCATCGAACACAAATCCGATTATATTGAGCCATACAAACACATAATAGTCGCGCCCATTAAGCTCCGCATCTACGAAAAACAATAGGTAGTAGCCCCAGACAACAGTTGTCAGCAATCCAAAAAGCACTATCATATTCCTTAGCTGGAGATATGATTCCGAAGAGAGGATACTCCCTAACTTGCTTCTTCCGCTGTAGTCGCCTGAACTGAGTTTGCAGTTCACACATATTGTCATTTTCTTGCGACGAAGATAAACAATAGTGAACGTGATAAAGCAGATTGGATCAAGAAGAAGTGTAGGCAGGAAGGGCTTTGAGAAGAAAGAAAATACTCTTGGCAATTTGAAAGGAAGCACTTGCCAAATATCAAGTATATTCACAATAATAACTATGAAAGAATAAGCCACCGTGCAGAAGAAGATGGCAAAAATCACCAACATGCAGTTGGATTTATGTGTGAGTTTATTATTGTAAACAATAGTATATAGAACCGCGGCGGCTACCAAGGCCACGATTGGAGAAAAATAGTATGGAAGAAGAACAGAGAGGGCAATCATGATAATGATTACCAGGAGTCCTATGGAAAAATTTTTCCAGAAGACATATAACTGTTCGCTGCTGACTTTTTTTAAATCTTCCATTAATTCTTTAGTGTATCTTAAAGTTATCTAAGATTGTTCTCAAGGAAATCTGCAACCTTTTTAAACAGTTGCACTCTTGCATTACACATCGGCAAACTGTGTTCAAATCCGGTAAAAGACATCATATCAAATATCTTGCCTTCAAAGTTAAGCTTGGACGTGTATTTAAGAGTATTGTAGTAGTGTACATTATCATCGCTGGTGCCCGACATAATGAGAAGCCTTGCATTCATATCCTTTGTTCTAAGCAATGCCGATGCAGAGTCATATCCGGATTGGTTTTGCTGAGGAGTTGTCATATACCGTTCGGTATATATGGAATCATAGAATCTCCAGTCGGTGACAGGAGCCATAGAGATACCGGCTTTGAACGGATTGGAGGGGTCGGACAGCTCCATAAGGGTCATGTAGCCTCCATAACTCCAGCCGAAACATGCCATATTCGAAGCATCCACATAAGGCAGGGTTGCAAAATATTTGGCCCCGGAAATCTGGTCCTCGGTTTCATATTTTCCAAGCTTGCGATACACGCAATTGGCCCATTCCCGGCTTCGGTTTCCGGTGCCTCTGCCATCCACACAGGCAATTACAAATCCCCTCGAGGCAAGGTAATACACCCCCTCCATTCTCCATTTATTCAATACCTCTTGTGAATCAGGTCCATTGTATTGGTACATTAGCAGGGGATATTTTTTCGAAGAATCAAAATTAGCCGGCTTGATGATATAAGCGTTCATATCTTCTCCCAAGCTATTCTTCACTTTGAGGAATTCCTTTTTAGGCGCAGATGCATACCGGGTTGCGTATGAGGCATTGTTTTCCAGATCATAGAGCTTTTTCCCGGTGTTTTCACAAATTGAATATATGTTAGGTGTAACGGCATTGCTGTAATTACTTACGTAATATGCCATATTGCCACTGAATATAGCGATATCTGTACCCTCATTTGTTGTGAGTCGGTTAAGAGATCCTTTTGCATCAACAACCATAACCGAACGGTTTGATGCACCCAAAATAGTTGATTGAAAGAAATGCTTTCCGGTTTTAGATTCCTTACCGTAGTATGCCGTGACATTCCAGTCTCCTTTTGTCAACTGACGCAATAGATTGCCGTTGTAATCATATTCGTAGATATGACGGTAACCACTCCTCTCACTTCCAATGACAAATGACTTCTCTCCATAGTTCACCATCTGATAAGCTTCAGGGCTTAACCATGCCTGACTCTTTTCGCTCAATATCAAATGTGATACGGTTGATGCCGGATTAACTCTATATAGACGCAAATCATTTTGATCGCGGTTAAGAAGCATTACCATAAGGTTGTTTCCTTCGCCATCAAATTCGATTGAAGGGACATAGTCTGTTCCAATCGGAAGATCCATTGTCTTGGTGATCCTTGTGTCAAGGTTATATGAATGTACCGTTACTTTTGAATTTGGATAACCGGCAAGAGGATATTTGTAGGAATAGCTTGCTGGATAGACATCAGAAAGAGGATCAGCATCGCAATAACTTTTGTAATTATCAAAGCTATAGACAGGCACCTCACCCTCATCAAATCTAACATAAGCAAGGGTATTGTCGTCTCCGCTCCATCTGATAGTGTTGACAAGGGTAAATTCCTCTTCATAACTCCAGTCGGCAGATCCATTGATTATACGGTTGCGCTCGCCGTCAGTTGTAACGGCATAATCCGTGTTATAATCAAGATTGGAGATGTAGATATTGTTGTCACGAGTGTAGGCTACCATACGGCCATCATGAGAAATAACAGCATCCCTCATAGCGCCGTTCTCGGAAACTCTCTTTAAAGTTCCCCGTAAAATATCATATACAAAATACTGTGCGGTAAAGGATCGGCGATATATTTTATTAACATCGTTCCACAACAGTATCTTCTTTTCATTAGCGCTTATCTGATATCCGTCAAAGGAATCAATTTTCAGGTCACCCTTGATGTTGTCAATATCAAAAAGGGTTGACACGGTTTTCCCGCTCTTGAAACTATAAACCTCAATCCGTTTCCCGTCATCACTAACTGCAGAGTAAGTGATACCGTCAGATAATGGCGTAATGGCCTTGATGCCGGCAGGAGCTGATGCCTTAGGGTCACAAAAGTCTTCAACAGTTAGCGCCTGAACCGGCATGGCTATTGCCAATCCGCTGAAAATAAAGCCTGTCAGGATATGATATTTGCTAATAATCATAGTGTTTATATTAGACAGCAAGGTCAGAACAAGGTGAATTTGTCCTGACTTTGCCATAATCTTAATATGCGCGTGCAAAAATAACTCTCTGGGCAGAAGGTTTTCCGGTCACCATACATACCCCCGGAGTCTTGTCTCCTTCGAGCGGGATGCAGCGAATGGTGGCTTTTGTTTCCTCTTTAATCTTCTCTTCCGTTTCCGGCGTGCCATCCCAGTGAGCCATGATGAATACACCGTCCTCAATCTTCTCCTTGAATTCTTCGTATGTATCGACCTCGATTGTACGGGCCTTTCTTCTTTCCAGCGCTTTCTTGAAAAGATTATCCTGAATATCTTCAAGTATTTCTTCGATTTTCTCGGTGATACCCTCAATTGGGAGTGTCTCCTTTTCAAGAGTGTCGCGCCTCATCAGTTCCACCGTGCCATTCTCAAGGTCCCTTTGACCCAAGGCAAGCCGTACGGGAACACCCTTCAATTCATAATCGGCAAACTTAAACCCGGGGCGACGGTTGTCGGCGTCATCATATTTGACGCTTATCCCCTTTGCACGAAGCTTATCTAATAGAGGCAACACTTTTTCATAGATTGCATTCATCCATTCATCATTCTTGTATATCGGAACAATCACCACCTGAATAGGTGCAAGCTTCGGAGGTAACACGAGGCCATTGTCGTCGCTATGGGTCATGATCAAGGCACCCATAAGGCGGGTTGAGACGCCCCATGAATTTGCCCAAACATATTCCGGTTTATTTTCCTTGTTCATAAAGGTCACATCAAATGCCTTGGCAAAGTTCTGACCAAGGTTATGGCTTGTGCCTGCCTGAAGGGCTTTCCCATCCTGCATCATAGCTTCAATGGAATATGTGTTCAATGCTCCCGCGAATCTTTCATTGGGACTCTTTACACCGATTGTAACGGGCATAGCCATATATTTTTGAGCAAAATCCGCATAGACATTGATCATTTCCACTGTGCGTGCCTCGGATTCCTCAGCCGTGGCATGCGCACAATGTCCTTCCTGCCAAAGGAACTCTGAAGTGCGAAGGAACATTCGGGTGCGCATCTCCCAACGCATCACGTTGGCCCATTGGTTAATCAACAACGGGAGGTCGCGATAACTGTGAATCCAGTTTTTATAGGTGCCCCAAATGATTGTTTCCGAAGTGGGGCGAACAATCAGCTCCTCCTCCAGACGTGCTTCAGGATCAACAATCACTCCGGTTCCATCGGGGTCATTTTTCAACCTGTAGTGTGTCACTACCGCACACTCCTTAGCAAATCCTTCCACATGCTCCGCCTCGCGACAGAGAAATGACTTGGGAATCAACAGAGGGAAATATGCATTCTGAACCCCCGTGGCTTTAAACATTTCATCAAGCTGATGCTGCATCTTTTCCCAAATGGCATAGCCGTAAGGCTTGATAACCATACATCCGCGCACTGCCGACTGCTCGGCAAGATCTGCCTTGACTACCAATTCATTATACCATTGAGAATAATTATCTGATCTTTTTGTGAGATTCTTTAGTTCTTTTGCCATAATTTGGAACACATTTTCACGCAAAGTTACGAATTAATTGTCATCTAAGCAAAACAATCATTAAAAATTATTAAAGCTTTATTCATGCCCCTCTTTTTCCTCCTCCGGCTCAATCATCCCTTTGAGATCAATTATTTCAAAAGGGTGAATTATCGCTTCTTCCGAGGCTTTTCTACAAATTTCACCCTCTTGTAAGGTCATTCCCGAAGGAAGGAATGTATGAAGTGAAGGTGTGGTGGAGAATAGGATTCCATACCAGGTGCATGATGCTATGTATCGGCCGATTCTCTTGTCGAGATGATATCCGTCGCGCGTCAGATCAGCACCTAAGGCTGTGCGGGCATCCTGTATGGCTGTGCCTGATGGTATTATCCCTTTGAGCTCAGGATTATCGGCCATTACTTTTTTTGTGCAATACAGGATGGAGGCATACATTCTCATCTGGTCGCCAGAATATTTCTTGAACCCTTGATGCGTTGAGCCGGGAGCATAGGCCCAGGTCTGGTGCCAGAGAAAACGCGGCCTTTGTCCCACTATCTCCCTCACCCGTTTGATTAAAGAGGGTAAGAAGCGGTATGAGGAATACACACCCGAGAGCGCACTCCCCTGCTGGAAGGTTATGATGTCCCAAGGTTCGTCGTGCAGCGCCCTCGTCATGGTGCAGTCCGGGATGGTGTCAACATGCCCTGTGAGATTGATTTTTCGGTAGCTATACTCCCCTATCCCTTTCTTAAGGTTATTCCAGTGTCGCTCAAGGGTGCAAGCGGGATAATAGAGATTCCCTATTATTATTTCGTGACCTCCCATGGTAGCGAGAATATGAAGATCTTGCTCAACGGCATCCTCCGAGAAACTGTTTCCGATGGCCAGTACTCTCAGGGGACGGGCATCACAAAAAGCAATGATGGAGATTACCAGCCAAAGGGCTGCCATAAATCTCCTGCCGGTTTGTTGAATCATATATTTATAGTTTAGTTGTTCGTTATGTTTGATATAGTATGGTTTTTCTTTATGACGGAATCTATCTGTTGATATGTTGTCGTTGGTTTATCTTATGCTGTGTTTCGCTGTTTCTTCAAGAGCTTCCTCAAGGCCTTCAAGTGCAGAGAACGGAGCAAACTGAGCCGCCCGACTCTCCATAGGCATGCGTGGATGCCTGCGTGGCTCATAATGAGGAAGGTTGATTATACTGTCATATTTTTCCATAAGTGGGGTGCTTTTAGTTTAGTTATGCCTGATGGCCGCCGATCTGTCTGTTCCTTAATTTTTGAGTGGCTCCATCGGCAAAGTTTATACCCTTAAGAATCACGTTCTTGCCAAATTTCTTCTGCATTGAAAGAATTAATTTCTGACGTTCCCTCTCTCGTGCGAAATAACGTTCCTCCCGAGCTTTCTGCTCACGTTCAGACTCATAATCAGTGAACAGGTCGAGTTGCACAGGCGCTTTCTTTTTCTTTATCAACGATTCCCTCTGTATATGTGTGGCTACTATGTTTAGTCGCCTTACCAATAGTTGTGGATTCACAATATTGACGAAAAGGCGGTCGGTTGCCTGCAAAATTAAATTTGAAGAGGAGGTGAATCGCATTAGATTTATGGAACCGTGAGCCGGTACGGGCACGTATCGGCCATAATGGTCTCTCTTCACTGCGCCGTTATAAAGAGAGCTTATCGTTGGATTTGAAAGACTCTCCACATCGTAACCTATGTGAAGCACCAGCTGATCAGTCACAACCCCCTTGTCAACCAGATCAAGAGCCAGGGAATCGGCCATTTCCTGTATCACCACGCGCGCCTTATCATAAGTATAAGCCTCCTGAAGCACTTGCCCGATGCTTAGGGAATGGCTTTCGGGCCTATATGATTTGATATCCTTCATTTCCACGGGTTCCCACCCCCAAGCATGATCAATGAGTAACTCGGCGTTAATGCCGAAAAGCTTATACAGAAGGTCTTCGTGCTGCATGGAGCATAAGGCAATATCTCCCATTGTAGCTATACCGTAGGTGGATAGCCTTTTCACAATGCCCCTCCCCACTCGCCAGAAATCTGTCAATGGCCGATGATCCCAAAGTTGGCGCCTATATGATGACTCACTGAGCTCTGCAATGCGCACTCCATCCTTGTCGGGAGGCATTTTCTTAGCTACGATATCCATAGCCACTTTGCTCAGATATAGATTGTCGCCGATTCCCGCAGTGGCCGTGACTCCGGTGGTGGCAAGCACATCGCGAATCATGGTCATTGCAAGATCGTGAGCACTCATTCCGTATGCTTCAAGATAGTCAGTGGCATCGATGAACACCTCATCAATTGAATAGACATGCATATCCTCGGGTGCTACATAACGTAGATAGACATTATAGATTCGGGTGCTGTAATCTATATATAAAGCCATTCGGGGGCGAGCCACAATATAATCCACACTCATGCTGGAGTCGGTGGTGAGTTCTCTGTAGGAAGTGGATTTCCCCCTTCTCCCCCTACGGGCGTTAACCTCCCTAACCCGCTGCACCACTTCAAAAAGCCGTGGCCTGCCGCCGAGTCCGAAACTTTTCAGGGCCGGAGAGACTGCGAGCACGATAGTTTTTTCAGTGCGTGAAGCATCCGCAACAACAAGACAGGCATCGAGAGGGTCAAGTCCCCTTTCGACACATTCCACCGATGCATAAAAGGATTTAAGATCGATTGCGATGTATTTGCGTTTTCCTGTTGGCAAGTCTGGAGTTTTTTATTTATCAAAATTAATAATTTCCATTTTATTTTCCAAATGGAATGATTCACTTTGTAGTTAATAAAAACAGGCCCCATGATTTCAGTCATGGAGCCTGCGAAGCATTTTAAGAATTGTTTACCTGAGTCTGTCGGCCGATTTAAGAAGGCGTTCATCAGCGCTTATCCTGTTGAAGGCAAGCACATCTGCCATCAAAGCTATGAAAGGAGCCACCACGAGTGACGACCAACTTACAGCACCATTATCCACACCGGTATAAGCGTAGATTGCTCCGGTTGCAATTACGGCAATCAAGAAAAGAATCTCAATCATACAGAGCCTTTTTTGCAACTGCAGGTTCTTGAACATAAAAATATTGATTAACGGAATCAGGCAGCTTAGCAGGGCGATGATGAAAAATCCCCACGTGCGCGTCATGAAACCTGTAGGAGCTCCCTCAACTGCCGGGCCTTCATAGCTGAAACCGAAGGTTGTGAAGTTAAGGGTATAATCTGCCAACTGCACCTGTCCTAACG
>CAMWIH010000035.1 GCA_947174305.1 uncultured Porphyromonadaceae bacterium | reverse complement strand
ATACCCGCTGCCTTTTTCAAATCATCCACCCACCACCACTAAATCCAAACTACTTATGACTCTAATTATGATTGAGGAAGATGTCCTGAAGGACATTCTTGACCGAGCCGCATATCTCCGTAAAGTCATTGTTCAATTCTATGAAAGAATAAGGGATAAAGGTCTTGATGAATGGTTGACAATGGAACAGGTATGCGGCATACTGAATATTTCTGACGCAAAGGTCAGATCGTTAAAGCGAAGTGGAAGAATAGGTTATATCAAATGTGGTAAAACCTGTAGATTTCATTCTGGAGACACTTACAATCTTCTTGAACGTGTAGAAAAGTCTGCCAATGGATAAAATTCTGGATTCTAACGATAAAGACCTCGCGTTATTCTATCAGGATAGTCTTACAATCCTTGAAATAGTCGCGCTTCTCAATAAAGAATACAGACCATCTCTTAGCGGAAAAAGATTTTATACGGATACCCAGCTTGCCGATAAATTAAACGTCACAAAGCGTACCTTACAGGAATATAGAGATTCAGGACTAATATCATTTTATCGTCTTGATGGAAAAATACTCTATTCAGAAGATGATATAGACGATTTCCTAAAATCCACTTACAGACCCAAATTCTGATATTAGCAAAGGCGACCGCCGGATAAATCCGATGGCCGCCTTCGCTCTTTTATTTATGGAAGTCAGACGGATATTCTAATTCCGTCGAACTTGTCACGCATTTTCTGCATATCGTCAAGGACTGCGCTATCCTGCATCTTAGCATAGATCTGAGTGGTCTTGATGTCGCTATGTCCAAGCATCTTTGAGATTACTTCGATTGACACATGGTTACAGAGTGACAATGAGGCAAAAGTGTGCCGGGCAACGTGGGTTGTCAGATACTTTTTGATTTTCGCCAAGTCAGCAATCTCTTTGAGATATGCGTTCATCTTCTGATTTGTTATCACCGGAAGCACTACACCCTTTTCCTTGACAATCGAATTGTCGGCATACTTTTCGGCAATCTGGCGCGGAACCTCAAGCAGAGGAATTGTACTCAGCTCTCCTGTTTTTTCTCGCGGTTTCCTGATCCAAGTATTGCCGTCAGAGTCATTGCAGATGTCTGTTTGCTTAAGGCTTTTAACATCGCAGAATGCCAAACCTGTGAAGCAGCAGAACACGAAGGTGTCCCTTACAAGTTCCAAACGGGGGATTTCCTTCAGATCGAGCTTCATTACAGCGTTAAGCTCATATTCATTAAGGAATTCACGTTTGGAGTAAGTCCTCTGATACTTCTTACCCAGAAACGGATCATGGTCAATCCATTTGTGGGCGAGTGCGTATTGAAGCACATTCTTGACACAACGAAGATAGCGGACAGCGGCATTGTTGGCACAGGCTTTCTTCATACGTAGAAAATGCTGGAAGTCGTCAAGGATGCCGGAAGTCACTTCCTTTATAGGAATGTCAGGTACGTTATTGTTGAGTTGGAGAAACTCTTCAAGATAGTCGGCACAGCGAGTCCATCTTTGATATGTGGCGAATACTATGTCACCACGTTCAAATTCCTCTTTGCGCTTCTCGTTGGTCTCGCGGAATACCTCCACCATCATCTTAGGCTTCTCACCATTTCCGAGAAAAAGCGTTTTCATGATTGCAGGGTTCACAAGCTTCTCCTCACGGATGAGCATATTGTGTATGTCACACATCTTTGCTCTCACAAGTTCGAGGTACTTGTTCAATTCGAGGTCACGGCGGGTACGTCCGCGACACACATGCTTTTTTGCATCCCAGTTTGCCGGGTCAACTGTACGTCCGATCTTGAACTCCGTCGCCTGTCCTGCTACGGATACACGTGCAAAGATTGGGTATTCCGCCCTGTCTCCCTTTGGCTTCCTGATGTAGAAGCCGAGGGTAAAATACGAATCTGTTGTCATAGTCTGTGGGTTTAATGGTTACCTAAATTTAATCATTTTCACCGACATTTCCAAACTATGCAGAACTTGTCATTACCGGAATGAGACGAATATGCCAACGAATATATCAACTTCCTTCACTGTGAGTTGCTACTCACACCGAAAAATGATGAAAAGCGCAGAAAACAGTGTCAAAAGAAGGATTTTGGCTGGATTTATGGTTAAAATATCTTTCAAATATTAAACGATGTTAAAACCGTCTGAAGTTTGACCGATTTTGCGACCCAAACCGGGTCAAAGGTTCAATCCCGTGCCTAAAACCCCACTCTGTGAGTGGTTTTCTGAGCCTAACCTACGGTGAATCAACCAGCTCCCACTTCTGTGAATGTAACTGTGAGTCGATTTGCTCACAGATATGAATACTCACACATCACTCACAGCTGACCGTAATATTCTTCAGTATTCTTCGATTTGGGCAAAAAGAAAGAATGCTGAAAATCAAGTGATTTCAGCATTCTTCCGCGTTTTACCGCTTTGTTAAGTGACCCCGGTGGGGCTCGAACCCACGACCCAATGATTAAGAGTCATTTGCTCTACCAACTGAGCCACGGAGTCATTTTGTTGGTTTTTACAACACGGTTTCAACTATGGGTCTCTTCCGTTTTGCGTTTGCAAAGTTACAACTTTATTTTTATTCCACCAAATTTTTTTTGAAAATTTTTATGCAATTATTTATTTCCTACCTTCTTTCTATCTTATTCCTACCTTCTTCGTTTATTTCATATCCTTGTTCCTCCCTTCAATTATTTTTCCTTCCTTGTTCCATGCCTTCTTATTTTGAAATTAACTTTTGGTTTGCTATTTTTGCGTAATGAATGAACTATTGCAGGAGTTGTCAGTAATCCATAATGAGGGCTACCCAAGCGAAATCAATGGAGAACCAAGCGAAAATGGTAGTTATGCGGCTGAACGCTACCGAGCCTTGAGCGCCTACTTCTACCGGCTGATCAACCGCGCCATCGCGCAGGCTCGGCCTGGAATCGAATTCCGCGGACCTTTCGCCAAAACGGATTACCTTCTAAAGGAGAATAAGGCTGACAAGGAGCTGTCGCGCATTGTGAATAGCGCGCGCGTCAGGTTCCGCAACCTCTCCTCCCTCTCGGGTGAAGAGAAAGGGAGGTCGTTTCCTTACGATTTTGAGGCCATGGTGCGTTTCACAGCTCTTCTTGAGGGGTGTGAAATTCCCGAGTCGCTCTCCTCTCTCTTTCCCAAGGAGCACGAAAAGGGCGGAAAGGGTAAGATTGCCGGTGAATACTTGCGATGTATTGTTGAGAGGTTCGATGACCAGTACATCTATGCCATATCCGAGATTAATTCCGACACTCCTCTGCGCATCGACTATAAAACGCCATCCGATGCCTATCCGTTTGACCGCTCGTATCTTCACGACATTCTTTTTCAGGGTGCGCAGATAAATGTGATACGTCCCCGAATAAAGGAGGACATGGTGTATCCGGAGTTGATAATCTTTGAGCCGGATATGCTTATTGACGTATCGGCCGTTGCAGGGTGCTTTGAAACCTACGCCACCGATGCACGCATTGCCCTCCTGAAACGTATCTCCCCAGCTCCTTTCGGAGATGCCATAAATCTCGGTAATTTTGCCTCACAGCTTCTTGACGAGGAGATCCATTCGGGAGAAGGTGGGCGAGGATATGCAGAGAGCGTTATGGAGTTTTTCAAGAATAATGCCGTCGCGCTTTCGGCCGTCAAGCCCAAGGCCTCTTTCCATAACGATGCCAAAAGCCAGCAACGCAACCTTCGTAATGCCCTTCACCGGCATCTTCCTGAGAATTTCTCCGGTTTCGACCTCCATGAAGTGATGGTGGAACCTTCGTTCTTTTCCGAAATGTTAGGGCTGCAGGGGCGCATGGACTTCCTGCAACTCGATCTTCGCATCCTTGCCGAGCAGAAATCGGGTAAGGGTGACTGGCCTTACGATAACTATATCTCTCCCCGTCCCCGCACTCCTCACTATGTGCAGTTGCTTCTCTATATGCTCATTATCCGTTATAACTATCGCGAACGGTATGAGATGAACAACCGGTCGCTGAACGCTTTCCTGCTTTACTCAAAATATGAGAAGAGCCTTCTTTCCCTCGGTTTCGCCCCACGTCTTGTGGAAGAGGCAATCAAGATAAGGAATCTCATTGCGCATAACGACATTCAGTATGCCGAAAAAGGCGTAGCCTATCTGGCTGAGCTCACCCCGGAGATGCTGAATACCCGGCCATCCAACAAGCTTTGGGAGCAATACACATGCCCCCAGCTTTCCGATCTACTCTCCCCCATACGCACTGCAGGAGATGCCGACAGGAAGTATTTTCTACGCTTCATGAGGTTCATTGCCAAGGAGCACCTGCTTGCAAAGACAGGAAACCGGCGTAAGGAAAATTCCGGCTTTGCCTCCACATGGCTCAGTCCGCTTGAGGAGAAAATTGAATCGGGTAACATATATACCTCCCTCACTCTTTCCACCTCTTTCCCTAAAGAGGGTAAAATTGAGGATGTAAGACTTCTTTTCAATGAGGATGAACGCAATGTAATGGCCAACTTCCGCCCCGGAGATGTGGTGATTCTCTATTCCTATCCTGAAGGTTCGGAACCGGATGCCCGCAAGAATATGGTGTTCCGTTCCACAATTGCTGAAATCAAGTCCTCCTCAATCACCTTGCATCTGCGTTCCCCGCAATCGAGCCCGAAAGTATTCTTCAACCGGCTCATCCCTTCCGATGCCCGAATGTTATGGGCCATCGAACATGATTTCATGGAGTCATCGTTCACCGGCCTTTACCGCTCGATGCATTCCTTCCTTTCCGCACCTCCCGCCCGTCGTGATCTAATCATGTTCCGGCGTGAGCCGGAAACGGATCCCTCCCTCTCGCTCAACCTTGACCACGGCTCGTTTAATGAGCTTGCCCTGCGAGCCAAGCGCGCCCGAAACTTTTTCCTCATTGTGGGACCTCCCGGCACAGGGAAAACTTCGTTCGGTTTAATGACCTCCCTACGCGAAGAACTAACCGATCCCGAAGCTAATGTGGTGGTGTTGGCGTTCACTAACCGGGCGGTAGATGAGATATGTGCCAAACTCCAGATCGATGGGATAGACTACCTCCGGCTCGGAACGGAGCTTTCCTGCACCTCAGCCAAAGAGAATCTACTTTCGAGACGTATTGCGGAATGTCACTCGGCTGATGAACTGAGCCGTATCATTGTCGGCACGCGTGTGATTGTCTCAACCACCACCGCCCTGAATGCCACCCCGCTCCTCTTCAAGCTGAAAAGTTTCTCTTTAGCAATAATTGATGAAGCCTCACAGATTCTGGAGCCACACATCATCGGTCTTCTATCAGCTAAGGCATCCAACGGGGGGCCGGCAATCGGCAGGTTCATAATGATCGGCGACCATAAACAGCTTCCGGCGGTAGTGCAACAGAGAGAGGAAGATTCACGCGTGACTGAACCGGAGTTAACCGATATCGGACTCACCGACTGCTCCCGCTCGCTGTTTGAACGCCTAATAAAACGATACGGCAACAATGCAGAGGTATGCTATATGCTCACCACTCAAGGACGAATGCACGAGGAGATAGCAGATTTCCCGAATCGCGTTTTCTATAACGGGCAACTGAGAGCCGTGCCTTTACCCCATCAGGTCGGGATTCTCAACAAAAGGGAAGAAACAGGCAACCTCCTGTATGATCTCCTCCTCTCGAATCGTGTGGCTTTTCTTGACGTGAGAAATGAAAAAAGCGGGATGTCGGATAAGGTGAACAATCGCGAAGCACGGTTGATTGCTCAGATTGTGGTTCAGATATATGCTCTCTCGCCCGACAAGTTTGATCCTGACAGGACAGTCGGTGTAATAGTGCCTTACCGTAACCAGATCTCCGCGATACGTAACGAGCTTGCATCTTTCGGTATTGAGGGCCTTACAGGTATAACCATCGACACCATAGAGCGGTTTCAGGGTAGCCAACGTAAATATATCATCTATGGTTTCACAATCTCACGCACTTATCAGATAGATTTCCTCACAAATCAGACATTCACGGAGGGTTCAAACGTCATAGACCGCAAACTGAATGTGGCGATGACAAGAGCAGAGGAGCATCTCCTTCTTGTAGGAAACGCCCCTCTGTTACGTTCTGATTTCACTTTCGCACGCCTCCTCGATTACCTTGAAGAGCGGAAAGCGGTGTTTAAGTTTTAGGGTTATAAGGTTATAGGGTTATAATCCTATATAACTTTTTATTCCCCTACGAATATGAGGTACTCGCCGGGAGCCATGGTCTTGGGCAATGCGGCTGGAGCGCCTGTCATCCAGTTGGTCATGCCTTTTACAGAAGGAGCATTCTTGAAGGGTTTTACCGCTGTCTTGCCGAGGTTGGCGACAGTAATCACGTTTCCGCGACGGAAGGCAATAACATCATCGGAGGCAGTGGCAAGACGTTCGAGTTTGGCACCCTCCTTGCTTCCTGCGGCAAGTTCCTTGCGTGAATGCTTGAGGTCGTTGAGCTTCTTATAGAAAGCAGTCACTTCCTTGCCTGAATTCCAGTCGGGAGCCTCATCTTTCTCGAAGAACTCAAAGGCACGGTTCATTCCCACTTCCTGCCCGGTATAGATAAGGGGCATACCCGGAAGGGTGTACATCAGTACGGCAAATGCTTCCTGAAGATTGCCCAAGCGATCGAACTCCGTTCCCTCCCATGAATTGAGGTCGTGGTTGGTGGTCATATTCATAAGGTAAGAATCAGCGGGATAATTGTTTGCCTCCTCTTCCAGACGAACGTAGATATCCGATGCATGCTTCTCGGGGAACTGCTTGATGTTGCCATCTTCACCCTTGAAGGTATATTGGCCTGAAGTGGCGGCGATTGCGCTGAAGAGATCTTTCATAGGCCAGTTATAGTCCATATCGAAACCATGCTCAACAAGTTCGGGGTTCGGTGCCTCGGCAAGCATGAATATGCTTGGCTTGACAGCCTCAAGCTGCGGACGGTTTTCATTCCAGAAATCGGTAGGCACTTCGAAAGCCACGTCACAACGGAAACCGTCTATGTCGGCCTCACGAAGCCAGTAAGCCATGGCATCGGTCATAGCCTTGCGCATCTCAGGATTGGAATAGTCGAATTTATACACGTCAGTCCAGTCGTAGGGTCCGAACATCTCACCCTTCTCATTGCGCTGATACCACTCGGGATGATTCTTCACCCAGGCATTGTCGCGGCCGGAATGGTTGGGAACCCAGTCGATAATCACCTTCATTCCGTTATCGTGGGCAGCCTTAACCACCTTGCGGAAATCATCGATATTTCCAAACTCGGGGTTCACACCCTTATAGTCGCGCACGGCATAATAGCTGCCGAGTTTCCCTTTACGGCCATCCTCCGAAATAGGATGAATGGGCATAAACCAAAGGATATCTACACCGAGATCCTTAAGACGCGGAATCTGTGGAAGGAAAGCCTCGAAAGTGCCTTCTGGAGTGCTCTGACGCACATTCACCTCATAAATCACGGCATTACGGCTCCAGTCGGGATGGTTAACCGTAGTAGCCGGAGTCTTCTCCTGCGCTGTGCCAAAAAGTGTGGCACACGCTCCTAACATTGTTGCAAGAATTTTTTTCATGATACCTAATATTTAAAATAAATGAAATATTTCAAAAAAGTGTGAGCTGAACCACAGTCTGTATCTCTGTCTCTACAATTTCAGCATCATCCTTTATAACTTCATCATCCTTTATATATGATTGATTATGAAATTTGCTTTCATATTTATCCAGGATTCCATTTATCCTCTCAGCATCCCCTGAGGAAGCATTGTGCGAATAGATATTCCTGAAAAAACTATCAATCCCTTTGATCAACTCCTCTTCATCCTCCACTCCATATCTAAGGATTGAATAAGCCTTTATCAATACTTCCCTCTCCTTGGCTGACAATAGTCTCAAATCAATGGCACTCCCCTTATTAATGTCGTTGGGTTCAAATTTCATCAGTCCGTTCCCATATTGGCGCCCATTTCCGGTAAGAATCTCTTTGGCAAGATCTGTGAGAAGATAAACAAACAATACCCTTACATCAACGCTTTGATTGGGATATACGCAATGAAAGGTGGTTAAATTTGCAATCCCGGCCTCATTCCTTACAAACTTCAGCCCACTGCGGTTAAAAACACCAACCCAGATCGGGGCAGGCTTCCGTTTTTCCAAAGCATACCACGGTGTACGGCAGGAAGTGAGATATCGTTTGTCTATCCCCTCCTTAACTCCTTTAAGCAAGTAAGACTTTATTGCCCCACTATCTCCTCTCTTAAGTCCATTAAATAGATATACATTCTTATCCCTATTTCTCAAGCTAAGGAATTGGCCACGGGTGAAGAAATTTGTTGTAACATCTGCAGATCGGCAAATACAAGGAACTAAACATTCCTGAGGTATCTCATAGTGTTCGGCCTTTGACCTATTGAATGTGAAATATTCGTTTGCGCCTGTTGCAATTCCTCGGGATACCTTTGCAAAGGTGGAGAAAGGGACAAGATTATTATATACTTTTTTCTCTTCCCTTTCATAAAACCTTCGCCATTTCTCCTCCGGAATAACTTCATCATAACTATATTCCCTATAAGAATTAAGCGACGGTGACAAACCCTCTAAATCATCAGCAACTGAAAATTTTATACTCCTCCGATTCCCGGTTTTACTACATAACAGGATACATGCAGTAGTTACTGCTCCATCAAATGCATTCTGATTATAGTCTATTACAATCAGGTGTTCCAATATTCCACTCTCTATCAGACATCTTTTCACTTCAACCCCATAGTCGGCATTAAGGAACTCCGAAGGTATGATGAAGGCAAGCCTGCCGCCCTTCTTCAGCTGAGCAATAGACTTTAAAAGGAAAAGTGTATATATATTTGCGGTTCCCCTTAGTTTAAGATTAAGCCTATCGTTAATGTCTCCTACATGAAAGCCGTTATTATAATTATGAAATTTTAAATATGGAGGGTTACAAACGATGAAATCGTAACCCTCTTCCCAAGAAGAACAAAGAAAATCTTCATTAAAAATTTGAGTTCTTGAATCATCCTTGAAAAGATTCTTTGCCCGCCGAAAGATATTAGCATCTACATCATATCCCTTTGTTCTGAGGTTCGGGAACCCCTCTCTCAATTTTCTTGTGAAAATACCTAATCCGAATGCCGGCTCAAGGAGAGACTTATCTGTGCTCTCTCTTTCTCCTTTAATCAGCCAAGAGCACATAAAGTCGGCAATCTCCTCAGGTGTGAAGAATTGCGCATATCTCTTTCTATGACTACTGTCTGTCTCGGCTATATATCTTTCTTCCGGGGTCATAGGCTACATTGGAATAAATTATCAAATACACCTTTATCAAGAAAAGCTTCCCCTCCCTCAAAGGTAACATAAAACAATAATCTTCCATTATTAAACTCTTTACGCACACTACGATGCTGTGGTTCCCTAATCGATTCGCCTATACAGGGAGCTACAGTTGTCGGTATTTTAACGGTGGTTTTATTCTGATTTTTAGTATCGGTCTCTATAAAATATTCCTTCCCCTCTAATTCAGAATCGCAAATAAGTTCCAATATTTTCCGATATGATATGCCGTAAACTTTATCAAAAAATACCTGAACATAATAATGTGGCACCCCATACCTCATAATCCAGTTATAAACCACCTTGAAATCTTCCACTTTAGGAGTTATGGACAAAGTGGTCCTGTCCTGGATTACCTTAAGATTTTGGCGAATTTCCCTCAGTTTTTCTGCCAACTCCACTAATCTCTGTGATGATCTCCACATCTGTGGAGGGAAATTAAGCACAAAGACTGTTTCAGCATCAAGCTGTTCAAGAATTGATATCAGGGCAGGTTTCTTCTGCAACAGGAGATCTCTATAGTCGCTTAATACCTCATCTCGCAATAACAGGATTCTTTCAACCGCATTATTAACGATTTTTTCCTCTTCCTCATTATACTTATCAACTAAAAAAGAACTTGACCTGACCTCAATCCCGGCAAAAGCCTTGGAGACGTATTTCTCAAAATCCTCCGTGAGTTGCTCATTGCTTATATCCAGTCCGTATCGTTCCTCATAGTCCGACCTGCGAAAGAGTAAGATATCGGGGCGTTTCCCTATTTCATCCAACTCTTGTTGATAAGCTGCATAATGTTCTTTAAACCCCTCTTCCCCCGCTATAATATCATCAGATTTTCCATATTTGACCGCCACTATATTTTCCGACATCTCATTCACAGCCCTTAGAATCACACTCTCTGCCCAATCACCCTGTTGGCGATTTGTGATGAACTCTGAAGATGCCAATGTTGGCGCATTGTTTCTTTTTCTCTCTTTTGAAAAGTCAATAACATCGGGATTGACCTGAGAAACAAGCTTACATATCGTTTCTTGATAGCTATTCGGCATGGGTGAACATTAAAATAAAAATAACTATTGCAAAATTATCCATAATTTGATAATCCTGCAATAGTTATTTTTAATGGGGTCAGGTCAATTTACCTTACGGTAACTTTTTTAACAGTTTTTCCTACCTTGACGATATAGATTCCTTCTGATAAAGATACGCTGGTTTTTATCTCTCCAATGTTTCCGGTTGCAACCATCATACCGTCAACGCTGAATATAGTGTATGACATTCCAGCTCCTCCTTCAATGGCAATATATCCGGCGCCACCATTCACGCAAAGGGCGTCATTTACCGAGTGAGTTTCCTCAATACCGGTGGCAATGTCCATATCCTTGTCATGCCTGATTGCAAAGTTGCTTACAGCCATATTTCCCACTGTGTTTCCGTGGAAACCTACATATACCTTTCCGGCAGGCACTTTCACCACTTCCATCTCCGGAACCTCCTCTTCTTCCTCAGAGAGCAATGCGGGCAATGAAGGATCAACAGCACGAACAGTGAATTTGAATTCCTCGGCCGCACTCGGCTTGGATTGAGTGGCAGTGACAGTACCAACATTTGTGGTCATAGCTTCCGGAGTGGCATCCGTTCCTATATGAAGATCGAAGGAAACATTTCCATCATAGTAATTGGTATAAGCTTTCATACTGAGTTCATAGTGCTTGTCTGCTTCGAGTTCAAGAGGAAGAGAAATGGCCCAGTCATCCGGCTCATAATTCTTACAGCTCAGTTTAATTAACTCCTGAGACACTTCCCAAGTATTTTCATCATTGTCCAGATTATGTATTGACCACTTGGTGAAATTTTCAGGCTCGTATGGCATAGAAAGACCTCCTCCTATCCAGCCTGTCAATGCGCTTCCCTGGCCACAGTCTTCAGAATTATAGGCATACACGCGATATCGGTATTCACCCGGATTAGGCACAACATCGACATATTCCATCTCGCCACCTGCCTCTATATCCTCTTCGATAGTCTCAATAAGTTCAGGTTCTGAGCTGGTAGTGAGATAAAGGCGATGCACCTCAACCTTAGTGAGCACAGGCGCGAGGCCCTCTATATTGGTACCGGACGGATTCACCCAAGTGAGTTTTACGCTATGTGTACCTTCAATCACCTCCGCTTTCACATCGGTAACGGCAGATGGGATTACAGGCTGATACTCCACCTTCACTTCTGTCACAGTGATTGACTTTTTGTCGGCAGATGCACCGCTGCCATTGTAACGGATAGCAAGACGGGCGCTTTCAGATGAAGCTGAGGGCACCACAAAGGTATAATCAGAGGCGTAGGTACTTCCCGGGAGGGTGATTGTTTCAAGCGAGAGGTCTTCACCTTCACCGTCAAAATCTTTATCTACAAAACCGATACCCAATTCCATATTCTTCTCACCGCCTTTGACTTTGGCAGTCATCTTATAATAACCCTGACCTAAGGCAAGGGGAGCTGAAAGTAATATATCGTCAAGAGTTTCCTCTCCTGTGGGTAGATTAAGTGCAGCACCGGTGGTGGCAAGTGTCCAGCTGTTGCTGTCGCCATCCTTATCAATCGCTTTCCAAAGGCAATGAAGAGTGCTGTCCTTGAAGTCGCAGGTGTATGGGAGAGCCTGCGTATCATCGCCAACCCAGGTAGTTATCACTTCGGCAGGATCACCGTCGGCAGGATTCTCACCGATAAATGGTATCACCTTATAGCGGTTGATTCCCATCGCGGCCTCCTCATCCTCAAAGTTTACTTTGGCTCCCGGAGCCAACTGAGAAGCATCTTCCAGAATGGCAATAGGCTCCTCCTTATCACCACGATACACCTCAATCTTGGAGAGTGCTTCGAAATCACTCTCTATATTTGTAGATATAGGGTTCGTCCACTCAAGAATAACCTTCTCACCCTCTACCTTTGCAGCCGGATTCTCAACGTGCAACGGAGCAACGTGCCAAGGCACCATAGAGAGGTTATAAATATTGGCACCCATAACTTCAGTCGTCTCACGATATTCTTGACAGGCGAGATAAAATTCCTGACCTTCCTCCAAATTAACAAAGAAGGAGTAATCTCTTTGTGTTCCGTCAGCATTAATTGTTCCAATTTTCTGCTTTTCTCCAAAATCTGCCTCAGTTGTTCCGGAGCCAATATAGAAATTAGTGATGGTGGTATAAGAGGGACTATAAGATTTCTCATTAACGGTCACCTTATACACCCCTTTTGCTTCGCACTTTAAAGGAGGGGTTACAAACCAGTCATTCTTCTTTTTATTTTGAGGATACTTGCATAAATAAGAATTTCCTGCACTTCCTGATATGTACCAGAATTCGCGCTCAGGATAAGAATTACTTGGCTTGACTGACTCCGACCCCTCTCCATTGAAAAGGGTATAGAAAAATTCGAGTTCAGCCTGGGTGATGTTCTTATAGTCCTGCTTCCAGGGAAGTGACTGTGCTACCAACGGGCCTATATAGGGAGATGTAAGCTTAACAACCGGACTCTCCTTACCCAAAACAGTTGCCACGATAGAATATTCGTGAGTGCCGGGTGTCAGACCTTTCTCTTCGTTATCAATCCATTGTGTGGCATCCCCATCCAAGGTGGCCACAACGTTTCCATCACGCGTGATTGTTACGGATTCTACCGTCACCCCCTCACCGAAAGCAACGCCGTCGCCATCCACGACAGGAAGTTTCCACGTAAGAGTTGCTTCAAGAGCACGATCCTCACCAGGAGTTACGACAAAATCAGTGACCGGCCCGGGAGCAAAGACATTCTCCACAATCTCAAAGGCAGTGAAATCTATGTAATATTTATATTTTGGAGAATAGGCATATATACCAAAATAGTAATCCCCACTCTCGCTTGGAGTAAAAGTCTGAGCATACCGACTCATTGTGGTGTTTGAATACTCCTCCCAATGAATGAGCTCTTCACCGGCCTTTAGTGCTTCCGGAGTATTCTGGGTTGCCATATAAATGGAAACATTTTCCTTATCGGACATTGTCTTTCCCCAGAAACGAAGTTTATATTCCTTACCCTCCTCTAAGGTAATTGCCGGAGAGATGTACCAATCGTCAGCTTGATCAGATGAACTATAGGTATATCTGATGCCCTTATCGGAGCCGGCAGGATTATAGTCACTATTTGTCCGGGTCTCCCACGTCTTCCCATCTTCGTTGAGGTCGAGTACTGTCCATTCCTCATCACCGCCCAAGTCGGAATGGTAAGGAATCGGTTTCCCTTCTCCAAAGCCGGCCAATGAAAGGCACAGGCCAAAGAGTGTCAAAATTGATTTTCTCATATTATTGTTGTTTTAATTTATCTTACAGCCACCTTATGAACATGCTTTCCGGCTTTCACCACATATATGCCGGGAGCGACCTGTACGCTTTCAGCACCATCATACGCGTCGAGCTTACAGATAAGCTTCCCTTCTATATCATAGACACAAGGCACACTTTCGACTGCTCCCCGGAGTTCGATTGAACCCTTACTACCGGACACCGTGAACAAGGCACTCAAACCATCCGATACAACCGACCCTGAAGCATTGGAAACCTTAACATTGTCGATGATTAGCAATTGGGTTGACTTGGTGTATTCAACATTGAAGTAGAGCTGAATCCATCCACCTGCGGAGAAAGCCTCAGGCAATGTGAAACGAACTTTCACGGGAGCATCCGAATCTCCTTCAGGAAGCGTGCCGATTACCACCGGCTCTGCCATGCCGTAACATAGTCCGGTGACAGTCATCTTGGGTGTATTGCTATTGAGCATGACATCAAATTCCAACTCAACATTCACACCGGGTTCATTGGAACGCACGGCAGGAAGACCCATACAACCCTTTCCACCGGCCTCGGTTGGCTTGCCTATCAACGCATTCCCTTCACCGTCCTTGATTACGTTCTCGGCCGGCCACACGCTCCAATATCCTGTAGTGAACTCGTCGGGCTGATATTTGATCCATGGTTCATACTGGAAATAATCGCGGCCATTCTCGAAATCATCAAACATAGGCATTGCGTGAGGCATACCGAGCAGAACTTCACCGCCGGCCATATCATCACAGAACCCGGCCACATTCTCAGCCATAACCACAAGAGTATGAGATTTCTGTTTTCCGGCTTCCACACTATAAGTGAATGTAGTAACCCCTGGCTCTGTCACGCCTCGCAATTCCCATGTCATGTCATAGAAACTCTGCACGGCTTCATAGATGCGGTATTTTGTGGTGGCAGGATCCACATAACCTGGAGTAACACCCTCTGTCGGAGCATCCCATTTCATCTCCACAGAGAGCATATCCTCGCTGATTACGAATTCAAGATTCTCCACCATTCCGGGCACAACCACACCGGTATAAACCTCTATCTTAGAAGAGGTTCCTGCTGTTTCTCCGCAAGAGGTAACGACATTTACCACGTTCTGACCCTGACGAGTCTTTACGGTCACACTCTGTTTAGATCCCGGGGCGCCTTTCACGGTAACGCTATTCTCCGCCGTTACGGTTGCCGTCACCTCTTCTGCCTCCAATGGTTCGCCACCGTAGGTAAGGACAGGCATAACGAAAGATACCGTAGCCTCCAGCACGCCTTTCTCGGCTCCCACTGCAACAAGGTCGGTCACCGCACCGGGAGAGGAATCGCCAAGCCCCGATTTCTGGATCTTTATGTCGCGAACCTCCATTCCATTCTCGATTCCAGCCTCCCATTTCATAGATGTAGCATGGAATGCTATGTAGTATGTTCCGGCTTCCGGCACTTTAAATTCCGCTCCATATCCGGTGAAATCTGTCAGAGGTTCAAAATCTTCAATAAGCACGCGCTCCATATTCATCGGTTCGGGAGATGTTCCTATTCTTACCTCAAGAGACTCGCGTCCTGTCTGAGTCATTTTTCGCATAGCCTGGAATGCCAATGAATATACGGCAGAAGGATCCGGGAATGCCACTGGAGGAAGCACCACCCAATCGTTACCGCCATCTTTCGAAAGGCTCCACTGCGATTCCATATATCCGTCACGGCATTTCCAGCTATAGCTGTCACCATCCAGATCGAATGTCTGCATCAGTGCGAATTCATCTTTGGTGGGAGTGAGTTCGACAGGCATCTCCAACGGACTTCCGGCAAGTGTCTTGTTAGAGAGTGCCGGAGCGGACGACTTGCCTCCCGCCTTGGCCACGACGCTGGCCTGATACCATGCCAACGATCCCTGCGTCGGCAAGATTCCTTTCATGGAGTTAGAGGCGGTCTCACCCTTGGAGACACCATCAACGAACACCTCATAACGCAAAGCCGAAAGATCAACATAACCGCCGTTGACACCCTCTGTCACCGCATCCCATGATATACCACCCTGTGTCAACTCCACATTTGCAGGGGCCATCGGTGTATCATTTCCGATATAACTGTTTACGAACGATGCTTCACCCTTTATACCGTTCACTTCGGCGTAGGCAGAGAAGGTATGGTTCCCCTCAGTCAGCGAAGTAACATCTACCGCAATCTTTTCACCGGTTGTGCCGTTACCGGTCTTGTAAGTCACATCATCAATCAGGGCTGTCCATGACAATGAACCTGAAAGGTCATTACCGTCGATATCCTTTGACGGTAGCGTGAACGAGAAGGTCCCGCTTAACGCTCCGTCGGGGAATGAAACCTCAGGAGATAGGGGCGATGCAGGTTCTCCTGCCACCACGAAACGGTCGGTTGTGAAATAGACAGAGAACTGTTCCTCATTGTTGTAATTCTTGATTGTCTTCACAGTCTTTGCCACCGGATCTATGGTGCAAAGAGCAGACGTATATGATTCCTCCCCCTCATACTTATTCCAGTAGAAAAGATTTTCCACCGGCGACCATACAAGCCCGGTGATGTAATCCGGGTTTGCATCTATCGAACTGCTCATGGTCATGACGGTGCTCTGGGTTCCGTTGACATCCACGGTGACAAGGGCCGTGTTGTAATCAACCGTCACTCCATAAATCTTCTGATCCACGGGGTTATAACAGATGGATGTGAAGCACTCCTCCTTATCCACATTCTTTACCTTCTCAAGGGTGGTGGGAGAAGAAAGGGGCGCCTTCATGAAGGCGTATTTCCCATCAACGTCCTTGCCATAGCCGTAAATGGTGTTGTCGGAAAAGTTAAGGGTTGCTATCGTGAAATAAGCACCGTTGAGGTCAATATCGACAGAGGAATTGAGTTTACCGGTGGAGAAATCAATCTCCTCATAAATCATCCCCCTCAGCTGATAGCCATAACGGTCTTCAGCATATCCGCATATCTTCCCGTCTTTCAGCCAGCCGGCATTCAGGTCATACTTGGATGATGGGGCCTTCCATTTCATGTTGGCGCCCGACTTGGTGAGCTCATACAATCCGTCGGAGATGTCATAATCTTCCGAATAGACAAGATAAGCATAGACTGACGACCCTCCGGCCAAAACTTTTTTAGGTCCGTCAGGCGCTTTCCCCTCAGGACTTCCTAACATAGCCGCTCCTGCGCTGGCAATGAGCAGACACGTTCCGAGAATACCCGGAATGATTGCTTTCTTCATAATTTATAGTTGTATTAAAGTATTTCTGAATTGTCAGAATGTTGGAATTTATTTCACAATCGCTTTCACTCGCGACCCTGCAAGGCTCACCACATAGACACCTTTGGGCAGGGATAGTGTCACAGGTTCTTTTCCGATCATCCCCCTCTTGACAAGCAATCCTGAGAGGGAGTAGATGCAGAATATGTCGCCCTCTTTCCCACCAATACAGAGTGTGCCTTTGCCGGGCCGGATGAAGCGGGAACCCGTCTCCACATCGCTTATTCCTGATAATTCCCCGTTAACGGAAATCTCATCGAGAAGAATGATTGAGGTGGTTTTGGGGAAATCGGCATCAATATATAGCTGCACCCATGGAAGATTAAGGAGCGATTCGGGCATAACGGCATTCAGGGTCACCATCCCCTCTCCTTGAACTGACTTTGCAATCTCTATGGGCTCCGTCATGCCATATCCATAGCCAAGGAGCACACTGCCTGCCGCATTTTCGCCACCCCACAAGAGCATGGAAACATCAACCCTATCCATACCGGCTGTGCTGAATCTCGGGAAACCGATTCTCCCCTTAGCTCCCGGCACATTACCATTGCCAATGATTCCGAATCCCTCGACACCCGGAACAAATGATGAGAATTCTCCGATACCCCAGTCGGCATCATATTCCTTTGTTGGGCTATAGATAACCCAAGGGGGACAATCATAACCTGTCTGGGGAGGGAAAGTCTCTTTCATCGGAAGGGTGTAGGGGGTGCCGAGCAGTTCAATCACGGTCTGGAGACGCCCGCTGTCGCCAAGCTCATTCTTGGCAAGCACACCAACCTGCACAATCTGTTGCTCCGCGCCCTCCTCAACAGAGTAGATACATCCGGTCTGAGCTGTGGTTCCGATTTGAGCCCATCCATACCCTGCACCGGTGTCGGTAAGGGCATATATATCGTATGATATACTTTTTGAATCAAGCACACCTCCGTTATACCCTACCGTGGGGGCATCCCACGTGAGGGTCATTGAGAGCATATCTTCCGAAACCTCAGAAACCAATCCTGAAACCGGTGACGGCAGGTCGAAACCTGTATATATATCCGTCTCACTGGCCGGACTCTCTTTCCCGTCAACAATAGCAGTCACGGCGACATGGTTGAATCCTTGTATGGTCTTTAGCTGCACGGTTTTCTTCTCACCGGGCTTTCCTGAAGTCTTCACTGTGTCGATTATGCCTTTAACCACAGCCTCTATCTGTGTCGTGGGGTCATATTCCTTTCCGGCAAGGTTGGATGTGGGCAAAGTGAACGACACTTCCGCCTTAAGGCTTCCGTCGGCCATCCCTTTTCCACTCAAATCGCCGACAGCACTCGGAGAGTCTGCAACAATCTCTGTGCGTGAAACCTTTATATTGCGAATCTGGATTCCATATTGATTAGGGTCGGATATGGAATGCAACGCAATATATCCCGCTCCCGGCTGCTTAATGGAGAAGAGACCCGAAATTGTCTGATAGCCCTTAATTCCAGGTTTGCTTCTCTCTATGACTGCAGTGGTCATAGCCTCCGGAACGGCCTCTTTTCCATATCTAACTTCAAACCATTCCTCAGTGCGGTCGCTGTTGACACAGGCGGCCTCCACACTTACAGAGTAAAAGATATCAGCGTTGTCAAAATCTATCACGGGGAGGATAAGCCAGTCATCGGTCGGGCCGGCTTCGCTATATTCTGACTGAAGGCATCCCTTTTCAGAATTATATGCCCAACTATACCCATCGCCATCCCCGTCAAACCGCTGCATAAGGTTCACTTGTTCAATCGTTGGAGGGAATGTGACATCAAGAGAGAGTGGAGTGCCTTCAATCAACGGATTGGAGTAAGCCGGCTTGGAACTCTTCTCCCCTGCCACAGCCACTACCTTGGCTTCATATCTTTTCAGTGGTCCCGAGGTGGGAATATCCACATTATGGGAGGTGGATGAAGTCTCTGTTTCAAACACATCGTTGATATAGAGACGGTATTTTATTGCCGAAGCATCCATATAACCGCCATGGACACCCTCCGTTACGGCATCCCATGATACCATGGATGAAGAGAGGGTCACATTTCCAGGTGATTTAGGGGTGTCATCTCCTATGTAAATCTCATTATAGCAATCTGGGCCGAAAAGTCCGTTGCCACTGACACGGAGTGAAAAGTAGTGCAATCCTTCAGAAAGATTTTCAAATGAAGTAGAGACTTTTTCTCCCGGCAACCCCTCGCCTTCGGAAATCTGTTCGCCGTCAAGTAACACGCTCCACGACAGCTTACCTTCAATATCCTTACCTCCGCAAGTGGTCTGCGGCAGAGACCATGAGACATTACCGCTTGCTTGGCCTGTGGCGAAATCTGAGGATAAAAACTTAGCTTCTGAAGGTGAATCCGGATTGAAAGAAGTGTCGGTATCGACAAAGAACATGTACTGCTCGGCATTCTCATATTCATCCACCCTTTCATAACTCTTGTTATACAGGTCGATAGATGTAAGATACGAAACCTCGTTGAGATAGCCTGGAGCTTTTACAGTGGAATTCCAGTAAAAAAGATCTTGAGAAGTGGAGTAAGAGAGCCCTGACACGTAAGGTAGGGCATATTGGTCGAGGGGCATTGCGATGCGTTGCAACCCTGCAGGAGTGATGGAGACAAGGTTATTCTCTGCATTCACTCCATATAATGTCTTATCCTTAAGATTATAGGTCAAGGCGGAGCATACTTGACGTTGCTCCTTCACTGAAGAGAGTTTCTTTATGTTTTCGTTTGCAAATGGATCGGTTGCTGGCGCACGCATGAACCACCAGTCGCCCTTATCATCAAATCCGTATCCATAGATGAAATCGTCACCAGGATTATAGGCGCACACCTCGAATGCACCCTCCTTGGCATCCCTGTCAAGAAACGAGAGGATCTCACCGGTTTCGAAATCCATCTCGATATATATCACTGTCACAAGCTGACTGAGGTAGTAGTAAGGTATGAAGCCACAAATTCGGCCATTGCGCAGCCAGCCTGTCTGAAGGCTGAGTGTGGCATCCTCATAGAGGGGATCATCCCATTTTAACGTTACTCCCGATGAGGTTATATTGTAGAAACCGGCTTTGAAATCAGTGGCGTCAGAATAGCCTAAGTATCCATACAAAGAAGATTGCGTTCCCGGGCCGAATGCCTTGTTTATCTTCCATGCTTTTGCACTGCCAACATCTTTTATGCCCCGGCGGCATTCCGATATTTTCTGTTTCAGCTCACTTGCCGGAATCTGCGAAGATGACTGTGATTCACTATGGTGCCTCAGTCTCTGTCCTGCCCTTAAAATCGGGGGGGGGGTAGAGAATTGCACCCATTATTGCTAAGGAGAGAAATGGGAAGTAAAGTTTCTTCATGATCAAATCAAACACATTGAAATCACTTAATAAGTATCCTTTTCTTTAAATTCGGGTCTCATTGCCTTAGGTACAGACAACCTTTATTTAAATGCAGGATCAATCGGTGGCAAATTTACGAAAAAGAGTTCTATATTCCAAATTTATGCAATAAAATAAATGCAAAATAGAATAATTTGATACCAAATTTGTATATTTTATGTCAAGAATATAAAAT
>CAMWIH010000034.1 GCA_947174305.1 uncultured Porphyromonadaceae bacterium | reverse complement strand
GTGCTGATAAGGATGATAGCATGCCGGACATTTTTCAGGAGGTGTGACCCCTTCATAAATGTATCCGCAGACAAGACATTGCCATTTGATAGGCTTGTCGGCCTTCCATACTTTGCCGTCCTCTATTCTCTGGCGACAAACATCGAAACGCTCCTTGTGATGATTCTCGACTGAGGCAATGGCAAGGAAGCGGGCCGCAATCTCATCAAAGCCTTCCTCTTTTGCAACCTTGGCAGCATTGGTGTACATCTCTACACCTTCTGTTTCCTCTTCTGAGGCCGCAACCTTAAGGTTTTGTTCCGTTGGGCCGAGGATGCCTGCGTCAACCATCATGGCAGGAGCCTGACAGCCTTCTTCAGTAAGATATTTCAGGAAGATTTTGGCGTGATGAAGTTCATTGGCCGCAGTCTCATTGAAAATATTTGCATATTCATAATACATCTCTTTCTGTGCGGTCTGAGCAAAGAAAGTATAGCGGGTATAAGCAGTCGATTCTGCAACGTATGCCGCTGCAAGATTTTTTTCAGTCTGTGTTCCTTTTAAGGATTTTGTGTCAGCCATAGTTTTTAGTTTTTGGTTTTGTAAATTAATCTTTATATTCGTAACAATGTCGGTTTTCAATTGTTCAAAAAATATGTAACTTTGCAAATAAATTGAGATAGAAATGTCAGAAAATAAATTCAGAAGGAATCCGCATGCTCCGCGCGTTTCAAGGGCAACCGTTGATCGGGTGCTGGAATATGAAAACCGGAGTAATGAAACAGAGGGGTTGATGAGTTTCATATCCTCCATGAGGCCGGATGCCAAGAGAAACGATATAAAGAAATGGCTTCGGTTCGGTCACCTTATGGTTAACGGGCAAGTCACCACTGCTTTTGATGCTCCCGTGCAGCCGGGAGACGTGGTGAAGCTAAATGTGACACGTCCCTTCACCATTTTTCATCATCCTCGCATAGAGATGGTTTATGAGGACGACGATGTGATTGTAATAAATAAGGGTTATGGACTCCTTTCCGTGGGCGCTCAAAACTCGCAGAAGGAGGAAAACGCCTATGATATCATAAGGAACTATGTTAAAGAGGTGGATCCGCGTAACAAATTATTTATTGTGCATCGCCTTGACCGCGACACTTCCGGGCTGATGATGTTCGCCAAGTCGGCCGAAGCTCAGGAGGTGTTGCGGCATAACTGGAACAACATGATTCTCGAGCGACTCTATGTTGCGGTGCTGGAAGGCAATCTTGAACAGGATAGCGGATTTGTGAAGAGCCGGTTGGCTGAAAATTCACAATATGTGGTTTATTCTACCGATAATCCGGATGAGGGGAGGATTGCCGTGACACATTATAAAGTGCTCGACCGGGGGAACAACCTCACATTGGCACAGTTCTCGCTCGATACCGGAAGAAAGAACCAGATTCGCGTGCATGCCTCAGATTTGGGGCATCCGATTTCGGGCGATAAGAAATATGGCGCAAAGAATAGGCCTTTGCATCGTCTGGCCCTTCATGCACAGACTTTAAGGTTTGCCCATCCCATCACCCGCAAGGATATGTATTTTGAAACGCCTGTGCCGGTGAAATTCAAATCGGTGCTAAGGCGGCAAAAGGTGTGAACCTGATTTTATGCATAAATTAATTGAAAAAGGAAATGAAACTCGATACATCATCATATTACCCCAAGTCTCCCCTGGATGATGAGGAAACTTCTTACGGGAAAGAAACACCCGGAGATTCCCTCTTCCCGGCCGAAAAGGGTTCAGAATCATTAAAAGATGAGGTTCTGACAAAGGATGAGAGAGAAGGGGAGGAGAGTCCTGTTGAAAAGGAGACCGCTGCGTCAAAAGAACCGTTATATGATCCGGGGGAAGGAGAAAGATTCATTGACGGCCTTTCAACATTCTTGTCGTGGGTGCTTGTGCCATTGCTCATGCCGGTATATGGAGTGATTCTTGCCTTTAATCTATCCATACTCGACTACATGCCTTTTGGGACCAAACTTACGTTCACTATTATCACTGCGGCTGTGAACCTTGCCATTCCTGCATTGCTGGTGGTCTTGCTAAAGCGTTTCGGGCTCGTTGACGACCTTGGGCTCAACGGGAGGAAAGAACGGTTCATACCCTACCTGATAACTATAGTGGCTATGGGAGCCACTGGATGGTTTATGTGGATTAAGCACGCCCCCTTATGGTTTGTGATGTTTTTTGTCGGAGGAGCATTGGCCGGGGTGGTGAATATGTTGATCAACTTCCGTTGGAAGATAAGCGCTCATTCGGCGGCGATTGCAGGCATTGTGGCTCTTCTTATAAGGATAATGCATGAAGGGTCGGCTCAGCCGTCAGTGCTCGTCTGGTTGATGATATGGATTGGCCTGTCGGGCCTTCTCGGCTCAGCACGGGTGTGGCTTGGCCGACATACAGTGGCGCAGGTGCTGGCAGGTTATGCTGTGGGCTTTTTGAGTGTTTTTCTTCTTACGATGATCAGATAAACAGAGATGAGCAGATATAATTACAAAAGAAGGGAAAGTCGTGAGGTTTTGGCTGGTGGTATGGGAATAGGCGGTAAGAATCCGATACGTGTTCAGTCGATGACCAACACTTCAACCAACGATATCGAAGGTAGCGTGGCACAGGCACGCCGCATATATGAAGCGGGAGGGGAGTTGGTTCGTCTCACCACTCAGGGAGTGCGCGAGGCCGAGTCGCTTGGCCGGATAAAGAGGGCTCTCCGGGAATCGGGATGTAAGGTGCCGTTATCCGCGGATGTTCATTTCAATCCTAAGGCTGCCTTCAAAGCCGCCGAGACGGCCGATAAGGTTAGGATTAATCCGGGTAATTTTGTAGATGCCGCCCGTACTTTCAAGAAACTGACATTTACCGAAGAGGAATATGCCGAGGAGATTGAAAAGATACGCAATGTCCTTGTACCGTTTCTTGAGGTGTGCCGAAGCAATAAGGTTTCAATAAGGCTCGGAGTAAACCATGGCTCCCTTTCCGACCGCATAATGAGCCGTTATGGCGACACCCCGGCAGGGATGGTGGAATCTGTGATGGAGTTTCTACGCATTTGCCGGGAGGAGGATTTTAACGATATTGTGATATCTATAAAAGCCTCCAATACATGTATAATGACGGAGACTGTGCGCTTGCTTGTGAAAGCAATGGATGAAGAGGGGATGGACTATCCGCTGCATTTGGGTGTGACGGAGGCTGGTGATGCTGAGGACGGACGCATCAAGAGTGCCCTTGGTATAGGCGCCCTGATGGCTGAAGGTCTTGGGGATACGATACGCGTCTCGCTTTCGGAGGAGCCGGAGAAAGAGATTCCCGTGGCAAAGCTTTTGCGTGAGTATATTGCCGGCCGTGAGGGTCACGCTCCCATCATTGAACCGGAAAATGTGATGTCGGGAAACAGTCGTGACATCCTTGGAAAAATCAAAGGGTTCGAAGACCGGATAGTGGCAGTGCATGCCGATAAACCTGAAGATATCTTTTTCCTGTGCGATGCTGGGATGCCTGTTAAGAATCCGGAATTTGGCGGACCATTGAAAATACGGTCACGGCATAAAAATGCTCCGGGAGAGATTATGTCGTATATAGACAGGTTTGTTAGTGCCGGTTATCGTAATCCTATGGTTGTCAGTTTGCGTTATGACGACAAAGATCTTGATGCGTTGCGAATAAAGGCAGCCGCTGATTTCGGGATTATACTTCTGAATGGATATGCAAGCGGCATAGAGATCGTCAATCCCAATTTCGATGATGCAACGCTTGCTGAACTTGAATTAGCAATACTTCAGGCAGCGAGATTGAGGATGTCTAAAACTGAGTATATTGCTTGTCCCGGATGCGGGCGTACGCTTTTTGATCTTCAGAAAACCCTTAAGGAAGTGAAGGAAGCCACCAGCGGACTGAAAGGACTGAAGATAGGAGTTATGGGATGTATTGTGAACGGTCCCGGAGAAATGGCAGATGCCGACTATGGGTATGTCGGAGCCGGCCCGGGAAGAGTAAGTCTTTACAAGAGGAAGGAATTGATATTAAAGAATATTCCCGCAGAGGAAGCTCTTCCGGAATTGTTGAAGCTGATTTCGAGTAAAAAATAAGCTCTTTTAAAGAATCACTTTAAAAGAGCTTGGATTTCAAAGGCACATAGTGGCCTGTTATCTAAGTTTTAACATCCTTCCCGGTTGAAGGGCTTCGTTGGTTGAAAGCATATTGAGACGGCATAGCGAGAGTATCGATATGCCGTTTTTATTTGCCACCGAGGCCACCGTGTCGCCGGCCTTTACAACATAGGTTCTTTTTTGTGTGGTGCGGGTTGCTTGCGGTTGTGAATTTAAAGAATTGTCATAGTTGGGATAAGGTTGTCCGAAATTCTGGTTTCTTGCCATATTCTCAAGGTCAACTAAAGAGCGTCGCGGACGCGAGAAATTGCCGGGATTGGAGAAATCAAACATTGTTGTGGGATCCAGAGCCGTTCCGTTTACCCTTGTCTCGAAATGAAGGTGAGGTCCGGTTGAGTTGCCTGTGTTGCCCCCTAAAGCAATGGGATCTCCTGCATTCACAATCATCCCGTTTGTCACAAGCGACCGGCTCAGGTGGGCATATCGTGTTTCCATTCCGTTGGCGTGGCGGAGGCATACGAAAAGGCCATAACCTCTCGGATCAAAAGACACACGCTCAACGGTACCATCTATAGCGGCAACCACGGTATCGCCAATTTGAAGGCCTATGTCAACTCCCTTATGCATTCTGCCGAAAGAGGGACGATAACCGAATCTTGAGGTGACCATCCCAATGACCGGAAGTGTGGCGCTTCCGGGAATTAAATGACGATATGAATATCCGGAGCCATTTCCAGAATAATTTCCTCCGTAATAATTATTCCCTCCGTAATAATTATAGGAGTCTGAATAAGCATTATCGATAAAATCTAAAGCACCGGAAACGACATCTCCCTCCATTGAGTTAATGAGTTTGTCGAATTCAATTTCTCCACTCATGCTTGAAAGAATCCCATCGAGAAGGTCAGCATTCAAAGGAGATGAAGATTGTGCTGAAATTTCCTTGCTTCCGAACGAGAGCAACACGCAAAGGGATATTGCGGATATGATATTAAAAATTTTTCTGTCTATATTCATTGTTGGCTTAGACAAAACACGATAGGAAAGAGTTTAATCAACGGTTTTTTCATCCTCCTTCAGCTCCTCTTCTTTCAACTGACGTCGCAAGGGTTGGATAAAGAGAATCCATGCGCACGCGGCTATGAAAGCCAGGAAAATAAAGCCTACGATTATTAACACTTTTCGTGGAGCGACTGGTTTTACCGGTACTGTGGCCGGGTTAATCGTAGCATAAACCGGGGTTTCTTCCTGAACCTTTGCTTTCGCCATCTGGAGCTGTTGCGAAGTCTGGTTGAACATATTGAAGGCGAGGGTGGTCTCGTTTTCGAGACGGTCGCTCATAGTCTGGGCAGAGTGTAATACAATCCCTTGATGTGTGTCAAGGTAATTCGCATATTTCTGCTGTGCCTCATAATATTTCTGCTTTGCCTCTGCATTAAGTTTCTCTATATATTCAAGGTCTTGGCGAGCCTTATTCGTGCGGTAGTCAGTGATATACTCCTTCAATTGTTTTGCTACGGAATCGGCCAATATTGCGGATGCCATAGGATCTTGCATACGCACTGATATCGTCACGATAGAGGTCTTGACATCCACTGCCACGCTGAGCCTGCTGTTCAAGTCATTGACTAAAGAGTATTCTTTTTTAGAAATCACAAGAGGGTCAGTCCCTTCAACGGTTGCAGTGGTTATCTCCTCGTCGTCTTTGTCTCCTCCCGTCAAGGCTCCGATAAGCTTGAATGGAGCACCCGTTATTACACTCCACCAGGGACTCTTGACATCGTTTTCCAGATATTCAGCCACAGTGAATTTCCGAGTCTCCTCCTGGTCCGTGAGTTTCACATTCAGCAGCGAAAGAGAGAATGGCACTGATTTCACAATGTCAGGATAGAGTTGGGGCGACACGGCATCTGTGCCTGAAGAACCGAGGTTTACCCCTGCCATTGCGGCCAAGGCTCCAAGATTTCCGCTTGAACCCTTGTTGCCGTTAATTTCAGGAGCCAGAGTAACGCTTGTCTGGTACTCCTTAGGTATGCTGAAAGCTATGACCACACCTAAAGCGAAGCCCACGAGACACCAGATGAGAATCATTCTCTTCGTTTCAAGCAATTTCTTAAAAATGACAATAAGGTCTATCTCCTTCTCTTCGCCGTTATTGTCAAAATTGTCTATGTTGTTTTCTTCCACCATATCGGTCTTTTTGCTAATATTTAGTGGTTTCCAATCAGTTCTAACTTATAGGTGACAGCTCTTGTGCTATCTTCTGAACAGAGATGCAACCGTAGCGGCCATCGTTGCAACCGAACCGAAGCCGGAGACGAAGGTAAGAATCTTCTCCCATGATGTGTTGTTACTTATCTCCTTCGACGGCACAATGATCTGGGAACCGGGTTCCACAACAGTTTTTCGGCCAACTTTTGCAACCTGTCCGTTCATATATACTATGTAACATTTGTTCTTCTTCGCAGTGTTGCCATATCCTCCGGCCTGATTAATATAGTAGGAAACCTTCTGTTTAGGTTCATAAATCACGGTGTTAGGATACATCACGTCTCCTGAAACCTTTACAGTGCTTTGTAATTCAGGAATAAACAGGTGGTCATTTTCTTCAAGCACGAGGTCATATTCCGAACCGGGGTTAGCCAATGCCATAGGAAGGTTGATACCCACATTATATACATCAGAAACAATTATCTTCGCTTTTGATATGGAGTCGGTTCCTTCCTGATTCTGCATGGCGAGCCTGAGGGCGTTTTCACGAGCTTGCCTTTCATCATCGGAGAGCCTTCGTTTCAGGTATGCGCCTTTCAGGTAAGCTCCCTCAACGATTCCGCCTGTGCGTTCCACCAATTCAGATAGCCTTTCATTACGTTTCTGAAGGGTGTATGCTCCAGGGAAGAGCACCATACCGTCAACATTCACCTCTTTTTGTGCCTGATAGCCCGGTGCGGCACGAACTACCACGCGGTCGTATGGCTTTAAGATAAATTCGTTAGCCGAATTGCTCTTGTGTGCCAATCCCCCTGTAATCTCCACTGTGAAGATCTGTGCAAGCTGTTGAGTCTGGAAAGTGTCGGCAGGATGAACTATCCGTCGGGAGATATCAACTCTTGCCGTAGAAGCACCTTCCCTTAAGCCACCGGCACGAAGAATTAGATCCTCCACAGAGGTGTTCGCAGCGTAGGAATAACTGCCGGGCTGGGTCACCATTCCACTGATATAGAAATCCCCCCTTTCCTCCATGGTCTGCACGCTGGCAATCTCCACTATATCATTCTTTTGAAGCACGATATCGCGGCCTGTGCCGTTTATGAGTGCATCAAGATCAAACGGAATCACTTCCAAAGTAAGATCCGGACCCTGCCGGTAGAGGAGGGCACGTCCTTTATAAGCATCTTCTGTCAATCCGTCGGCCATACGGATAAGGTCGCTTAAGGTAGTTGTCCTTGATCCTAAGGCATACAAGCCCGGTCGCATTACGGCTCCCTTAAGTTCAACGCGGTTAGTGAAGCGGTCCAATACGGTGCCCACCGTTACCACGTCGCCATCCTTCAGCTTATATGAACTGAATTCATCCTTTGATATATTGTAAAGTTCATTCTCCTCTCCATTCTGACGGGAAAGACGCACCATGCCGGAATATGCGTCGCCGGAAAGACCACCTGAATAATCCAGGAGAGAAGCCACGGTCTCCCCCGGCTTTATTTCGTAATACATTGGGCGTTTCACATTTCCCGAGATATTCACAATCTGTTCATAGGGGGGGACGATTATTACGTCGCCTTCCTGAAGCTTGATGTTGCCGGTTTGTTTACCATTGAAAAGGTAATCATAGATATCAACAGTCGCAACACGCTTGCCATTTCGTAAAACCGAAATATTACGCATAGAACCGATGTTGTTGATTCCTCCGGCATTATACAGGGCGTGAAAAACGGTGGAGAAGGGTGACAGCTGGAACGAGCCCGGCTTGCTAACCTCACCCATAATATCAACAGATATGGAGCGGACATCGCCCAAGTTGACGCTGATATCGGTCTGGTCGTTGATCACCCCTGCGTATTTACGGGCGAAAAGGTTTCTGACATATTTGTTTGCCTCGTCTATGGTCTTTCCGTTAAGATATACAGGACCGAGTCGAGAAATCATTATGCTTCCCTCAGGAGAAATTTTTTCACGCAAATGTTCTTCCGCCGCTCCCCAAACATCAATGATAACCTCATCGCCGGGCCCGAGACGGTAATTCTTAGGGGTGGCGAGATTTTTGTTAGGCTCAAATGTAAGGCCGCGTGAATTGAAGAGGTCGTGTCCATACACCTCGCGGGCAGTCTCTTTTGCGGATGGATCATTGACATCAACCACGATATTAGTTTCAGCCACAGCCATTTCCGGTGCCGCATCGCGTCCGTTGTCAATAATGGCTGCACTTTGAGCCGGAGCCGGCGTGCCGATAGCGGAGGTGCCTTCTTTCGAATATTTGTTTTTGATTCGTTTCACCTGATCTGGAGTCACGCCTTTGGCCATAAGTTCCTGGCCGATCTGTTGTTCGGTTTTTCCGTTGGCCGACTGAGTGCGTATGTATCTTATAACTTCATCATCGGTCAAGGCCGCGGCAGTGAGTGCAATTACCAATAGACCGGCTGAAAAAATGCTTCGTAAATTCATTGCAATGAAAGTATTTTCTGGATGAAAATGAAGTGGTCTAAACAACTTCAATATATTCTTTTTATTATAGAATACGTATCGTGTTGATGAATCCATATTCGCATTCCATAATAATGTTTAAATGAATTCAATGTGCAAAGTTAGTAAAAAACAGCGGAATGATAAAATTGCATACATAAAAAACATTAATTTGTGAGATAATTTAAAATGAACTACCTTTGCATTTGAAAAATATCTCAAACGAAAGATTTCCTGCCATGAATAATAAAAAGGTTGTCTCACCCCGATGGTTTGCATTGAAATCCTCACGCCCTGTGGCGTTGGCGGATGCGCTTGATGCTCGTGGTGTGGAAACCTACCTTCCCATGGAGACTGTCAGGAAACAGGATGGATCATTGAAAAGGAAGCCTTTGATTCCCAAATTATTATTTATGAGGAGCGATCCAGAGCTGGCCGGGAGAATAGAGACAGAGGCTCGGCAGGGTGAAAGCGACTTGTTTCCTTTCTGGATATATCGCTATCGGAATCACTCGGAGATTCAGCCTATTGGGGAAGCGGAATTCCGCCTTTTCCGCCTTCTTACAGCAGAAGATTCACTAAGGTGTGAAATCTATAGAAAAGAGGAGTTTAAGGTTGGCGACCGTCTGCGGGTCACCGGTGGTCCGTTTGCCGGATATGAGGGATATGCACGTCGGATTCGTAAAAATAAACATATTGTGGTTGAGATAGAGGGTCTGTGTGCCATTGCCCTCCCGTTTATTCATCCTGATCTTTTGGAGAAGGTGTAAAATTTATTCAAACTCGTCCTTATTTTTTGCCGTTCGGTAAAAAAACACTATCTTTGCACGAAAAGAGGATTCTTTTTTTAGATATCCCGCCGGAGCCCATGTATTTGGAGAAGGCGACGACCCGAATCCTTTGAACAAGGATCAAAGGTAGCCGGGCGGATATATTCTATGTTTCTCAACCATCTCTTTCCGATGGTTGGGAAAGATTTCTACATACATATTTAAATCAATGAAAAAATATAACATATCTGTCGCCGGCACAGGATATGTCGGCCTCTCGATCGCCACCCTGCTGGCCCAGCATAACAGGGTCACGGCCGTGGATGTCATTCCCGAAAAGGTTGAGCTCATAAACAGGAAGAGGTCGCCCATCCAGGATGAATACATAGAGAGATACCTTGCTGAAAAGGATCTCGACCTCACCGCCACCCTCGACGGCGCGTCGGCCTACCGCGACGCCGACTTCGTAGTGATAGCCGCGCCCACCAACTACGACCCCGTCAAGAACTACTTCGACACCCACTGCATAGAGGATGTGATAGACCTCGTGCTCAGCGTCAACCCCGAGGCCGTGATGGTGATCAAATCCACCATCCCCGTCGGCTACTGCCGCAACCTCTACCTGAAATACGCCTCCAGGGGCGTGGAGCATTTCAACCTACTCTTCTTCCCCGAGTTCCTGCGCGAGAGCAAGGCGCTCTACGACAACCTGTATCCCTCGCGCATCATAGCCGGCATACCGAAGATAATCGACAAGCCCGAGTTTGCCGGGGAGAACGGGGCGA
The DNA here is from genome assembly GCA_947174305.1 of uncultured Porphyromonadaceae bacterium. Lineage (GTDB taxonomy): Bacteria > Bacteroidota > Bacteroidia > Bacteroidales > Muribaculaceae > Lepagella. The sequence goes on along the minus strand of CAMWIH010000034.1, from coordinate 10,940 downwards.
TCCTGAAGGTCACCGACGTGGAGATGCTTACCGAAAGGGCCCACACCTTCGCCGGCCTTCTGAAAGAGGGAGCCATAAAGGAGGAAATACCCACCCTCTACATGGGCATGAAGGAAGCCGAGGCCGTGAAGCTCTTCGCCAACACCTACCTCGCCCTGCGCGTCAGCTACTTCAACGAGCTCGACACCTACGCCGAAGTCAAGGGTCTCGACTCGCAGGCCATAATCGAGGGCATCGGCCTCGACCCGCGCATCGGCACCCATTACAACAACCCCTCCTTCGGCTACGGAGGCTACTGCCTCCCCAAGGACACCAAGCAGTTGCTTGCCAACTATGCCGACGTTCCGCAGAACATGATGTCGGCAATCGTGGAGAGCAACCGCACCCGCAAGGACTTCATAGCCGACCAGGTGCTGAGGCTTGCCGGCTGGTACGGCTACACCTCGGCCAACACCTACGGCCACGCCCCCGAGAAGGAATGCGTCATAGGGGTCTATAGGCTCACGATGAAATCGAACTCCGACAACTTCCGGCAGTCGAGCATCCAGGGCGTGATGAAGCGCATCAAGGCCAAGGGTGCCACAGTTATCATATATGAACCCACATTGGAAAACGGCACCACTTTCTTCGGTTCGCGCGTAGTGAACGACCTGGAGGAATTCAAGCGTCTCAGCAAGGCCATCCTCGCCAACCGCACCAGCCCAGACCTCTCCGACGTAGATGAGAAGGTATATACCCGTGACCTCTTCGCCCGCGATTAAAATTCACAAATCATATATTTTCATGGAAATTAGTCTATCAACTATTAAGAAAGGTAAGGTATATGGGGTACTCCCCTGTGATACCAATATCGTCTCATACATGAGTCGGAAACAATTCGTAGCCTCAGTTAAGACCTGGGCTCTCAGCTATTACCGAACAACACTTTCAGTATTTACCGCGGTCGAGGAGGACCTTTACTCAGTAATAATTATTCTCGATATAAATGATGATCACGAAGAATTCCAACAGACTATTGACATATCCATAGTGGAAAGCGAATAAATCTTCATTTTAACATTTGTAAATTGGTATAGACAACTTCACAGAGTTCTGGAAATATTTCTTGTTTAATTACAGATATTAAGATAATGAATTTTCTTACAAGGCTTAAGCAGATTATACATATAAAATCTAAACAGATCACCTCTATCGAAACTCAAGTATCCAGTATCGATTTCAAAACAAGATGCATTTTTCTGGAAGATAAAATTCTTAACTGCACGAAATCTGGAATAAGTGAAGAAAGATATTGCGATTGTGAATTGATTATTTCACTTGCATCTTATGGGAAACGTCTGCGTGAAGTAGCGCTTACGATTGAATCACTTATGCAACAGACGTTACGTCCAAACAGAATCATTCTAAATCTTGATCCATCTGAAAGAAACAAACCCCTCCCGATGTCATTAAAGAAGCAGATAAAACGGGGGCTTACTATAAATTATACAGAAGAGGAGATTAGAAGCTATAAGAAGCTGATTCCAGTGTTAGAAAAATATCCCGAGGCACTGATAATCACTGTAGATGATGATGTTTTATATAATTTTGATGTTGTCGAACGACTTTTCGATTCATACTTAAATAATCCTGATAAGGTAAGTGCATTACGGGTTCACACTATGAAATTTGATGCCAATGATGACCTTTTGCCATACAATGAATGGGATATGGAGAAAGTGACTACCGAAAACCCCAGACATATTTTCCCTACCGGGGTTGGAGGAATATTATACCCCCCACATATTTTGTCAAAAGAGGTATTTAACAGAGAGACATATATGGAAATTTGTCAGACTGCAGATGATGTATGGTTTCATGCCATGGCATTAAAAAATGGGAAATGTTTCGTTAAAGCAGCTTCAAGGAATCCGGAAGGAAATGATTATACTCTAAATGTAGGTCTTCAAAAGGACGGATTATATATTATCAATACTGGAGAACTGGCCTTGAACGATAAACAAATAAAGGCCGTATATGAAAAATATGGCATCTACGACATCCTTAAGTCATGACAATAGAAGAGGGAAGAATAGAAACTAAAGGCCGAAAAGTAGAACTTGAGATTCTGAAAGGTATTGGCATAATACTTGTAGTAATAGGCCATAATGTTAATGATCAGACTTTCATCTTCTGTTTTCACATGCCTTTATTCTTTTTAATTTCCGGCTTCCTGTTCTCACCCAAGACCCCCCAACGATACTTAAACCGATCATTTTTACGTCTTCTAATTCCCTATGTTTGTTTCCTTTTTATCGTATCTTTACCGGATATAATTATTATAATTTCTAAAGGAGATTATTCCGAGCTAAAATCTTTGATATTAAGAGACGCTATAGGAGGCGAAACACTTAAAGGGGCCTATGCCGTATTCTGGTATGTCACCGTACTGTGGATGTCCACGAATCTCTTTAATCTTTTGCTTTCCCTTCACTTAAAGAGCTATTGGTTACCCATACTTATAGGAATTGCTTATCTTACTTGTCTCATTCCCCACTCTCTTCCGTGGAACATACAGGTCGTGCCAATGGTAACTTCCTATATCTGGATTGGATATATATTGAGATCACAGGTTAATATAATTAAAAAACTATATAACAGCAATAAGATTCTATACACGCTTATTGCTGTTATAGTATTGACACTAATATACTTCTGCAGGAAAGACTTAACCCTTGACATGAAATATAATAATATGGGTGTACCCCTGCTGTCTCTTATTTCGTCTGTTGTCGCAAGTCTCTCTGTGGCTATATTATCCCTATTTTTCACAAGGTGGAACATCATTACTAAAATACTTGTATATGTCGGTGGAGCAAGTATGGTTGTAATGTATCTGCATATGCCTATAAAACATTATCTCACTCCCCGTCTAAACTATGACAATCTTGAAGTACTCAACATCATTCTTGGTATAGGTATTTCACTTTTTGCATATGAACTCTTCAAGGCAAATAGATTCGGGAAAAGATACTTTCTTGGAGAAGTATAAGTCGCAATATGGGATCCATAAAGAACGAGCTGACCAAAGGGGTATTCTGGATTGCAGTAGCCAAGTATTCTGGCATTGTAATCTCGCTCTTCATAACAGCTATCTTAGCACGCAATGTGTCTCCGGTCGCCTTTGGAACGATGGCCGTTGCGACCGTCATTATGGCCTTCCTCGATATCTTCTCCGATATGGGGTTGGGAGTAGCTATCATCCAGTTCAAGGATCTTACAAAACGCCAGATAAACTCTCTTTTTTCGATAAGTGTTGTTTTGGCTATCGTTTTGACATTAATATTATTTCTATCGGCGAATTCAATTGCAAATTATTATAAGGACTCAACTTTAGAAATTATCATAAAATGGCTTTGCATTTGCTTATTTTTTAAAGCCTTAAATATTATTCCCAACGGCATGATGTTGAAGAATAAGAAGTTCAAGGCTATTGCTATCCGTACACTCTTTTTTCAGATTATAGGAGGCGGCGCTGCATGCTGGATGGCTATCACAGGTTGGGGCATATATTCTCTGTTGGTAAATCCAATATTATCAGCAGTTGGGGTATTTGGATACAACTTCTTCAATTATCCACAACGTCCCGTATTGACTATTGACACGGGAGTAGTAAAGAAAGTATGGAGCTACTCCTTTTATCAATTTTTATTCGGATTCATTAATTACTTCTCTCGAAACATAGATACATTGATTATAGGGAAATACTTTTCAATGAGAGAATTAGGATACTATGAGAAATCATATCGCTTGATGCAGTTGCCTCTTCAGAATATTACATTTGTAATCACCCCGGTGCTACATCCAATTTTGTCATCATTACAGGATAACAAAGCTGAATTAGCATCAAAGAATATACACCTGACACGTATCCTTTCTCAGATAAGCTTCCCCCTCGGCATCATACTTTATTTCTGTGCGTCACCCATTATAACAATTATATTTGGAAGGAATTGGATACCCGCGATACCTGTATTTGAAATATTGTCAGTTTCAGTGCCTCTTCAAGTGATGACATCTACTTCCGGATCCATATTTCAAGCCGCCGGCAAAACAAAGCATCTTTTTTATTGTGGTGTACAAAGCTCAATATGTACCGTTGGGGCTTTTATTATAGCTGCAGTGTTTTTTCGCACCATTGAATCAATGGCATGGGCGTGGGTGATAGCATCAACTTTAAACTTTCTCTTCACCTACTGCGTAATGAACAGAATTACATTCCATACTTCTATCTATCCTTTCTTTAAGAGCTTATGTCCACAGATTATTAACTCCGCCATATCAATTGGAGTAGTATTTTTTGCAATCAAAATATGGACTCCAATTAATACTGTAATGGAAATTACCTGGGTTTTGATAGCTACAGCAATTCCCACGTTAATAATGGCCAAATTTCTTCATCAATACTCTGTTAAGAATTTATTGGTCTCAGTAGTAAAGAGGATTAAAGGCAGGAACTGAGAAGCCAAATTTTACACTTTAACCCTATCTTAAGTTGATTCATGATATATCTTATAATCATAATCATACTAATACCTCTTATTTATCATTACGATTATAGGAATCATATAAGAAATAGAAACCTATGGTTTAACTTTATCCTGCTGATTCTTATTCTTGTGTCAGGATTGAGATATAGACTTGGCGTTGATACATTGAACTATGTGGAACATTACAAATACAGTCCGGACTTATCTAATTTTTTTTCCACAGATTTCAGTCAAACTCGTTTCGGAATAGGATACTTAATTCTTTCTTCCATTTGCAAAAGTATAACCAATGATTTCACTTTACTTCAGCTAATAATTTCTACGTTTGTCAATACTTCAATCCTTAGATTTTTTTATAAAAATACCCCGAGGGTATTTAGTGCGATACTACTATACTTTTGTATTTGCTATCTCTACTATAATATGGAAATCATAAGAGAAGCGATCGCAATTTCTATGTTTCTAATTAGCTGGAGATATTTTGTAGAACATTTATGGATTAAATATTACCTGTGCGTCTTAATCGCGTTCTTGTTTCATCCATCTTCTTTAATTCTGGTTTTCTTACCCTTAGGATTCTTACCAGTTTTCAATAGACTATTCAACTTAAACTGGACAACTCCTGTCTGGATAATAATTTTTTATGGAGTAGGGATTTTTCTTTCAATTAGATTTTTTGATTTATTAAGATTAATCAACCTTTCACAGGCAGATACCTATGCAGATATGTATGAAATGTCTGATCAAAGTAATTCCATAAATCTTAACATATTAGGTATAATATCATTTACCACAATTAGTATATTATATCCACTTGTAGCTACATGGTGTATTAACTCCGGTAAGGTTAGAAACAAATTCTTCAGTGATCCTAAGTATGCCTCCGCTCTTTATGTGATTATTTTTTGGTCGATTTACTTCGCCGTTTTTTCACAATCCATCTTCATACTTACAAGATTTTCTAATTATTTTACCCCCTTTATAGTGTTAGTCATAAGTGATGTTTTGTTTGATCGAATTCTTTTGTCAAAGCTGAATTTGAAGCTTAAGCTTAGTTTTCCCTTGTGGGCTATTCTCATATTCCCATATTTTTTATTTTCGATGGCTAATCTATTCTCTCAATATCATGATACCAGCTACAGGACAATACAAAAATACTATCCCTATAGTTCAGTGCTAACTAAAGAAATAGATGCTGATCGTGAAAAAATGATAGGTCCATAATTATTGGCAGAAGGTAAAAAAACTACATTTATTGGAGTGATAAACGAATTCTATAATAATTGATAATCAATTGATGAATGCGGATATAAAATATACTATTATCATACCCCACTATAATCTTCCTAATCTTTTAGAGAGAGCTTTAAAATCCATTCCGCTTAGATCCGACATACAGGTTATTATTGTGGATGACTGTAGTTGCGATCAAAATAAAGTAGCATTATACAAATTACAGAAGAAATTTCCGCAAATGGAATTTTATTTCTCATCTGTGAATGGAGGTGGGGGCAAGGCACGCAATATCGGGTTAAAATACGCTCGAGGGGAGTATGTGATTTTTGCAGACGCCGACGACTTTTTCACTCCTGAATTCTCCGATATTCTCACTTCATATAAGGACTCCGACGAATATGATGTAATCTATTTTGGTAACTGTTCTGCCAATTCAGACACTTTAGAACCATCTGATCGAGATAATCAATTATCTTCTTTCTTTCAATTAGCATATGAAAATCCGGTTAAAGGAGAGATGTTATGTAGATATATCTTTGGAGAACCATGGTGCAAGATTGTTAAGCGAAGAATAATACTGGATAATAAAATACAATTTGATGAAACTCCAATTCATAACGACACAAAATACTCTTATTTGGTGGGATATTTTGGCAAGAAAATAAAACTGGATCCCAGAGAAGGTTATTGTATTACCAGTCGAAATAATTCTGTATCTAAGCAGATTTCGGATAGGAATATGATATTTAGAGAAATGGTATTTTGTAATAAAATGAGTTTCTTTAAAAAAAAGGGAATTCCGGTAATAGATCCCTTTGTATTCACTCCAATTCTTAGTGCTTTAAAGAGTAAAAAAATTTTTTTAGTGGGTAGATTACTTAAAATTATAAGTAAATCTGACTACTCGATAATAAATATCTTTAAGGATTATAGAAAATATAAAAAGAATGGATATTTCAGAGGGAGGAACCTCTAAGTTGCTTTATTATAAGCATCTTTTTCGTAAATATTTAATTTATCCAATGAAATCATTCGATTATCTAATAGTTGGTGCCGGGCTCTTCGGCGCAACATTCGCATACTTAGCCAATAAGGCTGGAAAGAAATGCCTCGTGATTGATAAGCGCTCTCATACAGGAGGTAATATCTATTGCGAGGAGATTGACGGAATTAATGTGCATAAATATGGTGCTCATATCTTTCACACGTCAGATAAGGAGGTTTGGGATTTTGTAAATTCCATCGTACCTTTCAACCGCTACACAAACTGCCCGGTGGCACAAGCTCCTGATGGAAAGCTCTACAACTTACCTTTCAATATGAACACATTCTATCAGATGTGGGGGATTAAAACTCCGCAAGAGGCTCAAAGGAAATTAGAAGAGCAGCGCAAAGAGGCAATCGAGAAAATGAAAGTAGATGGTGTGGAGGAACCACGCAATCTTGAAGAACAGGCCCTATCACTTATTGGAAAAGATATTTACGAACAGCTCATAAAGGGTTACACAGAAAAACAGTGGGGCCGTAAATGTACGGATCTTCCGGCCTTCATTATCCGGCGTCTTCCCGTCAGGTTGACATTTGATAATAATTATTTCAATGATAAATATCAGGGAATCCCAATCGGCGGATACAACAAACTTATAGACGGTCTCCTTGAAGGAACAGAAGTCAAGCTCAATACAGACTTCTTTTCCGATCGTAAACACTGGGAATCAGTTGCCGATAAGATAGTATTCACCGGGAAGATTGATGAATTCTACGATTATCGGTTCGGCAAACTCGAATATCGGACGGTAAGGTTTGAGACAGAAAGTCTTGAAAATCCCAACTGGCAAGGGAATGCCGTGGTTAATTACACCTCTGCTGATGTACCATTCACCAGGATAATTGAGCATAAGCACTTCGAGAAATTTGGTAAGGAAATCTACGATAACCCCAAAACCGTTATCTCGCGAGAATATTCCACCGAGTGGCAAGAGGGAATGGAACCGTTCTACCCGGTAAACGATGAGAGGAATCAGGAAGTCTATGCAAAATATAAGGAGCTTGCAGACAAGGAAGAAAATGTAATTTTCGGAGGAAGACTTGCTGAGTATAAATATTACGATATGGCTCCGATAATCGCAAAGTCAATGTTATATTTTAAATAAAATGACCCCCAAAAATACAACTGCAAAGATTTTAGTAGCATGTCATAAAGCCGATTCGGCAATTCGGAATGATGACGTATATATGCCCATTCAGGTAGGGAAAGCACTCCATCCAGAACTCGATCTTGGAATTCAAAGAGACGACACAGGTGAAAATATTTCTTCAAAAAATGCATCATATTGCGAACTCACTGCCCTTTATTGGGCATGGAAAAATTTAAAAGATGTAGATATCATTGGCTTGGCTCATTACAGAAGATATTTTGACTTAGACACAAGTCCTGAAAATCTGAATAAAATTCTTAAGAGACATGATGTAATCGCATTGAAACGCAAGTCTATTCCCGAGCCACCTATTGCGAATTTAACCGGATTTCTATGTCAAGAAGATGTTACAATTGCCATAGATACTCTCTTAGAACTCCACCCGGATTACAGAAAAGCTACCACTGACTATCTTTTCAATAACCATCTGATCAGTCAGTGCAATATGTTTATAATGAAATGGGAAGATTTTTGTCATTACTGCGATTTTCTCTTTTCTTTTCTTGAGCAATGTGAAAAAAGAATGAAACCCCATTCATATACAAGACTTAAGCGTAATTTAGGCTACATAGCTGAAAGCTTCCAAGGGCTTTATATTTTGCATAATAACCTTAAAGTAAAATATGTAGATCGAGAGGAAATCGGATTTACTGAAGGCAGTGGGAAACTTACGGGGAAACTGAGAAAATTTCGCAACTGGTTCATAATGAAAACAAGAGGTCGCGTAAAGCATTTAAGTGTGTATCCAAGTGTTATCACAGGCCTAAAGCAAGATAATATAAAGATCAAAAATATCTAAGCTACACATCAGCAGAAATACTACCATATTAACGATACAACTTATAGTGTAAAATAGATAATCACCTAATATTTGTATTGTATGGAATCTACAAGCGAAATTGCTATCTCTGTGTTGATACCTGTATATGGGGTCGAGAAATATATAGAACGATGTGCACGGTCTCTCTTTGAACAGACCATACGTAAAGGTATTGAATTCATCTTTATAGATGATTGCACCCCGGACAGAAGTATCGAAATCCTTAAAGATATTTTAGAGCAATATCCTAATCGCAAATCTCAAACCAAGATAATAAACCACAAGCACAACCAAGGTTTAGCCGCAAGCAGGAACACGGGGCTGGAGCACGCAAAAGGTGAATATATAATTCATTGTGATAGCGATGACTGGGTAGATACAACAATGTATAAAAAGATGCTTGAGACTGCAATAAACACCAAAGCAGATATCATAGCATGTGACTTTTTTTCAGTCTTTCCTAAGAAAAGAGCGACCAATACCATTAATATATCTCCAACAATCTCTCAATTTAGGAGTGGATTATTAGAGGGAAGATACCATAATGGAGTGTGGAATAAACTTATTCGTCGTAGCGTATATGATCAATTAGACTTCTTCTGGGTTCAGGGGTTGAATATGTGGGAGGATGTATCTATCATCAATCGATTGGCTTATCAGGCTAAAAGTATCGCATATATTAAAGAACCTCTTTACTTTTACAATCTAACAAATGTATCCTCTTATACAAAGAATTTTTCACCTCAAAGTATTGCCCAAATAGATCATGCATACAGTATTGTGTCAAATTTCTACAATAGTAAGGTTGACAATGATCAATACGCCGATAGCCTTGCCATATTTAAACAGCGAACGTTAATGTCAATCTTACGACGTGTGCCCGCAAATAAAAGAAAAGAATGGATGGATAGATATGACTACCTTTCCTTGCCCAATCCCTCATATATGCCATTCTTTAGCCGTTTTAGCTATAACCTTTACATAAGAGGCCATAAGAATATTGTGGAGTTTTTCACGTATTTAAATAAATATCTGCGTAACCGGTTATAGACTTAAATTCTTTCCTTGGGAAGCGGACCTACTGAAAGCATTTTTCCTCAGAATTTAACAAAAAGGCGTGCACGCTAAATGAAAATCCTGCATATTATCCCCTCTCTCGAAATTGGAGGAGCCCAAAAGCTTCTGACTGATTTAGTTCCTCTCCAAAGTCAAGATAATGAAGTTGGTGTTCTCGTATTGAAGAAAGAAGGTACCAGTTTTGAGAGATTAATTATTAAGAAGAGCAAGGCACAATACATCTCTTTAGACGTAAACAACTTCTATTCTTTTTCTAATACTTTTAAAATCAGGAAAGAATTAAAAAAATGGGATATTATTCATGTTCATCTTTTCCCGACTCTTTATTGGGCGGCTTTAGCTTCAATAGGTCTAAAGAAAAAACTTGTTTATACTGAGCATTCAACCCATAATAAACGTCGGGATAAATCCTTCTTTCGTCCAATTGAGCAGTTAATTTATAGTAAATATAAATCAATAATTTGCATTAGTAATCAAACAAAAGAAAACTTAATTAAATGGTTAAGACCTAAATCAACAGAAAAATTTCATGTTATTGAAAATGGAATTGATTTAAATAAATTTTCTAAAGCATCAGCGGCAAAGAACAAGGAAATTATAATGGTGTCAAGATTTGCCGAAATGAAGGATCAAGAAACTCTGATTAAGGCGATGAAATACGTTAATTCTGAAGTTCACCTATCCTTGGTCGGTGATGGTCCCAATCGCAAAAATTGCGAACGGATAGCTAAAGAGGAAGGAGTAAATGAAAGGGTTAAATTTCTTGGAGCCCAATCTGATATTCCTACGCTCTTAAGTAAGGCTTATATTGGGGTGCAATCATCAAAATGGGAAGGATTTGGGTTGACCGCTGTAGAATATATGGCCTCCGGCTTACCGGTAGTATGTTCAAACGTCCCCGGACTATCTCAAATTGTAGGAGATGCAGGACTAAAATTTGAAGTGGGAGATTCTGAAAAACTGGCTGAACAGATTAATCGTCTGATTAGTGATGTAGAGTTATATAATAAACTGAAAGAAAGAGGTTTGAAAGTTGCTAAAAAATATTCCATTAATTCTATGAATAAAAAATATTTGGAT
>CAMWIH010000033.1 GCA_947174305.1 uncultured Porphyromonadaceae bacterium | reverse complement strand
GAATAATACTACTGCATAATTAGTTAAATTATTATATATCATTTGATTATATAGTTAATTATAGGGAAATATAAAACATTGAATAATTTCATAAAAAATTTATCATTGAACTATTTGTTTCTCTTGATTATAGTTTCTATCTTTGCACTCAGAGTAAAAATATATAGTTAAGGTGTCAAAATTTCTTTTCATAATTTCAGTTATATATTGCTCGGTGGCAATCATAATGTCATCGTGCCGGAATGGCAGTGTTGAAAAAACAAAGAGAATAAAGGAATATGTATCCTCGGTAGCCAAGCTTGATTCATCAGAATATTCGCGCAAAGTTAAGTTACGCCTCGATTCGATTCATGATGTGGAGAAGAATGAAAAGAAGATATATGGCATCGTGAATGACTATTCCCGTTTCCTTCTTTCCACGGGGCGTCACCTTCAGGCCATTGAGTTAATGGAGGGGGAGGAGAACATACTCACCACAGGCAAACATCTTGAAGAGGGAGACATACGTCAGCTTCTCTCTATTTATGTCGGCTTAGGGGCAGCCTATGATGAAACGGGGATGCCCGGCATCGGTCTGGACTATTATTCCAAAGGTTTGTCGATGGCTTCCGACACGGTTTTTGACAAATATCGTGCGATGCTTTATAACAATATAGGTGTTCTCTATAACCGCAGTAGCCGAAACGATATGGCTGAGCAATACTTCCGTAAATCCTTACAGTTAAATCTGAAGACGAACCTGAAGAAAGAGATTTTCCTTAATTATAATAATTTGGCCACGGTGTTTGATGAAGAGGGGGAGGTGAAAAAAGCCCTTGATGCCTCTTTGAGCGGTCTGCAATATATCACGGCAGAGAAAGATCCGGAGGATTTCTATTGCACGCAGATATCGCTTGGGTCCCTTTATTCCCGTAACCGTGAGATGGAGATGGCGAGGAGTTATCTGAAAAACGGGCTCGAACATCTTGAATCGATAAATTTCGTGCCCGGACGAGTGGATGCCTACCAACAGCTTGCGAAGCATTATCTTGTGGTAGGCAGGCTTGACTCAGCCGAAACCTACGGCAAGAAGGCTTTGGAATTGTCGCAGAGCGCGAGTCTGACACCCTTGGTAATCTCCTCGCTTGATGTGCTGTCTGACACTCACGTGGCCCGCGGAGAATATGATAAGGCGGTGCAAGCACTTAAGCAATGCGATCTGTTGAAAGACTCCCTGCGCAATGAAGAGAACAGGCTGCGACTTAAGGAATGGGAGAAAATGAGCAGTCAGGAATTTGAAAGAGGAAAAACTGTAAATGCCTCCATTGCCTACTGGTGGAAAGTATGTGCAATTGTTTTCATAATCCTCTTTTCGGTTGCGGTGGGTTACTACTTATATAGGAGAAAATACTACAAAAAGGAAGAAGCCCGGCTCTGCAGGGAGATTGACCGAATGAACCGCGAGATGACGAGCCTTTCGATTGACAATATGAAGGAACACGAGGGGATAGAGAGTGTTCTGGAAGACCTCAATGAACTCTTTAAGGAAATACCTATGAAAAACATTGGTCAGAAAACGCGTTCGCGCGCCATAATAGCCAAGCTTAACCATATCTCCGACAATGCTACAGATGAATTCAAGCATTATTTTGATAAGGTTCATCCCGATTTCTATCGGCAGCTCGAATCACGTTATCCCGATCTCACGGCGCGCGATATAAGGTTATGCGCTTTGCTTATGCTCGGACTCTCCACCAAGGAGATCTCCTCCATAACCTATCGGGAAGTGAGGAGTGTGGAATCAGCCCGAAACAGACTTCGCAAAAAACTCGGACTTGATATGAATGTCAATCTGCCCGAATTTTTGCGTGCGCTCGGAAGAGATTCAGTATAAACTCTATGCGAGATTAACAGCCGCAGCAGTCATCTTGGGAAAGACACCAATGTTCCTCAATCAAACCACGATTCAGAAGTTCATTTCTCGAAAGGATGAAGAAAAGGTCGGCAAGCCGGTTCACATATTTCAAAAGATTTTCCGGCAAAGGGTCCTGTTCATTCAGCCGCCAAAGATTCCTTTCCGCCCTGCGGGTATCGACGCGTGCCTTATGCAAAAAGGCCGAGAGGGGAGTCCCACCGGGAAGTATGTAGCATTTGGGCTGCGACGTTTGGGAAGTGATGAGATCAATCTTGTCTTCAATCCCGCTGATCATCTCCTCTGTAATTTCCGGTGCGCGGTCTTCCCTCATATCGGAAGTGAGAGCCACATTGCTCATCACCTTCATCAGAGATTGCTGAATCCCTTTGAGATAGCTCATGAGTTCGGGGTTATCGGTCATCATTGATCGGCAGATTCCGATTGAAACATTCAATTCATCGAGAGATCCGAGGGTCTCTATTCTATGGTCGGTTTTGGAAACTCTTTTATCGCCTCCGATTGAGGTTGTGCCGGCATCGCCAGTGCGTGTATATACTTTCTTCATATTGTTTTTGGCTTGGTGTTATGGGATCATAAGGATATAAGATCTTGGTCACTTAGACCTCATTCAATAAAATCTGTTAATGCCAGAGTCGCAGATGTGCCTCGGATATCGCTTTGCAGATTCAGGAGCATAGCGGGCTATGTGACTGAATCAAAAAGCGATAGACGAGGTGCAGCTGCGAGAATAAGGTATTTTTAATTTCATTAATTTTAAAAAAATATAATTAAACCCTCAATATGATGTTATTAAATTACCTTCTGTCCGGCTCTCTTCGGCTCAAATATCCCTTTTCCTCAGTCGCAACGCAAAGGTTGCTCCTTCTAAAAAAGAATATTTTAGCTCGAAGATAGCCGCTCTGGCATTTTAACATCTTTTATTGAATGAGGTCTTAGACTTATTTTCCTAAACAAGATTACAAAAGTATAAAAAATTATTTAACTCAGAAATTATGTAGTCGGGCAAATGCACTGCTTCTATGAAGAAATAATTATTCCATCCGGAAAGTCCGGGTGGAGAAATCGTATGTCACGCCGTCGCGGTTGAAGCTCCTTCCAATTTCTCCATTTTCACCCAACTCCTTGGGAGTGCCCGTGATAAGTTTCCTTTCATCATTTACCAGCCAAAGGTAATCGGACAATTGCATGGAGAGTGGAATATCGTGGGAAGAGAGTAGTATTGTTTTGTTATTCTCGTTTGCTAACTGGCGCATCAGGATCATCAGTTCAATCCTGCTTGGATAGTCAAGGAAAGCTGTAGGCTCATCCAATAGGATAACGGGTGTTTGTTGGGCGAGTGTTTTAGCGATCATCACTTTCTGCCTCTCACCGTCGCTTAACGAAGAGACCTTCCGATGACTCAATGGTGTGATGCCGATGCAATCCATGGCATCTTCCACAATTCGCTTATCCTCAGCCGAGAGACGGCCCCAGAAGTTGCTGTATGGGGCGCGCCCCAATGTGACGAGTTCATAGACCGTCATATTCGGTGAATCGACCCGGTCTGTTAATACGATACCTATCAGTTTTCCTATCTCTGAATTAGGGATGCTTGCTATGTTGCGGCCGCCCACTGAAATCTCCCCCTCCAGAATCTCCTGTGATTTGGATAATGAGCGGAGCAGGGTGGATTTCCCCGATCCGTTCACTCCCAAAAGAGAGGTAAATTTTCCGGCAGGAAGGGTAGCGGAATAGTTCTTTCCGATACGTATCTCTTTTCCCTTGGAACGATAGCCTGTGGTCACGTTTTGTAACCGGAGTGTAGTCAATGGAGGTGTCATCTTTATCTGCGCGATTTTAAAATTACCCAAATTATTACCGGAGCTCCGATAAGAGGAGTCACGGCATTGAGGGGGAGCACACCGCCCTGAGGCAGGATGCACAGAAGGTTGCATAGCATTGCCACAACACCTCCCATCAGTATGCAGGCGGGCATCAGCAAGCGGTGGAAGTCGGTAGGAAACAAAAGACGTGTTATGTGTGGAATGGCCAGCCCGAGAAAAGAAACGGGGCCGCAATAAGCTGTTGTCACCGCACTCAAAACGCCTGTGGCAACAAGCAGAAGATTGCGGGTCAGGGTAAGGTTCAGACCCAAATTCTTGGCATAAGCCTCTCCCAGAAGGAGCAGGTCGAGCGGCTTCACAAGCAAAAGGGAGAAAACCAATCCGGCCCCTGTGAGAATGGAAAACGGTATGATTGTCTCACGTGTCTGGCCGCCGAAAGAGCCCATTCCCCACATCACGTAGCTCTGCACCCCTTGTGCAGAAGCTTCAAAATTAAGCAACGTTATGATGGATGAAACAAGATAACCTATCATCATGCCGGCAATGATCAGGGTTATAGGACTCCGGAGAATGTTGGAGAGCAATATGATAATACCCATCACGCACATTGCACCGGCAAAAGCCCCTAACATTACGGCCGAGATGCCTCCTGCGCCCATCGCGGTGCCACGGAACGTTCCTCCCCACAGGAGCATCACCAATGCAACCCCGAGGCTCGCTCCCGAATTGACGCCTAACACAGAGGGCCCGGCCAGTGGATTACGGAAGGCAGACTGCATCATCAAACCGCATACGGCCAGGGAGCTTCCCGCCAACATTGCTGTTATTGCAGCCGGCAGCCTGCTGTCGAGAATTATGAATCTGACCGTTGATTCCACCTCTGCATCGCCTGTGAGGGCATTCATGACCTTTCCGAAAGGTATATGCACCGAGCCTATCAACAGGTTGGCCGCGAAGAGAATCACTGCCAGTGTCACGAGAAAAAGGAACGCGAGCACATTTTTCGAGTTTTGACGAGAAACTGTCATATCAGTTAGTTGGGTTGCTGTAATATTTTTTACCCGGATAAGGAGCTATCCCCAATTCCGGATGGAAAATTGAAATCATGTCGGCCAAAAGCCAGTGAGGATGAAAAGGCACCTCTTCATAAAACCATATCTTCGAGGTGTTACAGGCATAAATCTTACCTTTCTTAAAGGCATCGAAGTTTCGGTTTATGGGCGCTTCATTTGAAATCTGCTGATAGGAGATGTCATTATCATTATAATATTTGATCAACCAGAAATCAGCATCGGCGGCATTCATCAGAACCTTCTCGGGAGTGAAAGCCACGCTTCCTCCCTCACCGTTCACAATATCCGGTAAACGTCCGCCGGCATCCTCGATAAAGATTCCCGTGGTGGAAGATTTAGCCGGAAGAAACCATGTGTCACCCTGCTTTAATTCGGTGAGTATTTCAGGACGGTTTTTAACCGTGGCGGCGACTTGTTTCAACCGTTGATACTCATTTTCTACTTCCGAGAAAATTTTATCGCCTTCAGATTCTGTGCCTGTCAATGCAGAATAAAACTTTATCCATTCGGCACGCCCGAGGGGATTAGTTTCCATATAGTCGGCACATTCTACAATCGGCACGCCCAATTCCGTAAGTTTGGCGTATGGTGCCGGATCTTGATATGGAGAGATGAAGAGAGCATCTGGATTGATAGAGATAATCTTCTCCATATCTGCGGCCATGGAGCTCCCGCAATCAGTGATTTTCCCCTCTTTCAATTTTTTCGCCAGAGTATTGTTGTGCATATATTCCGTGTCGCACACTCCTGCCACGGCATTTATGGCTCCTAACTCCTCCAGGAGACTGCCATGCACAGATGAGAAGACCACGCTTCGCTTAATCGGAGTCCGTATGATTGTGCCCGCAGGATAATTGTCGTCCAACGGTAGCGAATCGGGAACGAGAATGTAAGAATGAAGAGTCTTGGTCGTGTCCCATGGGTTGGTGACCGCCACGCGGGTGTAGCCATCTCCCTCATACATTCTAAGGAAAGAGGCATGTTTCATCGGAACTTCCGCCTCTTCGTGAGCCGTGTTATGCCTGTTCCCGCAAGAGAGCAGGAACAGGCATGAGGCTAAATATAAAAACTGTTTGATGCCAATCATCATTTCCGGTAGTTATTCATTTATCCGGTATTTATTTAAAGGAAAACGGCTCCGATCGGATTCTGTCCTCCGCAATCGAAATTGGTTTTGTATTCACCGTTCTTGTTGAATCTGTAAAGTTGACCGTTTCCGAGAGTGTATTGAGTGGTGCCGACATAAACATCTCCTGTAAGATCATCCACAGATATCATTGAGATATGGTCAGTGGTCAGGTCTTCCGGAGCATTTGTCATGAATGACTCATCACTAATGTTGCCGGTCTTCACATCATAGCTGAACCAAGTGTTTGTAGTGGTCCAATTGCTCCAATCAGTCACGGAATTCACCAGATAAACCTTTCCGTTGCCGATACCCATGTCGGTTGCCACAGCGAGTTCTGTCACCTTGTTGGATTGTGAGGGGTCAATCATCTGGAAAGAATATCCCTTATCGTAATAGTTGCCCCAAGAAATGAGGTAGAGTTTACCGTTGTCTGAAAGAAGTTTGTTAGGATTGACCGACACCGACACTGTTCCTGTCACCGAAAATGATTTGAGATCGATTACATAAAGCTTGTCACCATAAATTATGTCGCTCATGCCGGTAGCCGGATCGTATGTTGTCTGATAGGAATCGGCCACATACAAAGAACCGTTTGCTTCTGCAATCCCCTCTAAGTTTGCACCGGGCGTTTTGAGTATGGCGATGATTTCTAGCTTGTCGGTTGAAATCTTTGCAACCATGCCACCATAGAAACTGGCGTAGAGATAGTCATCCTTGAAAGCCATATAGCGCACACCGCCCTGAAGGTCTTCATCTGTATGGAAGAGGAGGCGATCTGTTACCTTCCCTTCATTGTTCAATTTATAGATGCAGTTTGAACCGGTCACCGAGATATAAATATCTCCTTTATACTTGGCTATGTCGGTTGCATTATCACCTAATTTATAGTTGTTCACATCGTAAAACATATCAGCGATGAGAGGAGAGTCGCTTTTATCGGTTGAGAAATAAGCGAGACCGGCATTGTTCATCTGATATGAACCCTGATTGAGTACAAAGGCTCCGTTGAGAACCTGATTCACTACGGGTTCCTTGGGATCGTCATTCTTATCACAGGAGGTGAAACCTGCCACTGCCGAGATAAGGAGGAGAGAGTAAGCGATTTTCAGTTTTTTCATTTTTCTAATTTATATGTTTATAGTTATAAGGTTATAGGGTTATAAGGTTATAGGGTTATAAGGTTATGGGGTTATAGGTTTATAAGAATTGATGCGCGGAAGGAACGTCCCGGCATTGGGTAATACTTTATAACTTCATAATGTGCATCACCCAAATTCAGCATTTCGGCCCTTAGGGTCAGTCCCCAATCCTTGAACTTAAACTCATGTCCTACTGAAATTGATTGGTCCACATAGCCATTAAGAATGTTGGGCGCCGTATTCTGCACCATATAATAGCATTTGCCCACACCCACCAGCGAATATCCCGCTTCAATCCAGGGAGAACTGAATGTCAGCGAACAATTTCCTGAATGTTGGGGGGAGTAGGGGAGTTGTGCCTTATAATTGGAAGCGGTTTTGTCGCTGAGGTCGCACGTTTTTTGCCAGCTATACGAACCCGAAAGGTTGAGATGAAGATTATCTGCTATTCCGAAAGAGAGGAAAGCATTCAGATCGATTCCATACATCTGAACCTTTCCATAATTCATCATCCTCCAGTTATGGGTTGATGGCATGGCCACGATCTTGTCATTTACATAATTGTAATATCCATCGGCGGTGATGGAGCAATATTCAAGAATGCCCAGCGAACCGCTAAGCCAGGTGGTGCCGATATTGTATTCATCAGCACGTTCCGGACGCAGGGTGCGGATTCCGAGACGGTCATAATAGAGGTCATTAAACGTTGGGAGACGGTCGGTTTTTTTATACATGGCACGCAGATTCCATTCCACATCCTCAATTGGTTGCCATGTTGCTCCCACCGAAGGGTTAAGACATTTGAAAGAGTCGGGAGCCTTTCCCGTTTTCACACTCTCCGAAGTCGCCACCCCATTCAGATTGGCAGTCAGCTCATAGCGTTCGCCCCTGAATTTTGCTGTCAGGGATGTATAGGAGGCAACACGCGCAGGAAACGGGCAATCCTTCTTGGTGTAGGAGAGATTATTGAACATCACATCCTGTGCCAGCCCTAACGATAACCGATCAGTGGCCCTGAAACTTGTTGCTCCCGAAAGGAAATATTCGTTTTGCGTATATTCAGCCTGCCATAAGCCGCCGGCATACTGGGCTCCGGTTTCCCTTTCCCTTGACCATCCGTTGGCATATTTCCCAATGAATTGGATTTTCCATTTGTTCGATAAGGTGGCTCGATATTTCATCTGCACAAAAGCATCGCGGCCCCAAAGAGTTTCCGTGGAGACAGGATTATAAAGTGTCACTGCCCCCGGCACACCACGTTTTGACTGATAAAAATAGCCCTTGATATCGAGTCGGTGCCTGGAAGAAAAAGGGAAGACGAGGTTAGCCTCAGCGTGCCAGTTGTCAATCTTGGAGTTGCTTCGGCGGGCCTTCTCTGTTTCCACACCGTTTTCTATAAGGAAAGGATAATTACCATCGGAATGTGTATAATCTCCATCGAGAGAGAAGATGAACTTGTCACTAATTTTTTGCGACCATTTAAGGTAGGGGGAAACATAACCCCAGGGCCCTGCTTTAATCTTCGTCTCGATGCTGAACTTTCTGCCCTCCTTAAAATCCGGTTGACGGGTTGTAATTCCCAACACGGCAGCCGAGGAATAAAGTCGCGCACATTGCAGCAGGTCATTATCCTGGCCTACGGCTAAAGTGAGTCGTGACAGATTGTTAAGTGAGAACCGCCCTATATCCACCTGACCACCTTCAATGTTATCTACCGGTGCTCCGTCATAACTCACCGCCGTATGTGAAGCACCCATATTTCTTACCGATACTGTCTTTACACCTCCCAGGCCACCATAGTCACGGATATTCACGCCGGAGAATCTGCGAACTGCGTCAGCCATATCGGTTATTCCCAATTTCTCAATCTCAGCCGAGGTCATTATCTGTAAAGGCATGACAGCAGATACCTCTTTTGTCTCGATTCTGCTCACAACCTCCACCTCCTTAAGGGTTGATCCGATAGAATCAAAGAAGAGAGTGGAATTTTCCGGCACGGAGGGGGGAGTGGAAGGCGTATCCGTTGATGCATTACAAAATAAATTGCCCGCAACCATATTGGCCACGAGCAGCAAAATGGGATATTTCTTAAAAATCCTCTTCATCTGTTTTGCTGCCTATTAACCCGTGTACTACAAAACTGTATGATGATAAGGCAGGTCTTCGGACTTGTCTCGACTTTTCTCCACCTTCCCGTTTCGCAAGAAACAGTGGTCTGACACCTCTTTAAGTTAAGCAAGTGTCGCGGAGAAAGCCTTACGAAGAGACTCACCGCAGCGGGACTGTCCGGGATTTTCACCCGGTTCCCTTTTAATGGCCGTAGCCAACCAAATCGGTGGTAAAATTATGAAATTTATTTCGAATCTACAAAAAAAATTGGTATGCTGTCTATAAATCCGGTGAATTGGCACACGAAAACACCCCCGGCCATTATGAACGATACAATAACGGTGGCTATCCATCCGTTGAAAAATAACTTGAAATTTTTTTGATAAAACTTAAAACAATTTTCGAGTTTTTTGATTATATAATACAAACAACGTTAAATTTTATTCCATAATTCTAAATTTACTTAATTCTATCACAGCTATGACCAGACACTTTAGTTGGATTGCGATTTCCTCAGTGATTTTGGGATCGTCTATCTACTCCTACTCGGAGAAAGTATCTATCAACGAAGCGCACGCGTTAGCTACTGAGTTTGTAAAGGCAAGAGACCGCTATCAGTCGGGCGACGTTCAGCTCATCCCTGTGTTTACGGGAGGAAGCGAAAAGAACCCGCTTTATTACGTGTTCGATGTGCCCAACAACGGTGGATTCGTAATGGTATCGGCAGAAGATGCAACCGCTCCCATCCTCGGTTATTCATACGAAGGGAACTACCCCGTAAAGAATATGCCCGACGGAATGAAATGGATGCTCGCCGGCCTTGAAAAGGAGATAAAGATTGCTCCTTCAGTTCAGAAAAGCATCTCAACCGCCGAGCTCCGCAAATCGGCCCGCAAGGCTGGGGAGAAGGCAGGTGAAAAGTTGCTCGCAACACCCTCATGGAGTCAGGAAGGACCCTTCAACGAGATGATTCCCGGCAAGCCTCTCGTAGGTTGTGTCGGCACTGCCATGGCAACAATCATGAAGTATTATCAGCATCCGGTGGCAGGTTCAGGTTCATTCGGAGGTGTTGATTTCGCAACATCCTATGACTGGGCCAATATGCGAATGGATAACTATCGTTCCGGATATTCTGAGGAAGAGGGGAACGCAGTTGCAACGCTGATGTATCATGCTTCAAAAAGTATCGACACACAATATGCTATGTCAGGTTCGAGTGCATACGAGGTTCGGGTTCCCGGCGCACTCTCCACATATTTCGGTTATGACCCGGGTGTCTCTTATAAGAAACGTTCCGAGGTTGCTTCTCAGGAGGCATGGGATCAGCTCGTAAAAGATGAGATTGATGCCGGTCGCCCCGTGCTTTATTGCGGACAGGATGTTACAGCCGGTCACGCATTCGTATGCGACGGTTATGAAGGCGACAAGCTTCACTTCAACTGGGGTTGGGGTGGTTCGGCCAACGGTTACTTCCTCAGCACAGCTTTGAATCCCACCGTAAGCCGTCAGCACTCCTATAATAACCTCAACACTATCATCTACAACATCAAGCCGGCTACAGGTTCCGGTGAGTGGTCACCCATACATATCACAGCCGATGGCAATCAGGCCGGTATCGGAACAGACCTCACCACTCTTGAGGCAGGCGAGAAATTTACGGTCAGGGTAGGTAACCTTAAGAACCTCAGCCATTACGACTTCAATGGCAAGATTGCCGTGGCTCTCTGCTCGGAGAACGGCAAGATGAAGGCTCTCCTTTCTTCACCGGCCAATTTCTCAATGATTTCCATGGGATACCTTCCCACCGGTTATCAGGACTTCAGAAACTGCGCTCTTCCCTCCGGAACATCAGTGGCCTCTACAGATCGTATCCGCATCATGACTCAGGCTGCGGGAGAGACTGAATGGCTTCCTGTTGCCGGAGAACTCCTCACAGTGAATGAGGTTGATCCGATGTCAGGCTCACACAAATCGTTTATGATCTCCTTCCCGTCAGTGGCAGGCGTGACTGTTAATGGCGCGTCAAACGTGTTCTGCGGTGGTGATTACACATTTAAGGTTACTCCCTCCAACCCTGCGGAAGATGTTGTTACCGTTAAAGCAAACGGTGTGACTCTCGTGGCAGTGGCTGACTCATACACAATCAAGAATGTTCGTGAAAATCAGGAGATCAGCATCCTTGTTCAGAAAGCTTCTGAAGTTAAGGAGAAACGCTCCATCTGGGTTGGTACTCCCGGCACACTCTCTTCAATCATACCGGAATCAGAGACAGGAACCATCAAGGATCTTACCCTTTTCGGAACTATCGATGCACGCGACTTCGCATTCATGAGAAGCTCAATGAACCTCAATCGCCTTGACATTTCAGGTGTGAACATCACTGCCAGCGGTAACGACCAGGCAAATGCCATTCCTCGCGATGCTTTCCGCGGTAAAGGTTCGCTTAAGGAGATCATTCTTCCTTCTTCGGTAAATCGTTTCAACAACGCTTGTTTCGCACAGACCGGTATCTCCTCAATTATAATCCCAGGCAGCGTAAGCAAATATGAGTATAACATCTTTGTTGCCTGCACAGCCTTGCGCGATATCTATGTGGGACGTCAAAGCGCAGAATTCATCAACTGGTGTGTGCTCTCAGGTGTAAAGACTGATCTTGTAACCCTCCATGTTCCCAATCAGACTGCTGTTGATAATTATAGTAAGGCTGAAAACTGGAAAGATATCAAGAATATAATTATTGACCCGATACCTGACGCAGGAAATGATGTGGTATTTGCAGTGATGGAAAACAATGAGGTCAAGTTTGAGACTTCAGCCAACACCGGCACAATGCAGAAGGGTTCAGTTGTTACATTCAAGGCTTCTCACATTGCCGACAACGACAATAAGATGGAGGTTTATGCCAACAACACTCGCCTCTATCCGGATGCATCAGGCAACTTCAATGTAACACTTGACAAGAACACAATCGTTCACTTCGATCTCGTAGCTCCTACAGCCGTTGACTCCAACAAATCCCAGTGGACCCTTACGGCTAAGAATGGTTCAATCGGTATGTTCACCGATGCAGTTAATGTTATTCCCGGTCAGGAATTTTCGATCCGTCTTAACGCGCTCAATATTCCGGCAGGATATGATCAGGCATATTGGGCAGCAGCTCTTACTGATAAGAACGGCAACATCAAGGAGTTTATCTCTCCCGTGAATGTATGGTCGGCAGGCCCCGGCGACAACCACAAACTCAGTGTGAACTGTAAGGTTACAGATTCAGATGTTCGCGAAGGTAATCAGATCCGCGTTGTGACCTCATTCAACAAGAAAAACTGGAACCTCGTGAAAGGTGCCACCGCAGAGATCGTGGATGCGCTTCCCGCGCTCAACAATATGACTCCGGTCTATAACATCAACGTTCCCGAAGTAAAGGATGCAACCGTATCAGGCGTAACTGCCACTGCAGTTCGCGGCCAAGACATGACATTGAGAATTGTTCCAAATTCCTCGATACTTGCAATTGATCTCTTGGTTAATGGTACGGAGGTTCAGACACGTCAACCTGCTATAGAATATGATTTTGTAGCAATGGAAAATATGGACTTTGATATTAGGGTCTATAATCCCAGGGTTGGCACTGTAAAGGTCATTGACACTTATCCGGGTGGTCTTCATGTTCAGTTAACTGAGAATAATGTAGCCGAAACCGTAAAGGTTCGCGGTAAGGTATATTCTGAGGATCTTCAGGCGGCTACAGGGAAGGATTTTGCAATCCAAACAATTAAGGTCTTAGATCTAAGTGAGGTTGAGATTGTAGAGAAAAGCAATAATGCTCTTGCAAATGAATTGGTAAATATGTTATTCGTCTATGATTCGGATTTAACAGGTAAAAACACACCTGCATCCGTAGTTGAAAATATCATACTTCCCAATACAGTAACAAGAATGAGTTGTCGCAATGGAAGTGTTTTTGCAAATTGTCCCAACATTGAAGAGATAACCCTTCCTCCAAGTTTACCCAGCGTGCCCTTCTATATTCAAAACAATGGAAATTTGCAATATTCTCTTGGAACTAATTTGTTCGGTGGCTGTCCTAAACTGAAAGTTATTCGCATTCCCGGCGCTCCGGAAGAATATGAAGGTAAAGTTACTGTCTCTCATTTTAATCCCGGTGGATATGAGGCAGCATTCTGGAAGGATGTTTTTTCCTTAGGACATCAAGATGCAACTAAAGTTACAATAATAGTACCGGAGGAGCACCTTGGGGTTTACAAAACTTCTAATAACAATAAAGTTTCCGGTAATCCCTGGTTATTATATGGTTACAATATACTCTCAGATAAACCTGTTTATGGAGTTGAGTACGATCCTACAAGAGTTCGAATGGCTAATGAAGATCTGAATCCGGCTGAGCTTGCGTCGTTCCTCGGTGACAATGTGCCGGTGCAGACTATCTCCGCAGATGGGAAATTGTTCCCTATTGATAACGGTACGAAAGCGACAGTTTATGTGGATGGAGAGCAGGTTGAGCTTGCAGAGGATGGTTCAATCCCTGTTGTGTTCCACAATCCTAAATTTAATGCAGAGAAAGCCGGTGGTCACAGAATTGATGTAGAATATACACTTGACCTTAATTTCAGAACCACCTCAGATCTATTTACAATCTCAGAACCGGAGGTTTATGATCTTGAAAAGTCTGCAATTGCAAATCATACTTTCGATCGCACGGACGCTCTCAATCCGGTGCTCCGCGATGTTAAGGAAAACTCGAATGTTCGCTTTAAAGTTGATTTCAATGTTAATGAATCTACTGGAGTTCTTCCGCGCGTAATCATTGATAACAATGAACTCGTTGCAGATGTAGATGGCTACTATGAAGTGAATCTTTCGGGTGCTAACAAACTTGTTGAGATCTTCGCTGTTCCCACCGAGGGCGCAACAATCAACTCTGAAGACCTTGCGGCAATCAAACCCGAGGAAGGACATGGGATCACATCCATCTCCCTTGAAGGAGAGATGACATCTGAGGATCTTGACAACGTAAAAGACTGTTTCCCCAACCTTGAGAGCCTTGACCTCACGGAATTCAAAGGTGAACTTCCTGAAGGAGCATTCTCCCACATGGAGAACCTGACAACAGTCGTGCTTCCCGAAGTATCAGAGATCAGCGCAAACATGTTCAGCGGTTGCGGTTCGCTCCAGAGCGTTGACATCCCTGCCACTGTTGGTGCAGTAGGTGCCAAAGCATTCGAAGGCTGTTCATCTCTTGAGAAGATCACGCTCACAGGTGTTTCCTCAATCGGCGACGGTGCATTCGATGGCTGCGAAAACCTGACTACAATCACCCTTCTCTCTTCATCAGCCGATCCGAAGAGCGATGTTCGCCGCAAGTCGCACAAGAAGGCCGGTGCCCTCAGCTCAAACGCATTCCGCGGCGTGAATCCCAACTGTATCGTGGTTCTTGATGAAGGTGTGGAACTTCCCTCGGCAACCGCAAACTATATCCTCACCAAATCGGAAGAGATCACAGAAACAGAGCCTGATGGTTCGGTAATCACCCGTCCGGGTCGTGTGTATAGTGCTAACAGTGACATAAGCTTCATTCAGGGTTATCCCTTGGCAATTCCTCACGCATTCACTTTGACAGAGGGTGCAGTGATCTCTCTCGAGGCTGAGACAAACGACTGGACAGCAACCGTGGTTCCTTTCGATGTTGAGACAATCACAGATGGATCGAACAATGAAATGGTTGTGACTCTCGCAGAAGAGGACGCAGAAGTGGCAGCAGGAAACCTCATCTATACTCTTCCCGAAGGTGGCGACGCTCTTCAGAGCGTGGATAAGATGAAGGCAAATGTGCCCTATATCATCCGCACGGCCAACAACGGTAAGACTATCTTCGCTGCAAGCAATATCAACGTTCCCTCCACTCCGTCAGAGATTAGCGTGGCAGGTAAGGATTACTCAATCCACGCAACCTTCTCGGCTTGCACTCTTCCCACAGAAGGCACCTATCTGCTCGATAACACCGCATCGGCATTCCGTCCCGCAGAATCTGAGGTAGAGGAAGGAGAAAACGAGGTGACTGTAGCGCCCTTCACAATCTATGCAACTTCTCCCGTAAGCTTGGGCGATATCGTGACTGACCTTCCGGGTGTTGAATATATCCC
Source organism: uncultured Porphyromonadaceae bacterium (assembly GCA_947174305.1). Lineage (GTDB taxonomy): Bacteria > Bacteroidota > Bacteroidia > Bacteroidales > Muribaculaceae > Lepagella. Next base: position 6,184 of record CAMWIH010000033.1, on the reverse strand, counting down.
GACTGGAGTTGATGAAACAGAGATGATCGTTAAGGCTTTCAAGGTTGTGAAAGAGGGTAATGCAATTGTTATCTATTCACCTGAAAAGAGCATCGAGACTGTTTATAAGGCTGACGGTAGCGTGGTTCGCACAGTTCGCGTAAATGCCGGACGCAATGTAGTTGAACTGCCTGCAGGAGTGTATATCATCCGCGACACCAAGATAGTATTTTAATCGGAGGGTGTGTCATAACGGCCCGTCTGGGTCGTTGGTTGAGATTTCAGCTTCGGTCACATACGTGAGTATGCTCCCTCAGCCTCAATCTCAACCGCCTACCATCCGAACCATTCTGACAGCACCCTCGCCATCCGGCGAATAACAAGGACGGTGTGTAAAAATGCGAAATTTTTACACACCGTCCTATATTATAAACTTGTAACCTTATAAAGCCACCTTCCTTGTCTTGCCGTTAGCTTTCATAATAAAGATTCCATTGGAAGGATTCTTCACCTCGCGGCCTGCAAGGTCATAATAGATGGGATCAGAATTGGTGATACCCGAAGCGGCTTCAACAGTCTCGATTCCTGATGGACGTTCCACATTCGTTGTATATTGAAGCAGATTCTTTTTATCAACAAAATAACGGACTCCTACGGTGTTTTCAGTGATATGATATCCCGGGCCCATATTAGGAATTGAATTACCGGTTGCAGGGTCAAAAAGAGTAATGAAAGAGATATCATCGATCTTATCTATTGCCGTGAAGTAATCGGGAGTGGAGGTTTCCTTAATCTCTACAATATCCGACAAAGGTTTGATCACAGCATCCGATGCAAGGAACTGAGGCTCGTGCTGTTCGCTTCCTGTCTCTATATAATTTTTGATATCGGCGCTCAATCCCTCTTTGCAATAGATCTCTTTTAAAGATTTGTCGCGCAATAAACAGGAGGTATCGCAGAAATCCATAAAGTTGGAGCAGAGGATGAAAACTCGTTCCAAAGCTAATCCTCTGAAAGCATCAATCCCTACTGATTCCACATTTTCAGGAATAACAATTTCCTTTAGAGCAGGGAGATAGGCGAAGGCCGTACTGCCGATTTTGGTTAAATTAGGACCAAGAGTGATCTGAGTCATGGGACCGGCATTGCAGAAGGCCACCCCACCGACTTCCCGCAGTTTTTCCCCACCGATAAATTCAGAAAGGCTTTTGCATTCATAAAAACCACCGGCATAAATATACTGAACCTCGGGCATATTCACCTTTTTAACCCCTGATTGATTGAAGGCATAATCCACCACAGTCTTGCATTTCGGCAAATTGATCTCATTGAGGGCGTAGGTCTTGTAGAAAGCATAATTGCCCACAAGCTCGATACTGCCCGGTGTGGCTTCTGTGAAAGTGCGAAGTTTTTTGCAATCTGCAAATGCAAACCCCGGTATAGTGGTGATGAGGCTGCATACCTTTACGGAAGTCAACTCGTCGCAACCACGGAATCCGCTTTGCTTGATTGCTGCCGGTTGATAAACATATCCGTCGATCGAGTATGAATCTTTTATCTCCAGGGCATCTGTCGGCATGGCATCTGGATTTGCATAAACGTTGACGTATGCTGTTTTTTCGACCACTGCGAAAACATCACCGAGCATATTTTCGGTGAGCTTTACCACATCGCCTTCTTTGACTTGTGCATAGGATGGGAATGCAGCCAATGTGGCCACTGCGAATAGCATGAAGCTTTTTTTCATAATCAAATTATTTATTTTTGGATTTGAATAATTATTTAATCTTGTATTAATTTGTAACCCTTTAGAATCTTATTTAGAACCTTATAACCTTATTTTAAGTGTCTCGGAATGGTTGTCAGAAGAGGAATATTTTATAATAACCATTCCTGCGGAGAGGGTGGAAAGGTCGGCTTGCTCACCTGTTCCCGACATAAGGAGCTTGCCATCGGTAGAATAAACCTGATATGTTGATTTGGTAGGGAAGTGGATGCTTTCCCCTTCCATTTTAGCGGCTGTCTCATCTTCGGTCATAACTATTCCTGTTGACAGCCAGTGTGAGCTTGGGTAATCGGTAAGGAAATAATTACCGTCAACCTTATATGATAACCTCACTTTTGAGATGGAACCCAAAGAGAGAGGGGAATCCATAACGCCATCTTCACTTGCATATACAGTTTTTTCATCATTGAATATGGCGGCAAAATCAGTTACCTTGGGAAATGCTTCAACCTCTGCGTTGAAATAGGGAGTCACTTTAACCTTTATCCCGTTTTGAGAAGTTTTGGTGAAGGAGATGCCGAACATCTCATAAACCTTATTCCCCTTCTCTGTGGCAAGGGTATAGTTGTGAGAGGTTCCGCCCGGAATGAAGTAGGTTGCATCGGGCACCACATAATCAATATAATCAGGCCAGGAGGGAGAGGCCACTACGTATGCATCAAGATATATCAAAGGCGCAACAGTTGCACCGTTTCCAGCCGAGAACATATTGCCGATAGGGAGGGAGTTGGGTACATTTACATAACCGTAGTTCTTGGTTGTTGTGGCATACACTTTAGGCGTGTAATGTTGCTTCCCGTTATAAGTGGAATATATGAACTGAGGGCTTACAACATTGCTTGTAGTGGATAGGTAAATGGTATCAACCACGCATGAATAGCCGAAAGCCGGAGGAGTGGGGCGGTCGGATGTGTTGTAATGCCAGAACCCGGCGTAATCTCCGAATTTAACCTTCTTAAGTTGCAGGCAATTCGCCGCATATCCGGGCCCGATTGCCATATCTGCATCCACATATTCCATTATCAGCCGGGAGAAGTCAATCTCCGTGAGGTTTCGGCAATACGCAAAAAGGTATTCGCCCGCAAATTGGTCGGTTACAGGCGACTCCTCGAATATTACCCTTTCAATGCCCGAATTATAGAAAGATGAATCCTCGCTAAATACGGTTTCTCCGCGGAATGGGAACGTTTTCAGTTCACGGCAGTTCTTAAAGGCCGATTCCCCTACCTTCACAATAGGATAGGGAGAGTCAATTTTAGTGAGTTTCGGACAGTTTTCGGCAAACCTGTCAGAGATCATCGGGAGCCGGCTTTCAAACTTTACCGATTCGAGGTCGGGACATTTTGCCATCATCTCTTTCCCATATTGTTCAACCCCCGAGGGGATGGTAAGGGAGTGAAGCCCGGAAAGGGCAAAGGCATTGTTGCCGATCTTTTTCAGTGAATAGGGAAGGGTGAGAGTTGTGAGCGACTGTACATTATAGAATGCGTAGGGAGATATCTCATTCACACTCTCCGGCACGGTTGCCACAATATGCCCGGAATGAGGGGCCATGGCAACAACCCTTTGCTGATATATAAGCATCCCCGATTTCAGGGAAAGATTGGTTTCGGAGGCAGATATAAGTTGAATCTCCTTGAGGCTTTCCATCCGGTTCAGGCCACCGTTATCAAATATCTCCACATCTTTTGCCAAGCCAAGGGTCTTGATTGTGATGTTGCCGGCAAAAGCGTCGCGGCTTACATACTTGCACTCATCGGGGAGGATGAAAGAGCCCGTGAGTGTATCATATCTTGCCGGAACGTTAAGCAGGGCTTTTCTCCTTTTGGTGTAAAGCGCCCCATCTGCCGTGGCTTCGAAGATAGTTGAGCCATCCTCGACTTTGAAAATTTTCAGATTCGGACAATTGTTGAAATTGGCAGTCGTCGCGCTGACTGTATATGTATCCTTCACATTTCCAATCTGCGTGTATTTTGCCGGGATCGTTATCTCTGTGACATCGGTAAGATTGTCAAGAGCATGTTCTTCTACAGCAGTGATGAGGTAGGTTACGCCATCGGTGTGAGTGTAGGAGGCCGGGAGGCGAAGTTTGCCTGAAGTGGGTTGGTTTCCGCTCCATCCGATCAGGCGGCATGTCTGTTTCGTTGTGTTGAACTTGTCGCATTGATAAATCATGGCGGAGGCATTGATTGCAAAAGCGGCCATGACGACGATAGATAATACTTTTCTCATCCTGAAAAAAATGATGTTATGGCTAAGTGCCAATATGAATTTATTTAGCTAAGCAAGTTTTGTAAAAGGAAAAGCACTGCAAAGTTAGGTGAAAGAATCGAGTTGGAAGAGTGGAGGAGCGACAGATTTTTTCAAATAGACCCTTAATAGTCTTTTGTCGGGTATATTTTCAGAAAACAATCTACTAAAGTCTATTATAAAAATAGTCTATTATAAGTCTATTTACAGGGTTTCAACGCGGTTAATGTGAAACTCGTCTTGTGTAAAATTGAGATTGTTCCTAATTTTGAGTTATGAAAAAGTATATTTCAACCCCGTTAATTCTTATTTTAGGACTATTGCCGATATTGGCAATCACTCTTCCATCTTGTTCCCACAGCTCCGACAGCGCCCCTTTCCGCTGGCCGGCCGTGAATAGTGAAATCGATTCGCTAACCCAGAGGATCGACAGGATGTTCTATCTGCGCGAGCCTGCAGAGGAGATTGGCTTAAAGATAGATTCCCTGAAAAAGATAAGCCGTGATTCGGGAAAGGAAGCATTGCTTGCCGACAGAATATTTTATTTCACTACCTATCATTCCCTTTATACTGGTGAGGAGGAGAAATATGAAAAAGGGATTGATAAGCTTCTTGCGGATGTCGATTCATCGTCTAATCCTTACCTATATAACCGTATTCTTGCATTGGCTCCCGACGGAGAGAACAGGAACGTTGATGAATATGAAAGGATAAACGGACTTCTTGAATTTTTCCGAATGAAAGGGGATGACATGATGACAGCCTATTCTCTTGTCAACTTAGGTAACCTTATGAAGAATGTCCGCGACCCTCAAAGCGCGATCAAGCTCTATGAAGAGGCAGATTCCCTTTGCAAGGCTAACGGAATGGATAGGATTGCATCGTTCAACCGCATGAATATTGCCACAGCCTCCATAATCCTGCGTGATACAGTGAAAGGAGAAAAAATCCTGGAGGAGATGCGCAGGGATCCTTTCATCCGGCAGGACTCCGTGATGATGGAGAAGGTGCTGCATAATCTTTATATAGATTGCCACGTCAGAGATGCCCTTGATTCGCTCTATTCAATGAAAGGGGAGCGAAGCAATTCGCTAATCGAGACTTTTATGTCGAATGCCCTGCTGAATGATGGGGATATATCCGGTGCAGTGAAGCACGCACAGCTTGCAGTGGATAAAGCTTTGGCTGATGAGAATGCCAATGACTATGCAGTGGCGCTTTATGCACAGGCCGATGCGTTGTCGGCCATGGGCGATACCTTGAAAGCCTACAGGTCGCTCATAGAGGCCGTGGAGCTTACAGATGAGATCGGAATTGCAAACGAGCCTGACAGAATAAAGGATGTCGAGACCGACAGGCTCCTCTCTATGCGTCGCCTTGAAGTGGAGCTGGCAAAGAGCCGTTGGCAATTAAGGCTGGTATGCATCTCTTTCGGTCTCCTTGTTGTCGTTGCCGTGGCAGGATGGTTTGTAAGGGGAAGGATTAAGAGACTTCATAACCAGCGCCGGGAGATGAGCGAGGAAAAGGATAAGATTGCAAGAAAGCTTGTGGCTACCCAGATAGTAATGGATGAAACCGACCGCATACTCTCTACCGTCGGTAAGGCTGTAGTGGAAATGAACGATAACAATGGAGCATCGGCACAATCGCGCGAGATTGCGAGTGCAATCCACACTCATAAGGCCAAGAGCACTGAACGCGAAACGTTTATCGACTCCTTCTCATCGGTGAATCCTGAATTTGCAGTGAGATTAAAAGAGAAAAATCCGGCCATTACGGAGCCGGATGTAAGATTAGCGTCCTATATAGTGACCGGTATGGATAATAAGATGATAGCATCAACTATGGGCATAAGGCCTGAATCGGTGAAACAGGCAAGATGGAGGTTGCGTTCAAAACTCTCCCTTGCCAAGGGCGCTTCGCTTGAGGAGGCTCTCCGAAAGTTAAATCAGCCAACAAATTCTTGAGGGTGTTGCCATAACGGCTCGCTTACCATCCGAACCATTCTGACAGCACCCTCACCATCCGGGTAAAAAAATGACGGAGTGTCAAATTGCGAAAATTTGACACTCCGTCTTTCTATTATTCTATGTCGATTACAGGAACTTATAACCTTATAACCTTATAACCTTATAATCTTATAACCTTATAATCTTATAATCTTATAAC
>CAMWIH010000032.1 GCA_947174305.1 uncultured Porphyromonadaceae bacterium | reverse complement strand
CTTCTTTATTAGTCACCTCTTCAGGCATCAAACTCTCATTTTCCTCTATCTCCACTCTTTGCCCGTCATTCTTCAAATCATCATCCAAAACCGTTTCGCAGGCTGACTCCTCATTACCCTCTTCGGAAATCGGTTCATTATGAGCATCTGTTTCGCAAGGTGTATCGGTTTCGCAATGTGCATCGGTCTCGCGATGTGTCTCGGCCTCGCGCTTCAATTGTCTGTGAAGCATTAATTCAGGTAGATATATTCGAGGAAGAGAAGCCTCAACGGGAACAGGATTATCAGTCAGAAGAATGAGTCCGTAATTTTCATATTGGCTCTTGAAACCGGCAGAAAGTATCAATTCCAATTCTGACTTCTCTTCATAGTTTATATATCCTATACGTGAACCGGTCATAGGGATGACTTCATTGTCATAAGCCGCCTCCTCAAAATCTTTTAGAAAAAGAGATGGAAGCATATCATGAAAAGACTCGGACGCGCTGAAAGCCTCCGGATGATCAAACATCTCCGATAATTCATCCGCCAAACCGACAAGCTCCTTGGGTGTCACAACAGCTTCATAGGGGACAAAGAGCCAAAGCGCCTCGGATGAGGCCTTTTTTCCGGCCATTGATCTTTTAGCGCAACATAGAAACATTCCGGTGGCTACAAACTTCATATAAAGTGCCACCGAATCATAATCCTCCTTTCCTATCCCCGATTCAGATAGGATACGGTGAAAGTCGCCTTTGAAATTTGATGCAAGATTCCACTTACCTCCATTTATGGCAGGAAAATTCAACGCCCCCGTAGAAATATATTTCAATCCTATTCGGCTCATTCCTCTGTCACTGCAGATGGTTGGTTCGAAGGCTCCTGAACCGGTTCCTTCTCACTATTTACTTTCGGTTCTTCCAACTCCACCTTTAATTTGGATTTCTCCTTATCAGATGCTTTCTCCTTGTTAGATTCTTTAGCATTGCTCTTTTCTCCACCCTCTTTATGGTTAGAATCTCCATGGTTAGAATCACCGGCCGAGAATGTACCATCAGCCTGTTTTAGGAAATTCATTATCTTATTAGCCGCACTTGAAGAATAGGCGTTGAACACGTTCACGCAGAACACCAGGTCGGTTATGCCATTTTCACGCACATATTTTTTCATGTTTCGCGTGAAATATCGGAAATCTACAATATGAATCTCATCGAAAGAATAGAAAAGGTAACCCGGCAACGCATTGCCATAACTATCCTTAATAACCAGAAGTTTCCTCCCGGTATTAGCGTTTGTCTTAACGCGGGTAAGCTTCTGGTCACCCCCCATGAAGGTTGAATATGCGGCCCCGCTTCCGTCATGATACTTTACAAAATAGGCCCCATCCATTGGTTTCCTTTCACGCGTCACCTTATAATTCTTGTTCACATCATAAATCCAGTAGGTGGTGGTATAATCTATCCCGTTAGGAGTATAATACACAAAATCCTCGGGCGCTTTCTTCAAAGCTATATCATTAGAATAACCATACATTGAACCCACATAACCATGAATCACATTCTTTGTGTAGGAACTCAATGGTTTGAAAGGCACCCCGGCGGCTGAAGCAAACTCCTTGGCTGCGTAATATGCCCCCAAAGGCGCCCAGTGATGGTCAGTGCGCAAATAGATATCCTCCTCCACATGAGCGGCCAACGCATTGTATGCATTCACTCCCCGTGCGCCGTTCTCAAGTTTGGAGTATATGTTCTTTATGAAGGGCTGTTGCGGATTTGTAACCTTCTTCGCCTTATCGGGAGTATAGAACTCAGAAGATAGGGGTATAACCATAGCATAAACCTTCACCCATGGCATCTCTTTCTGATATTCGCTCACTGCATTTGCAAATGCCTCGCCTCCGGTTGCAGAACCGCCAAATGCATTCAAGGCCCTCACCTTGTCACCGCTTCCCACAATGATTATGCCCGAACCTCCTATCTTTGCATTCTCATCGGCATTGATATGATTTTCATATTCCTCCAGATCTTCACCATTTGCCGAAAGCGGCTGGCCGGAAGCATTTGAATCCCCTTTATGGAATGATATGGCCTCCTCATCGCTTGCAAAAGAGAAACGGATAAGGTCTCTCACCTTCATGCTGGCCGACATAAATTCATCGCGGAAGGGTTCCGTATCACTAAACCAGAATGAAAGCTCTTTGGCATAGCTGGCATCGGCAAGTTTTGAAGCGGAAAACTCCGGGAATTCCGCCAAGTCGCGTTTCTCGAGTTCAGAATACCTGCTACGCGGCAAAAAGAGCATTACGCAAGTCAGCGCCACAAAAGCAACCGACACTATCCAAATATAAAGTTTTGCAGGTGTCATCGTTTAGAATCGGGTATAAATGAAAGCATTGTTTGTAGCGCCCACAAGAAGTGCCACACATAAGACGAGGATAATAACCGAGGCAAACCCTTTCAACGTCGCGTCAAGATAGTTTCCTCCTGCCTGATGCTGAGGCAACACACGGGAGAAGATTGTCTCGACCCATCTGCGCAACGGGATGCAGAACACCAAGGCCACAACCCATAGCCAGAAATTATCGGTCAGTGCGGTTTCCTCCACGATAGAAAACGCAAGCTCACCCTGTCCGAAAGCGGAATTGAACCAGAGCTTCATCTGATCGAAATTATCAAAGTAGAAGATTGACCACCCTACCACAACAATAGTCAAGGCATATATATGCATCACAAAAGCGGGTATCCATCGTCTAACCTTGAAGATTGCATATTTTTCAATCACCAATATGAGTCCAAAGTAGAGTCCCCACAAAATGAAGTTCCAGCTTGCACCGTGCCACATGCCTGTAAGGAACCACACCGTGAGCAGGTTGAGCATCTGATGCCGTCTGTTCCCTCCCATCGGGATATAAGTGTAGTCGCGAAAGAATGAGCCAAGCGACATGTGCCAGCGTCGCCAGAAATCAGTAACGGAATCGCAGCAATATGGATGATTGAAATTCTCGTTGAAATGAAATCCCATGGCGCGACCCATTCCTATAGCCATATCGGAATATCCTGAGAAGTCGAAATAGATCTGCAATGCAAAGGCAAACATCCCTATCCATGCCCCCCATACAGAAAGACTCTCAATTCCGTCGGCAAGAAATTGAGTGGCGATCTCAGAAAGCATATTCGCAAGGATAACCTTTTTTCCAAGACCTATGAAGAACCTGTAGGATCCTTCCATGAAATCGTTGGCTGATATATGCCGGTGGTGAATCTCATGAGCCACCGTGCCATACCTCACAATGGGGCCTGCTATGAGCTGAGGGAACATCGAGATATAAAGTAGAAGATCAAGGAAATTCTTCTGGGCGGGCGAATCCTTACGATAGACATCAACCAGATAGGAGATGGACTGGAAGATATAAAAACTGATACCGATCGGAAGCGCGAGCGTAGGTGCTCCCAAATCAAGCCCGACCGAGCGCAGGGCTTCATTAAAAAACCCGAGATACTTGAAGGTGCCAAGTATTGCAAGGTCAAGGATCAGCCCAATCACAAGCCATAATTTTCTCGCTTTCCTTGATTTTGATATCGCCAAGCCACAGATATAATTGAAAATCACGCATATAATCATCAGGAAGATATATATCGGCTCTCCCCATGAATAGAATATGAGTGAAAAAATTACAAGCGCAATATTCCGTGCCCGGAAACGGGGATACTGGTAACCCGCTTTCTCCGGATCATCATCAAAAATGATAGTGCCCTCTTTCTCCCTAAACAATACTTTTTTATCAAGCCACGCAGCAAACAGATATAGGAGCACAAAGGCCGGAAGAAATACAAAAATAAAGAATAGATCAGAAAAAACCATCTGTAAAACTTTTAACTCGCAAAATTAATACTTATGCATCATTATACAAAGGATTATACTTAACTTTTTTCAAGAAGTTTCAACCATTTTTCAATGCATGCATATAAAATCCTTGCATCAGTTGTTATAAATTTGTAAATTTACCTATCGAATCCAATTTGTATATTAAACTTCGATAAAATATATATTAAACTTCGATAAAAAGAATTCTATCTCGATAGAGTTCATCAAATAATCAGAATATGAAAATCATTGAAAACACAGAATTTGGAGGCGAACGCCCCCTATTTGCATCTCACGACCTTAAACTTGTTAATGTAACCATTCACGCCGGGGAATCGGCCCTTAAGGAGTGTTCCGATATCGAGGCAATCGGTTGCCGTTTTGAAGGGAAATACCCTTTCTGGCACGTTGACCGGTTCATCATCCGCGACTCTCTTTTCACCGAAGGGGCCCGCGCCGCATTATGGTACTCCAATGACCTCCAAATGACCGATACATTGGTCGAAGCTCCCAAGATGTTCCGCGAAATGTCAGGCATCATCCTCGACAAAGTGAAGATTCCGGATGCTCAGGAAACATTGTGGCATTGCCGCAACATCTCGCTACATAAAGTTGAAGTGGCACACGCCGACTATATCTTCATGCATTGTGAAAACATTGAGATAGACGACTATCATCAGGATGGAAACTACTCTTTCCAATATTGTAAGAATGTAGTGATCCGCAACGCCACCATCAATTCTAAAGATGCTTTCTGGAACACTGACAACGTGACTGTTATTGATTCTGAACTCAACGGTGAATATCTCGGATGGCATTCAAAGAACCTTCACCTCATAAACTGCAAAATTTCCGGCACGCAGCCCTTATGCTATTGTGAGAACCTGGTTATGGAGAATTGCACCATGGCGGAAGACTGTGACCTTGCCTTTGAGGAGAGCAAGCTGCAGGCAGATGTCAACTCCGTGATCACTTCTGTGAAGAACCCCACTTCAGGCGTGATTGAAGCCAAGGGATATGGTGAGATTATAATCGACGAAAATGTGAAGCACCCCGCTGATTGCAAGATTGTTGTTAAGTGAGGTTGTGAGGTTGTGAGATTATAAGGTTATAAGGTTATAAGGTTATAAGGTTATAAGATTATAAAGTTATAGGGTTATAAGGTTATAAGATGGAAAGAATTTGGTTTGATGAAACGCCCGACCGTCGTGGATCGGGATGCATGAAGTGGGATGAAGCTCCGAATGCAGATGTAATTCCCTTATGGGTTGCCGATATGGACTTCAAGACCGCACCCAACGTGATTCGAGCCCTTGAAAGAAGAGTGGAACACGGGGTTTTCGGTTATACCCTTCTTGATGACGATTACTTTCATTCCCTTACGGAATGGTTTGCCTCCCGACACGACTATTTTTTTGAACGTGATGCAGTGATTGCGGTGCCGGGGGTTGTTCCTGCCATTTCAGCAATAATAAAAGCCCTCGCACCTGAGGGAAGCGGAGTGATTGTCCAGACTCCGGTTTACAATTGTTTTTTCTCATCCATAAGGAATAATGGGTGCAAGGTGGTTGAAGCCCCGTTGCAAAGGGTTGATGAAGCCGACGGCACATTCTCCTACCGAATGGATTTCGATGCCCTTGAAAAAGCCGCTTCACGAAGCGATGTTCACCTCATGCTGCTGTGCAATCCGCATAATCCGGCAGGTCGCTTATGGACTATGGAGGAACTTGAGAAGGTTGCCGCGATATGCCGTGAAAATAATGTCACTGTTGTAAGCGATGAGATTCATTGTGAACTGACACGTCCCGGAAGTGAGTATTTTCCCTACGGAAAAATCGATAGGAGCGCCATCATCTGTCTTTCCCCCTCAAAAGCATTCAACACCGCGGGATTGCAGATAGCAAATATCATTACTCCCGATGATGAGATAAAGGAGAAGGTGAATCGTGCGGTCAATATCAATGAAGTATGTGATGTCAATCCATTCGGTCCGGTAGCCTTGAAAGCTTCATACACCGAGGAGGGATATGAATGGCTTTGTGCCCTTCGTGAATATCTTTGGGCAAACTACGAGATGCTTCTGAGCCGTTTCAGAAATGAATTGCCCCAATGTCCGGTGGCTCGTCTCGAAGCAACCTATCTTCCTTGGGTTGATATCACGGCCTTAGGCATTTCCGCCAATGAAATTGAGGAAAGGCTTCTGAAAGAGGCACACGTATGGGTGAATTGCAGTGAAATGTATGGTGATGAGGGGTATATCCGCATTAATATCGCCACCTCTCACTTACGTCTTGACGAAGGCCTTTCTCGACTAATTGCCTGGCTGAAGAAAGAACTGAATAAATGATGTAATCTGCAACTGGAAAGGTTTTGAATATTGAATTAATCTCATCCGGAAAACCTCTCTCGTTCCGTCAGCGACTCTCGCTGACGGCTCGTCTTGCATGGCCCGCAATCATAGCCCAACTGTCGAGTATCCTGATGCAATATATAGATGCCGCGATGGTTGGTCGCTTGGGAGCGGACCCATCGGCGGCAGTCGGTCTTGTATCGACCAGCCTTTGGCTTTTCTGGGGTGTCTGCTCGGCTGCCACCGTGGGATTCTCTGTGCAGATTGCCCACCGCATTGGAGCGGCAGATCATGAGTCTGCAAAAGAGATATTCCGTCAGGGTATTTTAGGCTCTTTCCTATTCGGCTTGATTGTCGGTCTCATAGGGCTTGCAATCGCCCGCCCTCTCCCCCACTGGCTCGGAGGAACAGAAGCTGTTTGCGGTGATGCAACCCTCTATTTTGCAGTATTCGTTGCCGCACTTCCTCTTTTGACTCTTAATTATTTAGGGAGCGGTGCACTGCGCGCCGCCGGGAACATGGTTGTGGCCGGTGGACTCAACGTGATGATGTGTATCCTCGATGTGATATTCAATTTCTTCCTTATCTTCCCCACGCGCACCGTCACTCTGTTTGATTTTCAGATTACTCTTCCGGGAGCAAATCTTGGCGTGCTCGGTGCCGCTCTCGGCACGGTGGCTGCAGAGACCGTCACCGCTACCTCGATATTATGGTATGCCCTCACTCGTGAAAAAGGGATAGCCTTCATTGGCAAGAGATTTGGAAGGATGGCATCCCGACTTTCCGAACGCTCAAGAGGATTGAAGGGCATCTGGAAAAGGTGGTGTCCTGCTGGAAATGTGTTGCACAATGCGTTGCGTGTTGCCGCACCGATGACTCTTGAGCATGCCGTGATTTGCGGAGCCCAGATAATGATAACAGTGATTGTCGCCCCCCTCGGAGTATTTGCAATTGCGGCAAATTCCTTTGCTGTCACGGCCGAGGCTTTATGTTATATGCCCGGTTATGGAATTGCGGATGCGGCCACTACCCTCACGGGCCAGAGCTACGGAGCCGGACGAAAAGATCTTGCAAAGAAATTCGGATGGCTCACTGTTGGTTCGGGAATGATAATAATGGGAATCATGGGCGTTGCGCTATGGTTATGGTCGCCTGATGTCATGGCGTTGCTCACTCCCGTTAAAGAGATCCAGGATATGGGTGCCTCCGCGTTGCGCATCGAGGCTTGGGCCGAACCTATGTTTGCCGCCGCCATTGTGGCCTACGGAGTGATGGTGGGAGTCGGAGATACCGTTGTCCCTGCCATAATGAACTTTTCAAGCATCTGGCTTGTGCGGGTTCCTTTGGCGGCCATTATGGCCGGAACCATGGGGCTGAACGGCGTGTGGCTGGCAATGTGCATAGAGTTATCTTTCCGAGGCCTGATCTTCCTTTGGCGACTCGCCTCGGGTGCCTGGCTGAAACATGGCTTGAAAACCGATAATAAAGGAATTGCGGAAGAGGAGATCTTGGGTGATCAGTGAAAAAGCAATTACGGTGTGTCAAAATGAAAAAATTTGACACACCGTAATATTATGAGATTATTTAAATGAATCAGGCCTTCTTAATATAGCTAACAAGCCACTCTCCAATCTCCTTAGTTCCATATTTCTCACCACCATCAACCTGAATCTCGGGAGTACGCACATTGGCATCAAGAGAAGCATTGACAGCCTCCCGAATCAACGCACCCTCCTCTTTCAGATCGAAATATTCGAAGAGCATTGCCACAGAAAGCACCTGTGCCAATGGATTGGCTATGTTAAGACCCTTCGCCTGTGGCCACGAACCATGAATAGGTTCAAAAACCGGAGTGCTTTCACCTGTGGAAGCGGAAGGGAGCAGGCCCATCGACCCGCTTATAACAGATCCTTCGTCGGTAAGGATATCTCCAAAGGTGTTTTCAGTGACCATGACATCAAAGAATGTCGGTTCCTGAATCATCCTCATTGCCGCATTATCCACATACATATAATCGGTCTTGACTTCGGGATAGGAGGATTCCATTTCCTGAGCAACCTTTCGCCAAAGACGGCTCGATGCAAGAACATTGGCCTTATCCACAACAGTGAGATGCTTATTGCGCTTCATTGCATATTCAAAACCTACCCTGAGGATACGTTCGATTTCAGGCCGTGTATAATAGTTCGTATCGTATGCCTTCTCATCATCCTGATACTTTTCTCCGAAGTACATACCTCCCGTCAGTTCACGAATGCAGATGAAATCGGCCCCCTCCACAAGTTCAGCCCTGAGGGGCGACTTATGGATCAGACATTTGAATGTCTGAACCGGTCGGATATTGGCAAAAAGGCCAAGCTTCTTGCGCATTGCGAGAAGTCCCTGCTCGGGGCGAACCTTTGCCGTGGGATCATTGTCAAACTTCGGGTCTCCCACGGCTGAGAAGAGAACGGCATCGGAATTCCGGCAAATCTCGTATGTGGCTTCCGGGAATGGATCGCCAACCTTGTCGATTGCATCTGCACCGCAGATTGCATATTCATAGCTGACTTTATGTCCGAATTTCTCACATACCGCTGTCATAACATCAACACCGACAGCAGAAATCTCAGGCCCAATGCCATCGCCTGGAAGGACTGCAATTTTAAAATCCATATCTCTATAATGTTTTTATTCCTTCATATTGTTTTCCATAAGATTGAGCATCTTTATGGTTGCCTTGATTGCCGCTTCCGTCTGGTCGGCATCAAGCCCTCGGGTGCGATAGGTCTTATTCTCCCAGAGCCAGGTGATGCAGGTCTGAACCAGGGCATCTGTCCGCCCTCCGGGAGGAATTGTTACCGTATAGTTTGAAAGATGGGGAAACCGGCGGTCGAGCTTCTCCTTGTAAATCTTCTTCAATGCCCGCATTATGGCATCAAATTGTCCGCTCCCCGACGCACTCTCCTCATATACATCCTCATCAATGCGAAGCTTTATCGAGGCGTGGGGTTCAAGTCCGTAGGCTGTGCTCACCATATAGCTCACAAGTTTAACCCTCTCCTCGTAGGCCGAGTTGTTAAGCACATCGGCCACAATATAGGGTAAATCTTCCTGAGTCACAACCTCCTTCTTGTCGCCCAATTCGATTATGCGGTGCGTCACCATCTTTGTTTGCTCAGGCGTCAGTTCGAGTCCCAATTCCTCAAGATTGCGAAGAATATTGGCCTTTCCGCTGTTCTTCCCAAGTGCATACTCCCTCTTTCTTCCGAACCGTTCGGGGAGAAGGTCGTTGTAGTAGAGCTTTGCCTTGTTATCACCGTCGGCGTGAACACCGGCCACCTGCGTAAACACGCTTTCACCCGTGATCGGCCGGTTAGGAGGGATAGGTATGCCTGAGTAACTCTCTACCAGGCGGCTCACATCGTTCAACTTGCTTTCCACAATGCCGGTCCGCGCATTGAACTGATCCTTAAGAATGGCCTGCACGCTCGCCAAGGGGGCATTACCGGCTCTCTCCCCAAGTCCGTTGACAGCAGTATGTATTCCCCGGCATCCTCCCAAAACCGCGGCCAAGACATTGGAAATGGCCAGATCGTAATCATTATGGGCATGGAAATCGAAATGGAGATCCGGGTAAGACTTCACCATCTTCCTTATGAAGAGGAGAAGCTCAAGGGGATTGAGTATGCCAAGAGTGTCGGGAAGCATAAAACGTTTTATGCCGCAATCCTTCAAGGCATCTATCATTGAATATACATAATCCGGGGAGTTCTTTATCCCGTTGCTCCAGTCTTCAAGATATACATTCACACCTATACCCATTTCATGCGCCATCCCTATATTACGACGGATATCCTCGAAATGCTCTTCCGGTGTTTTCTTCAACTGGTTTTCACAATGATTTCTCGACCCCTTGCACAGGAGATTTATATTTTTCGCTCCGCATTCCTTTATCCAACGGAGTGAGATGCCGTCGTCAACAAATCCAAGCACCTCCACCCTATCCAGATATCCGGCCTTCTCAGCCCAACGGCAAATGCGGCTCACTGCATCCTTTTCACCCTCGGAGACACGAGCCGAAGCCACTTCGATCCTGTCGATGTTCAGGTCCTGCAACAGGGCGCGGGCAATCACAAGTTTCTCCTGAGGCACAAAGCTGACACCACTCGTCTGCTCACCATCGCGGAGAGTGGTGTCCATTATCTCTATCTCTCTCGAATAGCTCATAATCCGTCTTTCTCGAACGCCTCTGTCTTCCCTTGGTTTTCAAGAAGGAAGTCGATATCGTCGAGTGCATTCATCAGACAATATTTCTTATATCCGTTTATCTCAAATTTCTCACTTCTCCCTGTGGCACAGTTCGTGACAGTCTGTTCGGGGAGGTTCACCTCCACCTCCATGGCCGGATTCTCCTTTATCGACTTGAAGAGTTCGGCAAGGAAATCCTCGCTCACCACTGCAGGGAGCACAAAATTATTCAGCTCGTTATTCTTATGAATGTCGGCGAAGAAACTGCTGATCACCACACGGAATCCGTAACCGGCAATGGCCCACGCCGCGTGTTCACGGCTCGACCCGCTCCCGAAATTCTTTCCGGCCACCAGAATCTCACCTGAGTAGGTGGGATCGTTAAGCACGAAATCCTTATTCACACTCCCGTCGGGATTGAAGCGCCAGTCGCGGAAAAGATTTTCACCGAAGAAACTCTCCTCTCGCGTGGTTGCCTTCAGGAAACGCGCCGGAATGATCTGGTCAGTATCAACATTTTCAAGAGGAAGAGGAACACACCGGCTTCTGATGATATCGAATTTCTGTTTCATTGCTAAGTGGAATTAAAGTGTTCTTGGATCTGTGATTTTTCCGGTCACCGCGGCGGCGGCGGCGGTGAGGGGGCTTGCAAGGATGGTCCTTGCTCCGGGACCCTGCCTTCCTTCAAAATTTCGGTTTGAGGTCGAAACTGCCAGTTTCCCCGCCGGAATCTTATCATCATTCATTGCCAGACAGGCTGAACAACCGGGCTGACGGATTTCAAAACCGGCCCTCTCAAAGAACTTGTCAAGACCTTCACGCTTAAGTTCGTCATAAACCATCCATGAACCGGGCACGAGCCACGCTGTCACGTCAGGGTGTTTCTTGCGTCCGTTCACGATAGATGCGAATGCATAGAAATCTTCGATACGGCCATTGGTGCATGCTCCCAAGAAAACATAATCAACAGGGGTGTCAAGCAATTTCTGCCCAGGCTCAAAGCCCATATATTCCAAGCTTTTCTCAAACGACTCCCTCCCCTCTTCAGGTATGGTATCGACTTCTGGGATGGAATCCGTGATTCCCATACCCATTCCGGGATTGGTGCCGTAGGTCACCATCGGCTCTATATCTTCAGCATGGAAAGTGAGCTCTTTGTCAAACACAGCATCATCTCCGCTTTTGAGCGTTTTCCAATATTCCACTGCCTTATCCCATTCCTCCCCTTTGGGAGCATATTCCCTATCCTTTAGATATTCAAATGTCTTCTCATCGGGCGCGATGAATCCTCCTCGCGCTCCCATCTCGATTGAAAGGTTGCAGAGCGTGAGGCGACCCTCCATCGAAAGGTCGCGCACCGCTTCACCGGCATATTCCACAAAATAGCCCGTTGCTCCCGATGTGGTGAGCTTAGACATAAGGTAAAGAGCCATATCTTTTGCCGTTACACCTTTTGCTAACTTACCCTCTATGTTTATTCGCATTGACTTCGGCTTCTGCTGAAGGATGCACTGGGAAGCCATGACCATCTCCACTTCCGATGTGCCGATTCCGAAAGCCACCGCACCCATTGCACCATGCGTGGAGGTATGTGAATCGCCGCATACGATGGTCATTCCGGGGAGCGAAAGGCCGCGTTCGGGACCTACCACATGGATTATGCCGTTCTTGGGATGAAGCATTCCGAAATGCTCGATACCAAATTCCTTGGCATTCTTCTCAAGGGTATCCACCTGCTCAAGGCTCACGGGATCCTCAATGGGCTTATCCTGGTCGTGAGTGGGGGTATTATGGTCGGGCATGCAGAAAATCTTCTCCGGACGGAAGCATTTGATTCCCCTTCTGCGGAGTCCCTCAAAGGCCTGGGGAGAGGTCACCTCGTGACAATAGAGGCGATCTATATAAAGTTGGGTTGGGCCGTCGGTCACATTCTGAACCACGTGAGCGTCCCATATCTTATCAAATAATGTGTTCATTCTAATTAAATTTATTAATGCAATCTATATATGCCTCTACCGAAGCCGCCACTATGTCGGTGTTGGCTCCGAATCCATAATACACGTGACCGTCGTGCTCAACCTGCATGTGAACTTTGCCCACATCATCACTCCCCTTGTTGATGGCCTGAATGGTAAACTCTTTTAAGGTCATCTTGCGGTTGATAATCTTCTTGAGCGCCTTGATTGCCGCATCCACAGGACCGTTGCCGCTTGCAGAATCCTCAAAGCTCTCCCCTGCAATATTTAGCCCGAGACTGGCCACGGAACGCACGCCCACACCACTCGTCACCTGCAGGTATTCCAGCTTTATGCGATGATTCTGTGTGCGGTCTGCACCGGCGAGAAGGAGAATATCGTCGTCATTTATATCCTTCTTCTTATCGGCCAGTTTCAGGAAGTCCTGATATATCTTATCCAGTTTCTCCTGATTCAACTCTATGCCGAGGGCATTGAGTCTGCTTTTCAAGGCGGCTCTTCCGCTGCGGGCTGTCAGTACGATTGAATTATCATCTATACCTACGTCATGCGGATCGATAATCTCGTAGGTCTGCACATTCTTCAACACACCATCCTGATGTATTCCCGATGAATGAGCAAAAGCATTACGCCCCACGATAGCCTTGTTCGGCTGAACAGGCATATTCATCAATGATGAAACCATCCGGCTGGCAGGATAGATCTTCCGGGTGTTGATATTGGTTTCAATATCAATATCCTTATGGCATTTAATAATCATTGCCACCTCTTCAAGCGATGTGTTTCCGGCTCGCTCCCCGATACCGTTGATGGTCACCTCCACCTGACGCGCACCGTTAAGCACACCTGCCATAGTGTTGGCGGTGGCCATTCCGAGATCGTTATGACAATGAGTGGAGATTATGGCCTTCTCTATACCGTTGACATTCTCCATAAGGAAGCGAATCTTGTCGCCATATTCCCCGGGGAGACAGTAGCCGGTGGTGTCGGGTATGTTGACAACTGTGGCACCGGCACGGATCACGGCCTCAACCACACGGGCAAGGTATTCATTATCGGTGCGCCCGGCATCTTCGGCATAAAACTCTACATCCTCAACAAACCGCTTTGCGTATTTCACACACGCGATTGCGCGTTCAAGAATCTCCTCACGAGTTGAATTGAATTTATATCTGATGTGGGAATCGGAGGTTCCGATACCGGTGTGTATCCTCTTTCTCTTGGCATACTTCAAGGCCTCGGCCGCCACCTCGATATCTTTCTCCACAGCACGGGTAAGGGCACAGATAGTGGGCCATGTAACGGCTTTTGAAATCTCTATTACGGAATTGAAATCTCCGGGACTCGACACGGGGAACCCAGCCTCTATCACATCCACTCCCAATGCTTCCAACTGACGCGCAACCTGTATCTTCTCCACAGTGTTGAGCTGACAGCCCGGCACCTGCTCGCCATCACGGAGCGTGGTGTCGAAAATATACAATCTTTCACTCATGGGCTACAACCTTTTTGATTCTTACCTGATAACCTTAATCTTTACGAGTGACATGCAATTCACCCGATATGAGTGTGCAAAGATAGCGATTATTTCTGTTATTTAAAAATTATTTGTCAGATTTTTGCCATTTCACGCATTTATCTTACATTTTGCTCACGTAAGCCATATAAAAAATTGCGGACGTACCTATGATACGTCCCTACAGCGAAGCCCCACAGGATTGTAGGGACGCACCATGGTGCGTCCGCTTTTTTCGTGATTATTGTTGGGACGCACCACGGTGCGTCCGCAAAATTCATTACAGAGGATACTCCTCAAATGCATAGAGTATGGTGGAAAGATACCGTTCCCCCGTGTCGGGAAGAAGCGCAACAATCATCTTACCCTCATTCTCCGGTTTCTTGGCCTCTTTCATTGCCACCGCCAATGCCGCACCCGACGAAATGCCAACAAGAAGTCCCTCTTTCTGTGCCAGCATACGCGATGCCCGTATTGCTTCATCATCTGTTATCTTGACTACTTCATCCACCACATCAGAATGGTAATTGCCCGGAACGAATCCGGCTCCGATGCCTTGAATCTTATGCGGCCCGGCTTGTTCGCCCGACAAGACGGCAGAGGTGGCCGGTTCAACACCAATACTTTTTATCTCAGGATTATATGCCTTCAAGGTTTCGGAAGTTCCGCTCAATGTGCCGCCCGTACCGACTCCAGCCACAAAAATATCAATTCTTCCATCTGTATCGCGCCAGATCTCCTCCCCGGTCGTGCGACGGTGAGCCTCAGGATTGGCAGGATTCTCAAATTGCTGAAGGATTATGGCTCCCGGTGTTTCATCTCTTAATTGTTCCGCTTTGGCGATCGCCCCTTTCATTCCCTCGCTGCCGGGAGTCAGCACGAGTGTGGCACCCAAGGCTTTCAAAAGGTTCTGTCGTTCTATGCTCATGGTCTCGGGCATGGTGAGAATGAGCTTGTACCCCTTCACGGTGGCAACCCACGCAAGGCCGATACCGGTGTTGCCGCTTGTAGGCTCTATTATCACTCCCCCCGGTTTTAAAAGACCCTTTTTCTCAGCATCCTCAATCATGGCGAACGCAACCCTATCTTTCACGCTCCCTCCGGGATTGAAGGATTCTATCTTTACTATCAGCCGAGCTTTCAGACCTTCCGCTTCCTCTATGCGTTTCACTTCAAGGAGCGGAGTGTTGCCGATCAGTTCGGTAAGACTCTCACATATTTTTTTCATAGTCTTTGGGTAAATTTTTTACAAAGATAACATTTCTTTTTTAATAAAATCATAAAAACTAAATAAAGTAAAAAAGTGCGCCGGTGATTCCGGCGCACTCGTCTTCTCATACCATTAACTAAGTCGATCTAAAATGAATTTTGTTTTTATCTGATCTGAATCTTTTTAGATTTCTTACCCTTCACCACGATATAGATGCCGGGGCCGGGATTAGTCACCTTCACACCCTGGAGATTATAGATCTCAGCCGGTGCATTCTCGTCAGAATAAACTGTTCCTACAGCGGATGGCATACAAGAATGTGTACCTACTTTCACCCAATTTCTATTGCCTGTTCCTTTATATAGACAGTTATGAGTTACATTCCCGTCTTTAATATCGTTTGTTTGATCACCCTTTTCTTTATTTTCATTAAAGATTATTCCAGTAGTATTCTCCGGAAGGGCAAAATAGTAATGTCCACAAGATGCTTTTTTCATTTCTACGCCCGGCCATGATGTCGCGGAGTCTCCTCCCCAGTAATGAATGCCTACCACTGGCCAATTAGTCTCTGAGTTATCGTAATAAACCACGAAGTCACCATCGGGTTCATCATTACCTCCTCCAAGACTCTTGGTGAATGTCACGTTACCGTTTCTTACTGTTCCTTCGCTGTTGGTAGCCGACCAGCTTACAGTCACTGAATCGCCGTCGCTCATACCTTCACCGATTTTGAATTCTGCCGTGTTGGAGAAATTCTGCTGCGCGCCGTTGCCAATCTTATACCAAGCTGAAACAGCGTTCTTTGCAGTTGCAGTAACGGTTATCACATCTTCAGAGAAGTTGCCTCCATTGGGAGAGAACGTAACTGAAGCCTGCGGCGTAGTCACTACGTTTTCAATCTTTGTAGCGGTAGTTCCACCGTCATATTCATAATAAACGTCAGCATCAATTCCGGTGATATCACCTGTCTGTGCACCACCATTACCCATGTTGAAGATTACGTTAACAGATTCAAGGCCATCCATAGTGAAACCATAATATGTATCATCACCCAAGGTTACAGCGTCTCCTGTGTTAATAGCTTTACCGGGCCAACCTCCACACACTTCAACTTTTTTACCACTTTGATCACCCCACGCATAGATATTTCCTCCATTAGGAGCCTTTACATAGACAGTGATAACTGCATTCGGGTCAACCTTCTTATAAGTCACGGAACCGGTTTTCTCTTTACCTTCATCATTTGTGGCACCCCAGTTAACTGTTACAGTCTCACCATAGGTCATGCCGTTGCCTACAGTGAATGTGCTTGTACGGTTAGAGGGAGAAAGGTTAACTCGGCTCTGACCTGCCACCTGATACCAACCGCTTACAGAAGCGTCTGAAAGAGTTACAGTCACATTCTGTGTCTCAGTCTTGAAAGCTCCTCCATTGGGTGAGAACTTAACGGAAGCTACTGACGGGCCGACGGCATCCTCCTTTGTATAATAATGAGTTGTTCCGGGATCAGTAAATTTAACAGAACCGCCATGGGAAACGGGAGAAGTAGTATAAATGAATTTTCCATCTTCACCAACTTTTCCACCGGTCCAGTCTTTTACAAGGACACGAAGCTGACCCTGGGTTGCAGGAGCAGAAACAGTAATAGATCCTCCTCCTTGATAAGTCTGTCCTGTTACAAGGTCAGTGTATGTTCCGGCAGGAACATTGGAGAAAGTTGCACCACCATTTACGGCTACGAGGGCGTATGAATCCTTATATGCACGTTTAAAAGCCCAGCCTCCGTTTGCAGAACAACCATCCCAAGTATATTGACCTTTACGAAGCGCAGGAACAGCTGCACGTATAAGATTAAGGCGTCGAATATGTTGAGATAAGTCTCCATTTAGGGTCTTCTCAACATTTCCTGAGGCGGTATATTTACCAAAATCCTCAGCATCTACCTCGCCTTCAAGATATTCTCCGAAATATGCGCGTCCTGAATTCATAAGAGCCAATAACGGCCCCTCATCAATTTTTATACCCTTTTGGAATTCAACCTCCGAACCATAATAAATACAAGGAATTCCTCGGAATGTAAACATCATTGATAAGTTTTCTGCCCATTGAGAGGTACCACCGGCAAACCGAGTTCCATCACTTGGACCGGGACAATAGTCATGGGAATCAACATATACCACATTCCAAGACGCATCATTATACAAATGATCGCCCTCTTTTGCAACACGCACTGCTTCACCAGCATTATTGAAATTATAATGCATAGGGAAGTCTATAACATTGAATCCGGATGCCTGTGAATAGTCAGGTTCATGCCATTGACCATTTTGCATGAATACATTTTTCGAATTGTGATTTGTTCCAGGATCTTTTGTACAGGTCACCATATTCCCGAGGGGATCGGCACCCTCTTTTACGACTTGGTTTGCCCACCAATCCGCAGTGTACTGTTTCCATTCAGTTACCAATGCAGGATCCGATTTCCAAGTGTAATATGGACTTGAAAGAACAATATCACCTTGATAAATGACCTGAGAATAACGAGTACAACACTCACCAAACATATAGAAAGGCGTAGCACCATGGTTCAGTCGATTCTTCTTACCTTCTTCCGACTCAGCAATTTCCATAAATTGAGGCACGAAAGCCGCGTTGAAAGTCAGAGGTGCAATATGACCGGTAGTATCGATACGGAAACCATCTATTCCCATCTTGATAAATTTACCGTAGCACTCTACTAAATATTCAGTCACAGCAGGATTCTCTGTATTTAAGTCAACACAATCACCTGCAATTTGCCCCCACCACCGTTCACGTGTATCGAAATTCATGGCCGCGTAATGGTGCCAATAATTCTTGGTATCATGGTTTTGACCATCCGTATTTTTCAGATATTTAAAACGAGTGGGATATTGCTGTGTGTTAGGATCAAGATCCCAGTATGATTGTCCTCCGAGCTTCTCTTCATCAGGAATCATACACGCTTGAATATCTGCCTGATTTTTGATATTCTGGTCACGCTCGAAAAGTTTGCATAGTTTGGCCTCACCAAAGTTACCGGTATGTTGGAGCACAATATCAAGTATAATCTTCAATCCCTTCTCATGGGCCGCTGCAATTAGGTCTTCCAACTTAACATCCTTCTCACATCCCCATGCCGTACGGCTTTCATAACGGAGATCAACGTTTGAGAAGTCCATCGCATGGTATCCATGATAGTCAAACCCGGAAGCATTTTGCACAACAGGGGTAATCCAGATAGCAGTGAAACCAAGAGCCTTAATATAGTCAAGTTTCTTAATCAATCCTGCAAAATCACCTCGCCATGTAGGGTCATTATTCTTGATCTGATCTTCCTGCCCATCCCATGAGAGCACATTATTCATCGGGTCTCCGTCATAGAAACGGGTGGTCATAGCGAAATAAATCGTTTCGTCGCGGAAGTCTGTGCGGTTAGCTTCAAAATTCGCGTCTGCATAACTTGCAAACGGAGTCAAAGCACAACTACCGAGAATCGCCGCCGCGATCCATTTACTGTAAAGTTGCATAAGTTATTGTTTTAATTTAGATAAGCCATTCCGTTTTTCACGGATAAATATTTGGCGACAAAATTAATCTTTTATATGTTTCATTAATCCACAATTGTTTATGTTTTAAAACATATTTATCAAACATATTTTGCCAATTCACTGACATACAATCACTTCTCTATCTAAATAAATAGTGCATAAAAAATAAATTTTTCATTCATTGCTTGTTTCATCCATAATTTTTACTTTTGCCGTGACAAAAATTTTGTTTTAGGTAGAAACTATACGTAGGCTTAACTTAAATTTATGAACCATTTACGTAAAATGCTTTGCGGCGCCACTATCGCCTCTTCGGCAATGGCTTCGTTAGCCGCTACTTTTGTGGGCGACCGCACCGATTTCCGCGATGAAACAATTTACTTCGCGATGACCACACGCTTCTACGACGGCGACCCCGACAACAATGTGTATTGCTGGGATGGAGTTAACAACATCAATGACCCTGAATGGCGTGGAGATTTCCAGGGATTGATCGATAAGCTCGATTACATCAAGGCTCTCGGATTCACCGCTGTTTGGATCACTCCCGTTGTCGAGAATGCTTCCGGACTTGATTATCACGGTTATCATGCAATGGACTTTGGCAAGATCGACCATCGCTATGTGAAGAAAACCGCTACTGCAGAGGAGGCCGATGTAGCGTTCAAGACCCTAATTGATGAGGTTCACAAACGCGACATGAAGCTTATCCTTGACATCGTGATTCAGCACACGGGCAACTTCGGTGAGGCCAAGCTTGCTCCGATGTTCAAGAAGGATTACACCAAGGATTTGGCAAATATCGAGGAGTCGATGATTCCGCTTACCAAAAGCACGGGTGGTGTGCTTCCAGATAATTACTCACAGCTTCAGCCTGCCGCCCAGTATGCCGCCCGTCTGGACAATATGAAAAATACAGACTGGAAGAACAACGATATCCATAACTATTACCATCACAAGGCCTGGTTCGATTGGGATGACCCTTCACGCTGGTGGGGTCAGATTGCAGGCGACTGTGTGGACCTCAACACAGAACATCCGGGAGTGTCACAGTATATAGTGGATTGCTATTCCCGCCTTATAAAGATGGGTCTCGATGGTTTCCGTATAGATACTGCCGGCCATATTCCGCGCCTGGCTTTCAACAAGAACTTCATTCCGCAGTTCATCGCCGCTTCTGAAACAGCGGAAGCAAAGAAAAACCGTGGCAACAATCCTTTCTTCATGTATGGAGAGGTTTGTGCACGTTCGATGGAGGTGATCTATCGCGGAGAGAATTACAACTGCTCCCCCTGTTATTACACTTGGAAGGAGAGCAAGGATTATCCCTGGGATAATGATCCCAAATCTTGGGACTCTGTTGTGGCTATCCCCTCCCAGACTGAGGGTTCGCAGGATTACGAGACCGTCAGCGGTCACACAAACTGGGAGTCTTGTCATCAGTCGGCAAAAGATGATTTGGGTCATGCCTCATCTATCCTTAAGAAGAGCAACAACCATAAGCTTAATGGCAATGACTATCACACCCCCGACCATTCGCAACATTCCGGTCTGAATGTGATAGACTTTGCAATGCACTGGAATTTCAATTCAGCTTCAGGTGCGTATGGTGTCCGCACTCAAGATGACCTCTATAATGATGCCACCTACAATGTGGTGTATGTGGATTCTCACGATTATGCCCCCGACAGCAACTACCGCTTCAAGGGAGATCAAGGCACCTGGGCCGAAAACCTTTCGCTGATGTTCACTTTCCGAGGCATCCCCTGTCTCTACTATGGCTCTGAGGTTGAGTTCCAGAAGGGAAAGGATATCGACAAGGGTGCAATCTTAGCACTAAAGGAGACCGGCCGCGCCTATTTCGGCGGTTACATCGAGGGTGATGTTCAGGGTCTGACCGATTTTGCAGAATACACCGGTGCAACAGGCAACATGGCCTCCACCCTCTCCTATCCTCTTGCCCTCCATATCCAGCGACTTAACAAGATTCGTGCCGCTGTCCCCGCTCTCCGCAAAGGACAGTACAGCAACGACGGTTGCTCAGGCAAGATGGCTTTCAAACGCCGTTACACTGACGATAAGGTTGACTCATACGCGCTCGTTACAATTTCAGGCGATGCCACTTTCACCGGAGTATTGAACGGTCGTTATGTTGATGCCGTTACAGGCGATATGCAGAACGTTACCGACGGCAAGCTTACAGCCAAATGCTCAGGCAAGGGTAACATCCGAGTATATGTGCTCGACACTGCGAAAACCAAAGCTCCCGGCAAGATAGGTGTTGATGGTAAATATATCTACTCCACCTCCTCTGTTGCCGGAAATTGGGTGGAATGGCCCGATGAGACAATGCCCGATGAAACCTGGACTGTCAAGCCCAATGCCGGCGGTGGCGGTGGCAATTCCGGCCCCGTTGAAGAGCCTGAAAATCCGATTGCGCCTGCAATGGCTGAAGGCGAGCAGGCTGTGTTCTTCGAAGCTGACAATGGATGGAAAGGTGTGAACGTTTATGTATGGGACGGTGCCAAGAAATATGCCGGTGCATGGTCCGGTACTGCAATGACCTACCTTGGTAACAACATTTACAAATGGACTTACACCGGTGACGGCAAGATACCTGAGACTGCAGGTGTGATATTCTGCTCCTCCGGTTCGCAGACAGCCGACCTCGTCTGGAAGAATGGCGGTTACTATACCTTCTCGGGTTATCAGAAAACTATCGAGGGAGCAGGCGTAATTCCTGACGATCCGGAGCCGCAACCGGGAGAACCCGTGACATATACGGCTTATTTCGATAACAGTGCTTCCAACTGGAGTTCAGTGAAAGCCTGGGTGTGGGATGTCAACAACGGTAATAAGAACTATACCGGAGGAACATGGCCGGGACAGGAGATTCATCTGGATAATGTATCGGGCTACCATAAATTCTCATGTACTGTTTCCGATTCCAATCCCAAAATGATGATTATCTTCAACAATGGCTCCGCACAGACTGCAAACCTTGATTTCGTGAACAACGGCATCTACACCTCTTCAGGGTTTACAGGAAAGACCTACGGAAGCACCGGCATTGCCAATGTGTATCTTGACGGAATCAACGTAAGCGCTTACAATGGGCGCCTTCAGATTCTTTCCGACAGAGCAGTCACCTTGACAGTGACGCGCGTTGACGGCATGACCTTAAATATTACCGTCCAGGAAGGCATCAACACAATAGAGCTTCCCAAAGGTTTATATATCGTAGCCGGCAAGAAAGTTATCTTGTAAGTTATAGGGTTATAAGGTTATAGGGTTATAAGGTTATAAGGTTATAAGATTATAAAGTTAACACAAAGAAAGAAGCAGAGGGGTGGGTGGGGGGGGGGGGGGGG
>CAMWIH010000031.1 GCA_947174305.1 uncultured Porphyromonadaceae bacterium | reverse complement strand
CCTTTACACCCTCAAAGAGTAAATTAGCTAATTATGAAAAAAGAATTTATCTATATCGCCCTCGGTGTGGCCCTCCTCGGCACCACCGGCTGCACCAAGAAGCTTGGTCAGTTCCGCAGCGATTTCTTCACCACTGCCCCCACACCCCTCGCTACTGTAGGGGAACAGGTGCCCGGCACAATCAACGGACGCATACCGGCCAAATTCATGGTAAAGAATGCCAAAGTCACAGCCACTCCCGTGATACGCTGGGAGAATGGTGAGGTTACGGCCACTCCCGTAATCCTTCAGGGTGAGAACGTGCGTGCCAACGGTCAGGTGGTGAGCTTTGAAGATGGAGGCACCGTGGCAATACCCTTCAGCGTGGCCTATCAGCCCGACATGGCCAAGAGCGACCTCTACCTCTCTTTTGCCGTTGACCAGAATGGCAAGCTCTACAGCCTTCCCCCGGTGAAGGTGGGCTTCGGAGTGGTGGCCACTTCCACCCTCGCATCTGCCAAGACTGTGGTGCCCGCCGTGGCTAAGGATAATTTCCAGAAAGTGATCACCGAGAAGTATAGCGCCGACATTCACTTCCTGATCAATCAGGCCAACATCCGCGCCAACCAGACCGACAAGCCCGACTATATCGATCTCAACAAACGTCTTCAGGAAGCCAACGCAGCCCCCAATCAGGAGATTGCCGGCATCACCGTGAATTCTTACGCTTCCCCCGAAGGTACGCTCGAATTTAACACTCAGCTTGCCGAGAAACGTGAGCTCAACACCACCAACCTCATAGAAAACCAGCTCAAGAAAGATAAGATCTCCGAATTCGGCGAACTCACCTCATCTTTCACTCCCGAAGACTGGGAAGGTTTCGAGAAACTTGTGGAGAAGAGCAACATCCAGGATAAGGATCTCATCCTCTCGGTGCTCCGCATGTATCCCGATCCCGTGCAGCGTGAGCAGGAGATACGCAACCTCTCGGCCGTGTTCAACGAGCTTGCCGACCAGATCCTGCCCCAGCTCCGTTATTCGCGCGTGATGGCGCAGATCAATGTGATAGGGAAGAGCGACCAGGAGCTTATCAACCTCTTCAACACCGATCCAACCAAGCTCACGGCCGACGAGATGCTATATATAGCCACCCTCACCAACGACAACACCAAGAAGATGGAGGTGTATAACCAGGCTTGCGAGACCTTCCCAAAAGATTACCGCGCCTTCAACGACCTCGGCCTCACTCAGTATGTGGAGGGTGACTACGACGGTGCGGAAGCCAACTTCCGTCACGCGCTCCGTCTCAACCCCTCTGCCAAGGAGCCTGAGATGAACCTCGGCCTTATCTCCATGATCAAGGGCGACTACAGCCAGGCCAATTCGCAGATTGGTGCTGCGGCCGGCGTGCCTGAGGCTGCCGACGCGATGGGTGTATATCACCTCGCACACGGCGATGTGGCCAAAGCCGTGAACGCATTCGGCGATTCCAAGACCAATAATGCCGCCCTCGCGCAGATCCTTGCTCAGGATTACACCACCGCCAAAGCTACCCTCGGCGGAATAAAGAATCCTGATGCCACCACATATTATCTGAACGCAGTGCTCGGAGCGCGCACCAACAACGAAGCCATGGTGATGAACAATCTCCGTCAGGTATCGAAGCTTGATCCCAAGATGCTCAAGCGCGCCAAGACCGACCTCGAATTCTCCAAATACAACCTCTCCTATCTTTAAAGGACAGGCTTCCCGTGGCGGAAGTCTCCGAGCTTCCGCAGAGTAGGAGGAATAGGCATTTTAGGCTTTTATAGGCATAATGGGCGGAATAGGCAATCCTATCCTGCCCATTATTATTTAGCCTATAAAGCCCACCCCGCCTATAATGCCTATCCCGCCTATAAAGCCTAAATCGCCTATCCCGCCCATCCATCCTGCCCTGCGAAGGCTCGGAGGCTTATGATTTTTATTTGATTTGAATTATAGTTTTTGGATTAAGATAATAGATTTTTGGAATGGGATAATAGATTTTAAGGAATCGCGGATTTTGAGTTTCCACCCTCTCCGCGGATTGTGCGCGGATCTTTTAAATAAATCAGAGTGGCGATATGATTATTTAATCGCCGAGCCTTTCGCATAAATGCAAAAGGCTGTATCGGATCAAAGCGGATTATCGCAGTCCGCGGTTATCGGCGCAGATCCTCCACCCTTCCACGGCATCATTGCCGTGGAAGCCGCGATATACATCTAACCCGACAATTGTGATATCCTTTGAAACTTACAATTGCGATATCATTGTAATTCAGCAGTAAAGATCCGCGCAGATCCGCGCCCATAATTGCCATGCTATTAAAAAAGATCCGCGATACCCATAATTCATTTATTAATCTACATACCCATAATTCATTTATTAATCTACATACCCATAAATTAGTTTCTTAATCCAATCACAACAGAAAGATCTGCGTCCCATCTGCGACCTTTATCCTGCCAAACTCCTGCGTTCGGAAAAAAATACCACATATCCGTTCGGAAAAAAACAAGCGCAGATCAAGTAAGTTTCTCCAAGCGCAGATCAAGCAGATTGTAAAAAAATGTCTAAAAAATATGCTTTAAAACATATTTATAAAATTTTTGAAAAAAACTTTAATTTTTCGTGATAAAAAGTTTGTGTTTCATTGTTATTGTATTAACTTTGCACCGACAACCTCATTACTAACACTCTTTCAATTATGAAAAACATCTCATAATTCATAAGATTGCTAAAATGAAGACCCGGTTGACGACTTTCCTTCCAACGCCCGACTTGGCTTAACACGGGCGCTGAGATCAAAGCAACGCAAGGTGATTATTTTATACAAAAAGATGAAGTCAACTTGACTTCGTGGATTTATACAAAAAGATTAACTTGCTCCTTTTCTTTCATCCTCACGGAGCCACACTACTCCGGATGCTTGAAGAAGAGGGGAACCGAAAATAGAGATGCTGAAAACGCCCGGAATAGTCCGGACGCCAAAACAAACCCATAATTTAAACCAACCCGACGAATAGAGCTTAACTCAACACGTCATAATAAATAACCCGGAGGTGACACAGCTCCGGCGACACGAAAAAAAGAATTATGAGACGACCTACACTCATCCTGATGTTAATGGCAGTGATGGCGCTGCTCCTGCCGCGCGAGGCCCGCGCTGGAGATGACTTCGCAATCAAGACAAACCTTCTCTACGATGCGGGGCTCAATCCAAGCTTAGGCATTGAATTCGGCATGGCACCCAAATGGAGCATGGATATCTCCGGTCAGTTGAACGCCTGGACAGTTTCAGGCAAACGCTGGCGCCACTGGGAAGTGCAGCCCGAAGCCAGATACTGGTTCTGCGAACGCTTCCAAGGCCATTTCCTCGGAATCCACGCCCTCGGCGGTCAGTTCAATGTAGGCAACGTCAACAATAACCTCAAGTATATCTTCCTCGGTTTCGACGACCTCTCCACAAAACGCTACCAGGGCTGGATGGCCGGTGCCGGCATCGCCTACGGTTATGCATGGGTGCTCAACGAGCATTGGAACATCGAGGCAGAGATTGGAGCCGGATACATCTACTCGAAGAGCGACGTGTATCCCTGCGCCGAGTGCGGAAGCAAGCTCCAGGAGGGTTTCACCAAGAATTACATCGGCCTCACCAAGGCGGCCATAAACCTTGTATATATTTTCTAAAAAAGCAACAGCAATGAACACAGCAAAACTCACCTTAATTTCAGCTTTGATTTTCGGGTCGGCCCTCGGCGCTGCTGCTGACAGCAAGACGGCCAAGGTGGATCCCAAGTTGGGAGTGGAGAGCTTCGATCTCCGTAAGGCCGGTGACCGCCTCCTGCTCAACATGACCCTCGATGCGGCCAAGCTCCGCATGAGCACCAACCGCGAAATGGTCTATACGCCGATGATCGTGAACGGAACCGACACTCTCCGCATGCGTCCCTTCGCTGTCGCCGGCAAGAACCGATTCTACAGCCACGTGCGCGGCGACAAAAACACCAAGGAGCCGGTGGCTTACCGCGCCGGTCAGGTGAAGGAGCCTATAGTATATAAGGAGGATTTCCCCTACGCCAAATGGATGGAAGATGCCAAGGTGGAGATGGAGGCCCAGGAGAGGGGATGCTGCTCCAAGAACGGCGACGTGATCTATGTGCCGGTGGCGCAGATCGACCTCGTGCCGAGAACATACACCGCCGATGTGATCTATGTCACTCCCAAGGCTGAGGCTATCAAGGAACGTTCGATCAACGCCCGTGCATATATCGACTTCCCGGTCAACAAGATAGAGATCTATCCCGACTACCGTCGCAACCCGCAGGAGCTAAAGAAGATTCTCGCCACGATCGACTCCGTGCGTGCCGATGAAAACCTCACCTTCAAGAGCATCCACATCAAGGGTTACGCTTCGCCCGAAGGTACATACGCCAACAATGAAAGGCTCGCAAAGGGTCGTACGCAGACCTTGGCTGAGTATGTGCGCAACCTTTATAATTTCAAGCGCGACATGATCTCTACCTCATACGAGCCTGAGGACTGGGCCGGACTTGCGGAATATGTTGCAAGCGCCGAGGCCAAGCAGACGCTGCGCGATCCGGAGGGTATCCTTGCGATCATCAACGATCCGGCATATCGCGGAAAAGATGACTTGCGCGAGGCGGCTATCAAGAAGAATTTCCCCAAAGATTACGCTTTCCTTCTGGCTGAAGTCTATCCCGGACTTCGTCACTCCGACTATGCGGTGAACTTCAATGTGCGCCATTATCAGACGCCGGAGGAGATCATGAAGATCATGGAGACAGCGCCCGGTAACCTCGACCTCTCGGAGATTTTCGTGTTGGCGCAGAGCGTTAAGCAGGGTAGCGAGCTTTATAACAAATGTTTCGAGCTTGCCGTGCAGCTTTATCCTAATGATCCGGTTGCTAACCTGAATGCGGGTAGCGCGGCTATGGAGCGCGGCGACAAGGTTTTGGCCGAGAAATATCTTGCCAAGGCGGGCGACTCGCAGGAGGCTCAGTATATGAGGGCTTGCTTAGCGGCTATGGACCGTGATTTCGACAAGGCGAAGAGTATACTTGTGCGTTTGGGCAATATGCCGCAGGCACAGGATGCCCTCAAGCAGATCGACAAGATAACGGCCAACAACGGACGCCACTTCCAGCAGCTTACAAATGCTATTCCGGAACCAAAATAATTCTTGTTAACAAAATTTTTTGAAATTCCAAATTTTTTAAAAGATTTTTTTTTAAAATTTGAGAACAAAATAGGAAAATACTTGTTAATAGAAGTAAAAAAGAGCAAAAAGCTCGGAAAAAGGCTTAAACGTAAGGAATAAAGCACAAAAAAACCTTAATACAAGGCAAAAAAATAAATGTTTAATTAAATCATACTTTTAACTCAAAAAAACTCTAACATGAAAAAGATTTATGGGTTTGCAGCCCTCTGCGCAGCCATGACGCTCGCAAGCTGCTCCAATGAAAATGAGCCTAATGTAGTTGACAATGGTCCTCTCCAGCCGGTTTACATGAACGTAGCAATTTCAGGTGCAATGGGTACTCGTGCAATGAGCGATGCTGCTGCTACAGATGCCGAAGTTGCAGTTAAATCCGCTACATTTGTTCTCTTCGATGCTGACGGTAAGGCAATCGGTACAAAAACACTTGCTGAAAATGAGCTTACTTGGACAAACGGTAATGCAGATGCTCAGATCACTGAAACAGCTACCAAGAAAGTTGAGTTCGCTATCAAGCCGAATGTATCACCTGCATACGTGGTTTGTGTTTTGAATAAAGACATCGCCGGCGATGTATCTACTTCAGGTACTCAGACAACTGTAACTGATGTTCGCGAGATGGCTACTTCTTATGGTTCTGCATCTGACGGTTTCGTAATGTCTAATGCAGCTCTTGAAGGTACAGAGGAAAAAGCGATGTATTGTACTGCAGTTGCAGGCTTCTCTACTTCAGATACTGATGATATCGCAACTACTACAATCTACGTAGAGCGTGTTGCTGCCCGCGTTGGTTACTATACAAATGGAGAAACTTATGCAGCTGACGCAAAGGTTACTACTGCTGATGAAACTCCTGTAGAGGTTACAGTTGAAATTCAGACTGTAACTTTGGGTAACACTACTTCAAACGCAGGTCTTATCAAGGATGTTGATGGACTTACAGATTATGCAGATGCTACTTATCATCGTTCACACGGTGCTAACCAGTATAAAAATGTTGAATGGAGTGACAATCCTACTTTGATTGAGTGTAAGAAAGATGCTGCTTTAGCTGTAGTTTCATCAACTTCTCCCGCTTTTGTAAGCTACGCATACGAGAATGTTGACGCTAACAAACTTACTCAGGTTATCGTAACAGGTAGACTTAAAGTAGATGGTAACTATGTAGATGATGAACATCCTATCTGTAAAGTTGAAGGTGGTGCTTACTATACTTACGCTGGTATGCAGGCATTCATCAACAAGAAACTTGACGTGAATGGATATCGTATCAAGACTTCTACCGGTGACAGAAGCCTCACAGAAGATGACTGGACACTTGTTGCAGGTTATAATACATACGATGGTTACGTAGCACTCAATGATCTCGCTGCAGGTGAAACTCTTCTTAAGAATGGTGTTGAAACAACAGTAGCTGCTGCAAACAGCGATTTCAAAGGTTCTGCAGAGAATCATGGTCAGAACTTCCGTGTAGACCGCTATACTAATGGTCTTTGCTACTACTTCGCTACTATCAATGGTGGAACAGGTTCTTGCCCCGGTATCGTTCGTAACCACGTATACAACATCGGTCTTAACGCTGTAGCTGGTCTCGGTATTCCTATGTTTGATCCTACTAAAAATATCGATCCTGAGATTCCTACTCCGTTCACTGGTGAAGATCCCGAAAACTGGTATCTCAACTGCTCAATCAACGTTCTTAACTGGGCTGTTTATACTCAGGACATTAACTTCGGTACTGAGCAGGGTTATTAATAATTCTTTCCTGAAAAGGAAAACAAAAAATAGGGTAAGGGGGCGTGAAACCCCCCTTACTTACCAAGAGAACTTATTCAGACTTTTCAAGCTGTGAAAATGAAAGCTTTGAATGGAAATGAGTGGGTTCAAGAAAAAGAAAACGACGGGTGGACGTTATAACGTCTGAGAGAGCACCCTGTGTTTCTAAATTTTCGTTGCCCCCATGTCGGCAAATACCGGGCTTCTGTAGGGACGCATCACGATGCGTCCGCAAAAAAACAAGCCGACCGGTTGTAGGGACGCATCCCGATGCGTCCGCAGAAACAGATCGGAATGAGACGATGGCAATGAAAATGATGATGGATGTTCTCAATGCGTTGGAAACCACCGGTTTCTAATGCATTTTTTTATACCCGGAAACGGGTATAAAACCGGGCAAAAAACTCGCGGACGCATCGGGATACGTCCCTACAACGAAGTAACTTAACTTAATATAAAACTTAAATAAAAATTTTTCAACCGCCGGGCTTCTCAAAGCTCTCAGAGAGGGAAGGGGGTTAGGAAAATGACGTGTGCAATACAATAAAAATAATACTGTAACTTAACTCGCTTATATAGGATGTTTACTTTAAAGAATTACCTTAAAATGCCGGTTGCGGCGGCATTGGTATGCACAGCTGCCGGAATGATGACCTCCTGCATCAATGAGGATCTCGAACCTTGTGAGGCTCGTTATGGAGTCCGTTTCCGTTGGGACACAAACCTTGTAGGTGCCGACGCTTTCAGCGGCAACGTACATTCGGTTGCGGTCTACGGCTTTGACTCGAACGGTATCCTGGCTTTCGTTGTCACTGAAAAGGGTGATGCCCTCGCGCAGCAGGGTTATACTCTCCCAATCGACGACAAGAACCTCGCGCCCGGCGACTACACGCTCGTGGCATGGTGCGGCATCGACAACGACACGCCCGACGAGTCGTTCATCGTCTCTGACGTGGAGATCGGCAAGACCACCCTTCAGGAACTCAACTGCCGACTGGAGCGTCAGGTGGAGAACGGCACTCACTTCTCTCGTGAGCAGCTCTACGACCTCTATCACGGCACGGCCTACGGTATCACTATCTACGACAAGAACAACGCCGATTTCGTCGGCGACCATGTATATAGCGTCAATCTCACCAAAGACACCAACAACGTGCGCGTCATGCTGCAGCAATTCGGCAAGGATGTCAACGTCAATGACTTCACTTTCTCCATCGAGGCAGCCAACGGAGAGTTGTCGTCAAGCAATGAATTATCCGACGAGGAGACGCCGATCAATTACGAACCATTCTACACCGCCACCGGTGTTGCCGACGCCACGAGCGAGACGCGCGCCGACGGAGCGATACAGGGTTTGGGCATAGCGATCGCCAACATGAAGATGAGCCGCCTGCTCTATAAGAAGCCGACGCAGCTTACCATCCGCAACACCGACGGCAAGAAAGTGCTTCAGGTTCCGATGATCGACTATGCGCTGCTTGCAAAAGATTTCGAATACAATTACCTGACCGAACAGGAATACCTCGACCGCCAGGACAGCTACCGAATGATCTTCTTCCTTGACTCCAACGGAGAGTGGATCAATTCGAGTGTGGTTGTGAACAGCTGGACAGTTTATACAAAGGATGTGGATTTACAGTAAAATGGTTTTAAGTTTTAAGTGGGAAGTTTTAAGAAAAAGTTTTAAGTTTTAAGTCGAGAGGAAAAGTCTTATAACCTTATAACCTTATAACCCCATAACCTTACAACTTATAACCTTACAAAAGAGGAATACAATGAAATTCAACAAGATATATATGATGCTTGTGTTGGCTTTGCTGATGAGTTCGTGCAAGAGCGACGAGCCGGTTGAGCCGCAGGCGGGAGGTGTTGAAGTTCCGGTGAGCTTCACCATCCGGCTGGCAAGCGAGGCAGGAGGCACACGTGCCGACGGTTCTGCCGAGGATGATGGCGCAAGCACCTGGGATCCCGGAGAGGCAGAGACCAATGAGGGCATCTCCTTTGACAATGAAATAAAGAGCGTGAAACCTGTCATCTATAAGGTTAATGGCGCCACAATTGAAAGCACTCCTATCGCCAAGATGACATGGATGGAGAAGAAAGAGGACAAAGGTGGCGGTCTGTGGCTCATTTCCGGTATAATGAAATGTGAGCCGGGCATAACAGCTGAAGAACTCTTCACAAACAATTATCGCATAGCACTCTTCATCAACTGCAACGAGGGAGATGTAAAGAATCCTTTGAAGTTAGACAATCCCGGGGCAGCCAAGTTCTATCATCACGGCATACCGGGTCAGAACCGCGACAAAGAGGCCTATGGCAGCGAGCAGTTCGAGAGTATCCCGATGTATGGAGTGGCCCCCATCAGTTTTGAGAAGGATGGAGCTTTCATCAAGGCAACCGGTACGGGCGCCAAAGGCGAGATAAGCGTGAATGTTTTACGCTCGATGGCAAAAGTGAGGGTTCTGCTTAGCGACAAGCTGCAAGGAAAGGTTAAGTTGACCAACCTATCGATCAGCCGCCATGCCATTGAAGGTTATGTATGTCCGAAGAAATGGGATACGGCGACAGATTTCGCCAACGTTGCATCAAGTGTCTATATGAGAGGTCTGACCAGTAGCAGTAATTTCTACAACCATGTTTGCAACACCGACATTTCTACAATATATCATGAGGGTACAGGCGGTAACTCGGTAAACAAGATAGGATTCTATCTTCCCGACACCTATAACAGTCACCATGACGGGTACGATTCAGAAGAGATAAAGCTGACCATCAGTTATGATATCTATTCAACAGTGGGTAATGAGTCAACCAAGGTTGCTCACCATGACAACCCGATGTGGTTCCGTCCCGTAGGAGAATGGAGCGAGGAAAAACGCAAGGCGAGTGAGCCCTGGGATATTATCCGCAATCATATCTATGAGTTCGTGATCACCGGTGTTGAGCCCACGACAGGAGCTTTGATAGTTGACGTGGCGATCAAACCGTGGGTGAAACATGAGTTTACCGAGTGGTATGATAAAATTCCCGACCCGGCGAAATAAGGACGATACTTTTAACCAATGAGCTTAACCACGAGTTAAGAAGAAAACAGAAAAGCTCAGTACTAACCGAAAAAGAAAAAACGATATATGTTAAAGAAATTTTCACTCTTGACGCTGTTTGCCCTCCTCATGATGGCACTGCCGGGATGTTCGGACGACATCTTCTATGATTCGCCCGATGTGGAGGATCAGCCCGAGGGTCTGCGCATAAACGTGCCGAGCGTGATCAACACACGCGCCGAGAAGGGCACCTCCAATCCCAAGGCCGAGGAGATGAAGATTACATCTCTCTATCTTTTCGCCTTCGAGGTGAATAAATCTACGGAAGCTCCGATCATCAAGCCGCTTTCTCCAAATGACGGGGTAAGTTATAAGCCCAACTACAAAAGCTATAACCTGGAGATTCCCAACGGTACATATAAATTCTATCTTGTAGCCAATGTGTTCAACTCCGCAGCTCCGGATGCAAACGACTACAAGGGAAGCAACCTTGCAGAATCTATCGGTAAGTTGCAGAAAAAATTGGAAACCTATTCCGCTGATATGGTTATTGGTTCTCAGATCGGAACAAGTTATCAGGGGCTGCCGATGACCGGTGACTATACAGATATGTTTACCAAGAGCGGAGATACCGAAAAATCTCTTGATGAAGCCGGATTCACGTTTACCGGAAGTGCCAATATCTACGCTGATCTCGTTTACTGTGTTGCGAAAGTCACCGTGAATGTTGAGGAGCCTAACGGTGAAAATCGTGATATAGATAATTTCTCATTGCTTAACTATGCCGACAAGTTCCCCTTGTTCACAAGTTTCTCAGGAGACCTTTCCGAAGTTTCACCGGTAACAGGCACGGCACGTGTAATAACAAACGCCAAGGATGTCAACGACGGAGAAAACGGTGAGGTAAAGAAAACCTACACTCTCTATGTTTCAGAGAATACTTATATAAATGTGACTCCGAAGCTGTCGTTTGAGATAGGCGACACCCCTTTCTCCATCGATTTGGGCGAGGGAACAGGATCTAAAAAAGTCTTCACACGCGGACATCATTATGCATATACCGTTTCAAGTAAAGGCGCCGTTTCAATGGAAATGTTCAAATGGAGCCTTGAGGAGTTGAGCACAGAGTTCAGCGGTCCTTTTGAATTGGTATTATATCTTGACGGAGGAAGCAAGATTCCAAAAGTTGCCACAACCAACTGGACAAGATTCAATTTCTATAGCGACGCTCAGACCATCTCTATCGAATCTCCCAAGTTCTCATGGACAGACAAGAGCGGAAAGTCACACACCGAAGATTTCTACGACTGGGAGATAGATCCGGAGGCCGGCGAGATGAAAGTAAGGATCAGCAACAAGGTTTCGTTGGCAGAGATCAGCAAACTGATGGAGACAGATGCCAACGGCAAGATGGTATTCAAGACAGCTGCCGATAGGGATGCATATCAGCATATCTATGTGAAAGCCAACAATCTTCTGAAGAAAGTTGATATTGAGGAGATAGAGATCAAGGCCGAGTTCACCGTAACTCCGACCACCAATGTCATCGACCTTCGCGAGATAGTAGCCACAGGTTTCACAACCAATACATACGCCATCAAATATGCCTCTAACGTCGGCAATGTAGTTGCCAACTGGAATGAAGCGCGATGGAAAGATGAGGATGGCAATGTGATAGATGATTATGATGCTGCTACGGTGCAGGGTATCTGCTCGGTAGCGCATACGACAGGCGCGTCAGGCAGTGACCAGTTCACTTTCGGAAGCTTCACCGAAGGAAATGCCTTCTATAACAGTCGCAAGACCCTGGAGGTGACCTATACGGTAGAGATAGATCAGAACAATTCCGACGAGGTTGCATCTTACAATGCTCTGCCCGTAAAGGAATATAAGGTAAAATTCCTTGTGATACCTTTCACATCGAACTATATCATCCACTTCAAGAGTGATTTTGGAAGTTGGACTGCGCCCCACATCTACTTGTATCAGTGTCTTGAACTTCCGTCAGATTTGACAGGAAACAATGCCGCCAATAAAGGAAGGACAGTGGGAGGAAGCTCCGATAATGCTGCATTGCAGTATTGCTTCTCATCCGGTTTCTGTTTCAAAGGTTGGGATGGATACGGAGGTCCTGCGAAAAATGATCCGAATGCTGCAGGAACAATACAGAATGGTTTCTTTGTATTCACAAACGCAAGTCCCAATTATCTACCACTGTCAGGAGGATTCTATGGAACATTGAATACTGACCGTTATATGTGGTTTGGCTTCAATGACGCGCATTATGAGAATCTGAAAGCAGCGCAGAATAAAGGTAAAGCTCCCAAGTGTAGCACGGATCATTGCAGCACTACATGGAATAAGGCACCCGATGATGCGACTGCAGAGACCAAGACATGGCCGGGTATCGTGATGGAACAGGAGAGCAACGGCTGGTGGCGTTATGAATTGTCAGGTGTTGCCGAACCGGGTAAGACGCTGATCATGTTCTCTGACGGACATGACGGAGATGATAAAGAGCGATTCCCCGGAAACAATCAGGTAGGTGTGCCCTTGTTCGATTTTGAATCAAAAGAGGGATGGTTCCTCTGCAAGACAAACGGTGTAGCCTCACCTGCCAAAGAGAATTATACCGATAACCGTTTCTATAGCGAGAATCCGGAAGCAGCGGAAGAAGCCAAGAAAGTTACTTATCGTTTCTACTGGAAATGGTCGGATAATAACGGAGGCTTGAATCTATATGACGGTGTAAACTGGTCGAAAGGTGGCACCTCATGGGATGGTAACGAAACATGGGAGAATGGCGGTGGAACCTACTACACCCATTCAAATGGCTACAAGGTATTTGAATTCAAACAGGATTCCTCTACCATGCCTACATATATTTATCCTGCAAAATGTGGTGAAGGAACATCATATAAGATCAAGGTTTCAGACATGAGGGCTGATAATGAAGGTGTATTGAGCTGTTATGTAACCTTCGATTCAAATCCGACACCGGGTGAACCACCGGCATTGCCGAAAGAACCGGCGTTAGCAAGCGGTTGGCAACGATTGATGTTCAAGAATGATAATAACTGGGCAAACGTATATGCTCACTTATTTGGTGGAACAACAGAACGTACAGACCAACTGTTAACAAAATGTGATTGGGCCGGAGCCGAAGGCTGGTGGTATATAGATGTAGAGCAGTACAAACAAAAGAAGGCCATCTTTAAAAACGGTTCAGGTTGGGACGGAATAACGCAAGTTCCATCAAGCAGTAATGATGAATGGGATTTCAGTGAAAAAGGTGATCATGTATATATCGATAAGTATGGTAAGGAATATACAGGAACCAAACCCGTCCGCAAGAAGACCATGACCCGGATGCCGAAAGTGATTAAACGCAGATAAAAGAAACGACCTTAAAACGCGGGCGGTCGTCCTAAAAAGATGACCGCCCCTCCATAATAAAACTGACAAATCATGATAAAGAAATTTTTATATACCTGTTCACTTTTCCTTGCCCTGCTCTTCACGGGCTGCGCGCAGGAAGACTGGCTCAACAACCCGAACGGAGATGTTCCCGACCGCGATTATGCGGAACTGCAGCTCGCTGTCAGCGAGCCCCAGACAGTGCGCACACGTGCCGGTTATGATATCAATGATTCCCATATCGGCTCGGCTACCGTGCTGATATATAAGGGGAACTCTGCACTTGGCAGTGCAGAATTACTGCAGGGTGAGACGTTTTATGCAGAGAATAGCAACACCAGTCTGACTCGGGTAAAGATAGCTTACAATGACGCGGTTAAGAGCTATTGTCGTACCAATTCAGAAAAAGTATACCTTTTCGTAGTCGCCAATTATGATTTCGGCGGTTCTTATCCGGCCACTGTGCGTGCCCTTTTTGACAAATTAGACAGCACACCCGCGACTTCCATTCCGATGCTTTCAAAGGTAACAATGGCCGGTTGCGCCGGTGAGACCGGAGAGACAACTCCCGGAACGGAGGATGTCACTATGGTATCGAAGGGTGCGCTCAACAGTCTTGTGACTGTGAAGATGGCGCGCAACCTCGCCCGGGCATACGTGGAGAGTAAGGTCGACGATTTCGAGCTTGAAGAATATAAGATATGCAGCGCCGCACCGGAGGGATTAGTCTGCGGTGGTCTGACAGGCGGCGTTTCTGTAAAAGGTATGGGAAGCAACGCCGGAACAACAGTTGACGGTGAGGCTCAGGTTCCTTCTAAAGTTAAAAACAAGAAGAATTATGTGTATGCTTTCGGACAGAAAGCAATAGATAACGGAACGCTCGGATCTGATAACCGTGCGTATGTTATAGTGAAGGGTATCTATGCCGGCGACAGCTGGTATTATCGCATAGATCTTCGCAAGAAGAAAACGACGGGAACAGGATATGATTATCTCTATCTCACTCCCAACCATGAGTATCAGATCAGCATTACGGGTGTCAAGGCAAAAGGTTATGCAACCGAGGCTGAGGCAGCTAAACATCCGCAGGATGATCTGCTTACATATGATATTTATGATCGTGTTCCTTCCGTTCTCTCGATGATCGGTGACGGCCAGCATGAGTTGGGTGTCGAAACTCCCGTCACTTTGAGCGGAAGCACCGGATCGTTTGCGCTGAAGCTTACCTCAAAGATCACCGGCACGAATGAATATCCGGCCAATATGGCTTTGTCGGCAGATGGAAAAACCATCGTTTCAAGAGACGCTCAGAATAAGGCCGACGGCAAGCTGAAGATAGAGGTTATCTCAGGCGATGAGTGGCTGCGCCTTACAGGCATAGGCTCTCCGTCTGATTCTGACGATGGAAATTTATATGACGTGAATGTCAAGTCTGTCAGCAATCTGAGTGTAGGTCAGCTGACAGGTGAAGTGAGA
Source organism: uncultured Porphyromonadaceae bacterium (assembly GCA_947174305.1). Lineage (GTDB taxonomy): Bacteria > Bacteroidota > Bacteroidia > Bacteroidales > Muribaculaceae > Lepagella. Next base: position 7,344 of record CAMWIH010000031.1, on the reverse strand, counting down.
GTGACCTGGATGGGACTTTCACGCGATGTTGAGATTGTATGGGATCAGCCGTTCAATATCGAGAGCATCATGTCGGCGAAGTTGGAAATGGACAACAACGGAACAACCACCACCGTCCCCAATTACTGGAAATTCCTGGATGAAAATTATAGCGGAACGCATGCAATGGGTATCTCCAAGTCGATGAACTGCGGAAATATCCGTAATGAGGGTATTCATCTCCCTGTCGGTATCGGCGGTGAAAACAGTGGCAACTATAGCTATAAATATACTTTGACCTTGGCCGGTGACTATAAGACGAAGAAACTCAAATCCGTAAAGATCTATAACAAGCAGAACGGAACTGAGATTGTGCCTCAGGAGTTATCGTTTACGCAGGGAACGGGATCAACAGCGACCACCATCACACTCATAGCTGATGCCAACTCGTTGGGCCGCCAGTATTTCACAGGTCGTCTGCAGCTCATATTCGAAGAGAATGGTGAGGAGGAGCAGTTGCCCGATATCGACGTTTATCACACCGGATTCTTCTGGAACGTGACAAGCTCGGACGGTGCCTACACCCACGCTATCTCAGGCAAGAAACCGACGACGGGCTGGTATTACTACGAGATCCGCACGTTCGGCAACCGTATGTGGCTCGACCGCAACATCTGTGCGAAATCTTCAGGTATGGCGATCATCAGCAATGCCAACGGCGGCAGCATGTATATCCCTGACGGAACAGGCGATTTCAAGTCGGAAGCAATAGGTTCATACTATCTCCCGGCGGCATATAACACTTCTAAAGAGAGTGCCGAGAAACATCTCTATACGAATATCTGTCCTCCCGGTTTCCGCATTCCGAAGACCAACGAATGGGATGAGATACGTAACTCCAACGCTTTCAGAAGCACCGAGACCGAAGCCGGTGGTTACACCTACTTCCAGGCACGCCTCAGAGATGATGACGGCAATATGATCTATCTGCCGAAGGGTATGTACTACAACGGGTCCACGCTTGTAGGCGACGACCGCGCCGGATATTTCTGGACAGCGACAGAGGCCGCAGGTCTGGAGAAAGATCAGATTGGACGCTGGTTGCAGGCGTTGATGCTCTCCGGAGGTTCCAATTCTTATATGTATGGTAACATAGAGGATTATGGAATGCAGATCCGTGCCGTTGAGATTGACGACACACCGGTGAAGAAATATACTATCGGTTTCAAGGTGAAAGGTGCGACACACGTCTATATCTATGACGCTACCAAGGCCTTCGAACTTGATGAAGACACGGAATATAGGGATCATAACGATGCCATCAAGTCAGGTCTTATGGCATGGCCGGGTATCGCTATCGGCGAGGCTTCGACCATGAGCTCATACTATCGTGAAAATAAGTTCTATAAAGCGACAAGCGGTTCGGAGGAAGCGCGTGAATATACCTTCACTTACACCACGACTACCAATCCGGATAACCTGCGATTCGTATTCTCTTATATGGAGAAAGGTAAGCTCTATGTTTACAGTCTCAATGCCAACGGTGACGGACCGGGAGCGGCGCAGTATAACGGCTGGCCCTTGCTTGAACATTACTATTTCGGATTCACCAACAAGTCAGCGGGTGAATATCATTGGGATGCTCCGGGTTGGACGCCTCCGGCACCTCCTGAAGTGAAGAAATACAAATTCTATTTCTACGAGAAACCGACCAACCAGAATCAGAAACCGGATTCTGATGCTAAGGGTGGTGCTATCCAGACCTTGCCCGACGGTCAGATCCGCATAAACTCTCATTGGACTTCAGGCTGGTCAACCGAAACCAAGGGTAGCAACGGACACAAATATTATGTTTACACTTTGGAGACATCTGATGAATTCGATGAATTCCGCTTCAACTGGCGCTTCGGCGATGCTTCCAATCCTACCTACAGCGCGGTAGGCGGCGTGGCAAACGGCCCGAAAGTAAGTAAGGATTATCTCGTATGGAATGATGCGGAACAGGCATACTGCGTCACTATCAACGACCTCCGTTATGCAGTCAAAGGAGTGCCGACCGGTAACGAGATGGATATAGCCGATTACCGTATCTACTATCCGAACACCGCTACTAAGTTATATATGTGGTATGGTGCTTCCTCTACACATGTATGGCAGGGTGGAAACGCTAATTATAACAGCAACACTCATGGAGCATACTACTATGCCGACTTCACCTTCGGAAATGTCGACGAACAATTCCACATCGATTACGGTGACGGATCCAAGAATGTTCTGAAGCCAAGCCAGTTCACCTACGATGCGACAACGAAGAAGAAATGCGCCTATGTCGATGCCGACGGTGTAGCTCACCAAGGAGTGCCGAGTGCAGTGGTAGTGGAAGAAAAGCATTACCGTCTCTATTGGCCGAAAACCTTCGGACAGATGTATGTTAACTATATTGGAGGAGGCAATTTGTTCACTGGTAGTACCGATCCATCCAGTATAAAAGATGGTGAAGAAAACGGTTATTACTATAAGAACTTCGATAATGATGATAGTGCCAATGAGACCAGGAATATAAATTATTCGTCAGGTTGGCAGCAAGATCACAATACCGGTATCACTCTCAATGACTTTGTGAAAGACAGTACATCCGGCAAATGGTGTGCATATATCGACGACTCGTATGTGGGTCATGGAGGTAAGCCGAAAGCGGAAACTGAAGAGACCCGTAATTTCCGAATCTACTGGGATAAGTCTCATTCCGATTTGTATTATGTTTACATCAGGCTAAGTAACGGCACCGTAATTTCTGATTATACAGGAGCGACAGGTTATGATGATAATAACAAATGGTTCTATAAGGATTTCAGTGTAAAAGCTAAACCGAGTGAATTCAATACATGGTCAATATATGCGGACTTCAGGAATGGTGATAAAACCATAAAATATCAACGAAGTTCAAACAGTGGTGACATTTATCTAAATGAGTTCAAACTCAAGAATGGACGTTACGAGTTTGGTCAGGATGACGATGCTATGAGATTCTCAAACATGAAGCAAATATAAGAATCGGGGGGAGCCGCACGGCTTCCCCCGATTTGCTTTTCCCCTTCCCCCTCTTCTTTTTCCTCTTTTCTCCTTCCCCGGCTTCTTTCGGACGGTTACATAATAAATTTCAAAATTTTTCGAAAAATTTTTCGAAAAGTTTTTTGAAAAATTTTGAAATTTAAAGAATTAGCCGTATATTTGGAGCAAAAGATTTAGAACTGGATGTTTCAAAATATTTTGAAATCCTAATTAATAATAAGTACTCCCCGATTTGCTTAGAATATGAGTGAAGATATGGAGAAAAAATATACTTTGATGTATGAAGAAGAATTGCTTCCTTTTATGGAGGTAATCGATGCCGCTTACATTCAAACTACATCTTCAGATATCGTATTCAGAAGCACACTCACAGATCCTCCTACTATAATTGATTCCACCCCTCAATCAAAACGAGGAGATGAAGAAAGAATGGAAGAGGAAAAAATGATATTTACTTCAGAGGAAGTGTCACTCTTAACAGACGAAGAAAAAAAGAGTTATGTGGGAGAAAGAGCTATTTCGGTTTTTAAGTCAAGGGAGAAATGTCTAAAAGATATTAAAAATATTGTTAACCGAATTGCTGAAAACTATTCTCTTGAGGAAGCTGAGGCTTACCTTAATGAAAAGAGAGGCCCTTTTATAGTTAAACTGAAATTTTCTGATAAGGTGGGACTTATTCAGAGGAAATTCAACAAGAAGGGCCATAAGAACGTTTTACTTAATGAAGGGGAGTCAATCGATAGCTATATCGTTGAAACTTATCCTTCTGTGGATATAGTGGCTTTGTTGGAAGAGGATAAACTTGATAAATATAGGACAATTAAAGAAAGTGGAGACCATGATAATGGAAATCACCCAGAAGAATAATATGGTGTTTATCGGAAATATTCAGGATATAGGGAAGCCTTACGTTGACCTCTACCTTGATAAGGAGAAGAATGCACTATTCCTTTTTGTGCGCCTATCATCACCTGCAGAATCCTCTCCTCAATATGCCGCCATATCTGTCACCCCAAATCAAGTCATGGATTACATGGAGAGCACGAAGCCAATCGCTGATCTATTCTCCTCCCGTCATTTCCAATATGCCTTCATAAAAGACAGAACGGTAAATATGGAAGATCATTTCCATACAACTTCTGAATCAACATTTATGTATAATCTTCCTTTCGACCCTCACTTCTGTTATAATAAAGTCAAACTTAAAATGGCTCTTAAAAGAATGATGCAAGTGGCCAATTAAAAACTGAAATTCAATTATGGTAATTATATTTAATCAGATATCATATAAGGAGGTATTGTTTACCTTTGAAAACAATATTTTCAAAACAGGCGACTCCATATCTGTAAAAATGGCTCCTGTAATGAAGGTTGTTGACGAGGAAAAAAATTTAGTGGCTCTCCAACTTACCGTGGAGTATCATACAGGTGATAAAACGATTCTCAAATATGCAGGAATAGCCCTATTCTTGGCTAAAGATTGGAAAACCATTATCCATGAGGAAGAAGCTTTTAACGAGTTTAAGTTACAGATATGGTCTCAGACATTGGGATTCTTTCGAGGAGTTATATGTGAAAAAGTGAAGGGTACAGATATGGAGAATTTCTTTCTTCCGCAAATGCCTGATGTTGATATCAAAAAGATATCATTGAAATGATTGCCAATAACCTTACTCCTTACGAGCCCACGCATCCGGGAGAGTTCCTGAGGGAGGAGATGAAGGTAGGGGTTCGAGGAGCAATCCGAGTATCTCCGGGGTGAGCCTCCAGGCTCACCCCGGATTGTTTATACGGCACAATAAATTCAAAAATTTTGGGTTTTAGAAACTTTTTTATTTTCTTTGTAAATCGAAAAGATGGGAATTTTGTATAGGTTGCTCTCCCAATTAAACTCTCTGCTTGCATTTAGTGTTAATAATTTCAAAGTTAGATTAAATTAATTTCCAATATTTTGCAACGATTTAAGAAAATACTTATCTTTGCGGATGTAAAACATAATTGATATGGAAACGGCACGCACAATCAAAATCTTGAATCCTTCCAAAGAGTTGGTCGCTTTCATAGAGAAAGCGCAGAAACAGAAAAAAGAGAGAATGGAAATTATGCGCGAACACTTCTTCCAAACATATTTATCAAAGTCATAATGAAGTCAGTAGAACATATTTTCTCAGATAATGGGGGCAATCATTTATTGGTCGCCCTTTATTTTTGTGACGATGATTATAAACGCGATGTTTTACATATACCAATAGAATATGAGTATATAAAGATCGTAGATATAAATATAACCAAAGCATATGTAGATAGACCCATACATTTCAGCGTTTTCTTTAAAATGGTTTCCTGGCTTTTGCAAGAATATAAAAAAGATGAAGAAACAATATATACCTTCATCTGTTCTACGGATGACCTTGAGACCAATCATCCTAATTTCCTTCCACAAGAATTCAGGTGGAAACTGTTTGATAGATTATATAGGAGGGAGATTAAAAATTTGAAAATGAATATTCAGGATGTTGTTGTAGGACCTGAAGGTTATCAGTCTATGGCCAGGGCTTTCTATCGTGACAAGCATGCTCCAATCATACATGTCATAAGTGCTTACCTGCGGGATAAACAATTATTATATCAATGATGTATTATAGAACTCTCAAACTATTATGATTGATATGATAACCATTCCGGGAATACCCACAGACATGATTGCCAATAACCTTACTCCTTACGAGCCTACGCATCCGGGAGAGTTCCTGAGGAAGGAGCTGGAGGAGCGAGGAATCACGCAAACCAGACTCGACCGGATTCGCAATATTGCCGCCGTCCTTTAGTCCGCACCACGACTCAAGCTCGTCAGCCGGTTGTCTCTCCTATCCGTAAGGGAATGATAAGAACAAACCACAAGCAATCCACAAATCTCCGGGGTGAGCCTCCAGGCTCACCCGGGATTTGTTATGCGGCATAACAAGTTCAAAGGGCTAAATATTTAAAAAACTTTCGCAGAAATGAGAGGAAGAGGAGAAAATTTTCTATTAAATTTTACTTTAAGGTGAAATATTTTATGTATATTTGCGTTATAAATAAAGAAGAAAGTGTGCGTTATGAGTGAAGTGGAATTGATACTCCTTAATGAAGGAAGCAAATGTACCCTATATTCAATCCAGTTTGCATCCGAAGATCTTACTGAATATGAACGTTTTTATGCAAAATTTATTGAAGATGCAAAGCTTAACTGTGACCTTCTACGTATAGTGCAGGTGCTTGATAAAATCTCAGAAGAAGGTGCGCTTGAGCGTCTTTTCCGGCCTGAAGGAAAGATGAAAGACTCTGTGATGGCGCTACCTGTCTTGTCATCAAAATTGCGCCTCTATTGTCTGAGACTTTCCAAAGGAATTCTAATATTAGGAAATGGGGGCATCAAAAATTCAAGAACTTATAATGAAGACGATTCCCTCAGAGGCTATGTTCTTGACCTGCAAAAGTTCGAAGAGCTATTGAAGGAAGGAGAGAGAAATGCATCTGTAATTATCACCGAACGAACAATAGATACTGATAGGAGATTTGATTTATGAAAGACGCCAAGAACAGATATAAGGAGATTGTAGCCTCTGTTCCTGCTGAAATAAAGGCGGAGGTTGATCTTTCTTTTGCAATTTCTGATCGCATAGATTTCCTTATGCATGAAAAGGGGCTATCAAAAAAGCAACTTGCCGACGCTTTGGGACGCCGCCCAAGCGAGGTTACCAAATGGCTTAGCGGCCAGCATAATTTCACGATTGCTACACTGGCGATGTTATCAACTTTTTTTCAACATCCGATAATCAGAGTGGGTTAAGCGTTGCCTGACTATCGTCTTATAAACTAACGCATCACAGAGAATTCCTGAGGAATGAAGTAAATAAGAACTTACTATGTCAATCCGAATATCTCCGGGGTGAGCAACCAAGCTCACCCCGGACTGTTTATATAAGGATTTTAGCGAGGCGAGATGGGCGAGAGTGAATGTGATGGGGAGGTGGGAATGGATAGAAAAGAATGGAGGAGACAGCCTCACGGCTCCCTCCTCCCGGTTTAATTAATTACTCCATAATATTTATTCTTGCTCTATTCTTTGCTTTTTCTATTTCCTTATCTTACCATTTTTTTATCCCTTTGCACTGTCCATCCTTTCTTACCTTATCATTTTTTATCCTTTTGCCTATCCAAGTTTTTACCTTCTCTTGCCTTTCCCCTTTGATCCTGTGTAAGCATTAACTGAAGTACACCTTTTGGAGGTTGCAGTTGGGTTGTAATTTT
>CAMWIH010000030.1 GCA_947174305.1 uncultured Porphyromonadaceae bacterium | reverse complement strand
CCCCCCCCCGAGACCTACCCCTAATACGTCGTCTTTATGTTAATTTTTGTTTAACAAACCTGACCTACCCCATATAATTCCCGGGCCGAGTTGTTTCCTACATTTCTCCTCCCTTACCTCCATCCCCAACCCGCGCGTAGCTGTTCCCGCCACGGGCTTTGCCCGAATGAATCATAAGCTCCAACCCACGCGTAGCCGTTTCCGCCACGGGCTTTGCCCGAATAATTTTAACAATCTATTGAAAAATCGAAGAAAAAACCAAAAAAATTTGGAAAATTAATCAAAACATTATAACTTTGCAACCGCAAAGCGAATCAGCACTGCAGGTCCTATAGCTCAGTTGGTCAGAGCACCTGACTCATAATCAGGGAGTCCTTGGTTCAAGCCCAAGTGGGACCACAAATTGAAAATTGGTTGATAATCAGATAAATACTTCTGAAAATCAACCAATTTTTTATTGTATTTCCGTCAAGATTCGGTTAAAAAAAACTCTTTGAAGGCATATTTTGGATGAAAACAGCACATATTGGATGAAATCCGCGTGCACATCCGCGTGCACATATTTTGAGCCTGCCAACAAAGCGATTTGAGGAATTTTTTTTAATTTTGCAGTGTAAATCTTCAGATATGGAAAAACTTGATGTTTTCGATTGCTCAAATGTTTTTATCGCGAGCTTTTACACGGATGACCGCGGTTGCGCCCACTGTAACCGTGAGCATACTCTGATATATATTTTCTCAGGTGAACTGGAGATCACACATTGTGGAAGAAAGACAATCCTGCATACGGGAGACTGTGCTTTCATGCGCCGCGACAATCGAATGTGGCTACAGAAACGGGGCTCTGAAAACAAGCCTTACCGTTCTGTGGTCATGAAGTTCTCACGAAGCTTTTTAAAGGAATTCTATCAGACGATAAATCAGCGTGAAATGCCATCTGACTCCAAAAGAGAACAGGTGAGTCTGATGAAAATTCCCACCAATCGTCTTGATGTCAGAAGTTTATTTGAATCATTGGTACCTTATTTCGATGCCGGTGTACAACCTGACGACGACATTCTAAAGATGAAGATGAACGAGGGGATGCGCGCTATCCTTAAGACCGACGTGAACCTCTATGCTTCACTTTTTGATTTCGTGCAACCCTGGAAGATAGATATTGTAGACTTCATGGAGAGCAACTTTATGAACGAATTATCTATGGAGGAGATGGCATACTATACGGGACGAAGTTTAGCAACTTTCAAAAGGGATTTCAAGAAAGTAAGTGATCTGACACCGCAGAAATGGCTGATACGCCGCAGGCTGGAGGCTGCCCGCGATCTAATACTCAAAGGAGGAAAAAAAGTATCTGAGATATGTTTCGATGTCGGATTCAAGAACCTTTCGCATTTTTCAAAATTATATAAAGAAATGTACGGTATCGCACCTACATTATCTGCAATTTGAACTTCCAGACAAAACAGTTTGAGCCCTACAACAAAGCGGGGCTATTTTTTTAGATGTAATTTTGCATCAGAAAAATAAATAATCAAGATATGGAAAATATATTTGAAAGAGACCGTAATGGTGAGGTCATATCACCCAAGGAGCCGGGATATGAACTCCTGATTGACGACATTTTTTCCTGCATGGAAACTGCCCAGGAACTTTCTACCGTAAATCTACGCGATCAGAAACGCGTTCACGAATTGATGGGAGAGATTCTTGGCAAGCCACTCCCGGAAAGCACCACGTTGCTTCCACCGTTTTATATTGACTATGGCAAGCCCGTTACAATCGGAGAAGATTGCTTCATCCAACAGTGCTGCACGTTCTTCGGTCGCGGTCAGATTACAATTGGCAACGGTGTCTTCATCGGCCCGAAGTGCAACCTCATCACCATCAACCACGACGTGAATCCCGACAACCGCAGCGCAACCTACGGCCGCCCTATCGTAATCGAGGATAAGGTATGGATCGGCATCAACTCTACGATTTTACCCGGTGTTAGAATCGGTTATGGTGCGATTGTCGGAGCGCAGAGTGTTGTCACACACGATGTTCCTCCGATGACGATCGTTGCCGGCAATCCGGCCCGTGTAATCAAGAAAATCGAGCTGTAATGAGCGGAAATAAATTTAGCCGAAGAGGAAAGAACTGGAACTCGCAGTAGCACTAATTCCTGTTGTCGGCGAACGTTACAATGCAGAACAGCAGAAACAAGTAGGATTTTAGAAATAAAGCAAGTGTATGAAAAGAATCATTTTTATTTTAGCCATGATTATTGGTTGTCTAACAATCAATGCGAAAACGCTGATAGTTTATTACAGCTATACCAACAATGTCGAAAAGATAGTCAACGAACTCAGCCGGCAGATAGAAGCCGAAGTGGTTGAAATAGAACCGGCGGAGAAAGGTCTTGACTATGCAGCCAACAACTACGCAATAGGAAGTGCCCAGATTGGAGCCATAAAGAATAATCCCGACAACAGCTCTTCCTATCCCGCAATCGACCCGGTAAATGTAAATCTCGACGAGTACGACACCATAATCATTGCGGCTCCGTTGTGGTGGAGTCAGATGGCGGCTCCTCTCCAGACCTATCTTTTTCACCATGGCAAGGAAATGGCGGGAAAGAATATCGGGCTTATTGTTTCGAGCGCAAGCAGTGGCATAAGCGGAGTCGAGGCGGATGCGAAACGTCTTATTCCCGGAGGTCATTTCCTTAGTCCCAGCCTATGGATTCGCAGTTCCCAGACTTCAAACGCCTCATCCATGCTTGAAAGCTGGTTAAAGGATATTGACTATGAAAGGATAACAACCGGGATTGAAGATATTGGTAAAGATGTTGCAGCATGCTTCACTGTCTATTCCTTATCTGGGAGACAGCTTATGTACAAATCCAAATCCATTGATTCTCTGCAAGCCGGAATCTACATTATCAATGGAAATAAAACCTACATATCACGATGAAACGGGTAATAATAATATTAATCATGAAGGGCTTATTTAATCTTTCGCAAAGAGTTTAAAAGAGCTTATTTAAGTAATTTCTTTAATTAGCAGATGACCGTAAAAGAATGTATTAGGGATATTCGTCTTCGTCTCAGCCCCATCTATGGGGAAGGGGAGGCCAAGGCGATGACACGACTTATCTTTCATTCCCTGAAGGGATGGAACGTTACCGATATGATTATTCACGAGGGAGATGAGGTGTCGGAATATATCGCCGGAAAGATCAGCGATATTGTCGGCCGGCTACTGAAAAATGAGCCGATACAATATATCCTCGGCGAAGCATATTTTTATGGCTTGAACCTTTTCGTTGACCCTTCTACCCTCATTCCGCGCCCCGAAACTGAGGAACTGGTGGATATGATTATCAAGGAATGGGGCTCACGCTCGGACCTTCGTGTGCTTGATATCGGCACAGGTTCGGGAGCTATCGCCATTGCCCTCTCCAGGAATCTCCCTTTCTCGGAAGTCACGGCTATCGATATCTCTCAAGAGGCACTGAAAGTTGCAGAACGTAATGCATCTAACCTAAAGGCGCGCATCCGCTTCATCAACGAGGATGTATTCAGTTTCTCCCCTCACCCTCACTCTTTCGATATCATCGTCAGCAATCCGCCCTATATAGATGAGTCGGAAAAAGCGGAGATGGAAAGCAACGTGCTTGATTACGAACCCCACAGCGCCCTCTTCGTTCCGGATGCCACTCCCCTCATTTTTTATTCCCGTATTGCAGAGATTGCCTCCAAAGCCCTCGACCGTGGAGGGAGGCTATATTTTGAAATCAATCCACTCCACGCCGGCCAACTCCTAACCATGCTTCGGAACGAAGGCTTCATCAAAGTGGAGTGCCATCGCGATATCCATGGCAAAGAACGGTTTATTTCAGCAACGAGAAAATAACTCTTATAACCTTCTAACCCCATAACCCTATAACCCTATAACCCTACAACCTTCTAACCTCATAACCCTATAACCCTATAACCTCGTACCCCCTGATGATCAGAAGAAAGCCCTTGACAAAAGATGCGGCATTGCTGAGAATGGCCGACCTGTGTGCCCGAAGCGAACACTGTTCCTCCGAAATAAGGGAGAAATTGCGTAAGCTGATGCTTCCAGCTTCTGTGGCAGATGAGATAATAGACTATCTCGAAGAGAACCGTTACATCGACAATCTCCGTTTCGCAAAGGCTTTCGCACGAGATAAGGTGCGATTTTCCGGGTGGGGACGCAACAAGATACGCATGGCTTTGGCCGTGAAACGCATCTCATCCTCCGAAGTGAGCGAAGCACTCGATGAGCTTGATGAGGATGAATACCTTCTTGCCCTTGCCAAGGCAGCCGAGGCAAAGGCTCGTAATCTTGACCTCGCCGACTATGAAGAGCGAGCCAAACTATATCGCCACCTTGTAGCGCGAGGATTCGAATCGAATCTTATTTCCAAAGCAATCCGCAAGATTCAGGATGAAATGTAATAAAGCGAAAGAAATATAGAGATGGCCATTTTAGATTTCATATTTCCTCGTATATGCCATGTATGCGGCGTCACCCTCTCGCCACAGGAAAGGGGATATGTGTGTACGCCATGCCTCGCCGGATTGCCGCGAACGCTCTATCATCGCCAGAAAGGGAACCCTATGGAGATGCGTTTTGCCGGACTCTTCCCTTTCGAGCGGGCCACGGGCCACTTCTTCTATTCCTCCGGGTCAGAGGTTTCGCAACTTATTCAAGACTTCAAATACCGGCACTTCCGCGGTCTGGCCCGGTTCATGGGTGAAACAGCGGGCCGCGAACTCCTCTCCACCGGTTTCTTCTCCGACATAGATGTCATAGTCCCCATCCCCATGCATTTCCTCAAGAAAGCCCGGAGAGGTTATAACCAGACAGAAGAGATTGCAACAGGCCTCTACAATGCCATAGGCATCCCTGTAGAACTCTCGCTCCGTGCACGTCGGTCGCACGTAAGCCAGACCTCCCTCTCCACCCGGGAAAGGAAAGAAAACCTTCGCGACATCTTCGCCCTCCGTCAACACCATTCCCTGGATAATAAGCACGTGCTGTTGCTCGACGACGTGTGTACTACCGGTGCCACCCTTGCCGAAGCCGCCGAGACCTTTCATAGAAGTTGCACGGGAACACGGATATCGATGTTGACATTGGGAGTGACTTTTTGAAATTATTTTCACAAAATTGTGACCGACATACAACATTCGTAATAAAATCCGTTAAACTTTTTAAAGATTTTTGCCAAAAAATTTGACATTGCGATTTAAAATTTATAAATTTGAGGAGATTTATACAAAATAAGGCATAATCTGCATATCTCTTATTCGGTTTAATTAAGAACATATTTATTGTTTAATCATAATATTTTAACCACATGAAGAAACTTTTACTAACACTGGCCACAGTAGCAGTGACAGCTTCCGTTTCTTGGGCTGATGATCCGGTATTCCCGGACAACTTCACCATTGAGACATCAAGCAGCGGCGTTAGTCTTTGCACTATGGAGGATATAGATCCGACAATGGCTATGTTTTTCGAGGACAATGATGCCATTGCCTACTCCTTTGGGCTAAAAGGCGCGACAAATGCAGATGTAGAGAAAATCACAATCGCCATACCTGACGGGTGGGACGGTTTCCTCTTCTCTCCCCCCGGTGAGATGGAAATCCCTGGTATGATGCGTAAAGCCAACGCTGTTGAAATGATTCCAATTAGCGCCTATGATGAAGATGGCAATTATTCAAAAGGGAACAGCTTCTCTATTCCGGCAGATGGAAAAACTTATTTTATTCAGGGCTACCTCTACAAAGGAGAGGAAATGGATATCAACAATCAGATAGCATGTATGGCTAAGATTACAAAAAATGAATCTGTTGCCAACCCTGCATTCCCTGAAAAATTTAACATCACTTTAAACGACAAAGGCTTGTCATTAGAACAAGAGGGTGACGATTCAGAGTACTACGTTACTATCGAAGGTGAGTCTGCGGAAGAAGTTGTTACAGCCACATTCGAAGTTCCTGAGGGTTGGGATGGATTCTATTGTTTATCCTACGGCGACTTCGAAATGCCTGAGCCTCTGTTATCTCGTAAACGTGTTTCCACTCGCTCGGTAGATGATGCGGATATGTGGATGCCTCTTTCCGAACTTGAAGAAGAATGGCCCGGAATAAAAGAAGGGAATACCATTACAATGAAAGTTGGAGGAAGAATGGAAGGTGGCATTCTTTATCTTTTCAAGGGTGAAAATGCTTATAATGCCATGATTTACGTAGAGGCCGCCCTCACACAAAAAGAGGGAGATGATGACCCTGCCTTCCCCGATAACTTTACTGTTACAACTAACCCCGCCAACTTGGAGGTTGAACAGCTTCCGGCAGAAGAGTGGGGTGGAGAAGTTTGGCCTTATGAAATTATCATCAATGGTAAAACTTCGGAATCCACAGCCACAATCACTATTGATGTTCCGGAAGGCTGGACTGACTTTGTTTGGGTAAACAAGGATATTAATTTTGGCAGTAAAAAGAAAGCCAAAGCTGAATGGGAGCCCAAGGAAGATCTTCTTAGTGGCGGATATACCAGTGGTAACGTTATCGAGGTTAAGGCTGACGGCAGAGGACATGAGTATGCATTCATGCTTTGCAAAGGTGATCAAGTGGATACCGCTAACGAGATCAAGGTTACTGTGACATTAAACAGGGAATTCCCCGGTCTGACATTCCCGGATGAATTAGATGTGAAGCTTAGTGCTGAAGGTCTTACCATTGAACACGAGAATCAAGGATGGAGTTATGACATCATGATTACAGGAGAATGCGCTGTTGACAATTTCACTGCAACATTCACCGTGCCTGAAGGTTGGGATGGTTTCATTGGTGCTGTATTTGATATGGAAGAGGAAGAATATAGTGCCAATATGCGGAGTAAAAAAGCTGTAGAAAACATTTACTTCCAACCCATCACTACCTTGGACGGCTACGATCAAATGGAGAAAGTAAATAAATTCAATTTCGCGGCTGATGGCAAAGATCATTATGGTGTCCTTTATCTTTATAAGGATGATATGGCTTGCAACACACCTATTAGCTTAATGGTTAATGCAACCGGAACAAATGATGGACCCACCTTCCCCGAGGAGTTTGTTATAACAACTGATCCAGCCGACTTAGAGGTTGAACAGATCCCGGCAGAAGACTTTATGGGTTGGCCGTTGCCTTATACAATTGAAGTTAACGGCAAGTGCACCGAAAAAACTGCAACCATTACCATTGAAGTTCCCGAAGGATGGACCAACTTTATATGGCAAAATCAGGATATCAGTTTCGGCAGCAGAAAGAAAGCGCAAGCAGTTTGGGAATCCAAGGCAGACCTTCTTGCAGAGGGATACACAGAAGGCAATGTAATAGAACTTCCTGTCGATAGCCGCTCTCACACTTACTATCTCTATCTCTGCAATGGAGATCAGGTGGATACAGCTAACGATATCCAGTTAGATGTAATGCTTAACAGATCATTCCCTGATCTCACGTTCCCTGAGACATTTGATATTACTCTCAGCTCTGAAGGACCCAAAGTGGAACAAACATCTGATGAATGGGAATTCGAAATCACCATCACCGGTGAATGCATGGGCGAAACCATTACTGCAACATTTGATGTTCCCGAAGGTTGGGATGGTTTTGTAGGTGCTACTGACTCTGATGTTGAGGATCCCGATATCAATCCTTTGAGCACAAGAGCAGAAGAAGATCTTATCTTCATGCCTCTCGAAATTGTTGAAAACGGTGATGTTCCTTTGAAGAAAGGTAATGAGTTCACCTTCCCTGCCGATGGTGAGGAACATTATGGTATGGCTTTCCTCTACAAGGATGATATGGCATGCTACAAACAGATCAACATGATGGTGAACGTCCTCAACAAACAGTCTGGCATCAACAACATTGATACAGCCGATTCAGAGGCTCGTTATTTCAACCTCCAGGGTGTTGAGGTGACCAATCCTGAAAAGGGTGTTTACGTTAAGGTTGCTAACGGAAAAGCTTCCAAAGTCAACGTTAAGTAAAAATTGATAAGTTAGTAAGCTTATAGGCAATAAGGTTACAACCCTATAACCTTATAACCTTATAACCTATAGTAATACTGCTTCCCCGAGTTTGAGACAACTCGGGGAAGTTTTATTAAAAATAATTTGATATTGTGACTTAAAATATATAAATTAGGCGAAAATAATACAAAACTGACTTCATAATGAAAATCTATACTACAAACTTCGTGGCAAGTGCGCTCCTGATAGCAGCGACAAGCCTATCCACATTCGCACTAAAACCGGCTCAGAACGGCTTTCATAAACCATTTGACCTTACCAATCAAAGATATACCGTTGATTCACGTTCAGTTTTCCACAACAGGATTGCCAAGGAAACACAGCGGATAAATGCAATGGTGGCTTCCAAGGGAGAAGCCTGCAAGGCGGCAGACTTCGTCAACCCCGATCCTGCAGTATCGCTTCCACCTTCCAACATAACAGGGAACATCGACGCCCCAAACGGGGAGATATGGTACTATACCGGTGAATTCGTGTATGAGGAGATACCCCCGCACGACGACGTGGCCTTCACCGACCGCATACTGCAGGAATATACATTCACCATATATGATGCCGCCATGAAGGAGATCGGCGTCATCAAGGACAAGGTGCACTATCAGGAGAACGAGGTGCGCGTGCCGCAGTGCGACCTAACCCCCGTGGCCACACGCAATTTCTTCAACACCGACGACAAGGTGGAGATAATGGTGGCGCTCGCTGTCAACACAACATACTATGTCAACAACTACCGCACCCTCGTATATGCACTCGGGGGGGAGAAGGATGCCGACGGATTCGACAAGCCGGTGGATGTGCTCGATGACTTCGTGGGCGACGTGATAGAGGGACCCTCGACCGACGGCAGCGACAACTTCTACATCACATTCATGAGAGATATTGATGAAGACCTCCCTGAAGACGCAAGCTTCTGGGATATACTGCTCGCCCGAAAAGCGGGTATCGTGGTCTATGGAAAGGCAATTGACGACAAGGGGCCGCGCAAGATTTTCGAGACCGTCGTGCCGCTCATACAGCTCCCGGGCGACCAGGAGAACGTGCCTGTGCTTATATCCATGCTCAACGGAAACGAAGTGGTGTTCTGCATCTCGCAGTATAAGGAGCCTTTCTACAACCGCTATGACGACCCCATGAATGAAGACATGACTATGCGTGAGGGGAACAGCCTTGTCATCAATCTCTACAAAGCCACTGAAGAGAGCCTTGACCTCTTCTCCACAACAGAGATCCCTATGGAGCTCGACCCGATGAAGGATGCTGACGGAAACGCCACGTGCCTATTCTCTTATTACAGTGTGGGCGGTCTCGGACACCGTGCCGACATCCTCTTCGATGCCCCGGGGGTGGAACCCGGGAAACCCGATTTCATCATCACGCGCGGCAACTATCAGATTTCAACCGACGGCGTGACTGACTCATACTTCACATACCGCAACGACGGTACACTAAAGAACACGCTCTTCCTCTATGCCGACGGTACGCGCGCTATGGGCGACCTCCCGGGATGCGAGCCTCAGCAGATGTTTGTCTCGGCGGATCAGTATGGATACCTTTACAATTTCGTTGACCTCTATTCCGCCAAGACCGCGGCCAAAATTGAAGCCGACTACTACTATGACGACGATTCCGAACCGGAACTCCTGACCTCCAACGTGGCCCGCACGCCCGCTGGCGATTCCTACAAATATGTGTTTGAGCTACGCTACCCGCTCGTTGACGACGACGAAAACGACATCCTGAGATTCATGTATCTCAACAGCGACGGCACATACGACCACACCGAGATGGTCAACATGGGAAAGGGCGTGGCTTACGCCCAGAGCTACCTTTCCACAGAGGCCCTCGCTCCCCACGCCTACTCCGTTTCCGACACCCCGGCATTCATGATGCTCATCAAGCGAGGCCTTGAGGGAGGGGGAGCCACCGAACAGCTCATGGTGGCTGAAGCTGAATCGGAGGATAACCCCGAAGGCAACACGCTCCTGCTGCTCGGAACAAACGAAAGCGGAGACCTCGCCTCAATCGTGCCCGAGTTTGCCGAAGGCGACAACGAAGGACGACTCTTCATATATTATTATTCATCTGAGACATCCAAATATGTGCTCGACATCTATGCCCTTCCATTTGGGAACAGCCAGGGAGGAATCAATGATGTGGAGAAGGATATACCTGTGATATCCACCGACGGTTCTTCTATTATGACGGAAGGTGAGATAGAAGTATATACTCTCGACGGAAGACTTGTTGTGGCAGGATTCGACTCCGTAGAATTCGCTTCGTTCCCTTCCGGAATATATATTGTCAAGGCCGGAGGTAAGGCTTATAAAGTGATGAAATAATATTTAAGAATTCATGAACAGATCAAGACTATCAGCACTGCTGGTCGTGGCCCTCTCATTGCCCTCTTACGCCAGGGAGATTACCCCGGAGGAAGCTCTGCAACGTGCCGGAGCCGATAATCCTGCCTTTATGGCAAAAGGGTTTGCCAAGAACTCCCCTCGGCTTGTGCATACCGCCTCGACCGAGAAAGGCAGCCCGGCAGTGTATGTGTTTAACAGCACCAACAACAAAGGATTCCTTCTCTTAAGTGCCGACGATGCGGCAGTGCCGGTGCTCGGTTATTCCGATAACGGGAGTTTCTCTGCTTCAAATATCCCCCCTCAGCTTAAATGGTGGATGGAGGAATATGCCAACCAGATAGAATATGCACGCGAAAAGGGTTTAACGGTCTATAAAAGCCGGAGAAGCCTTGTGAGAGGCGAAGAGCGTGAGCCAATCGCTCCCCAGATCAAGACAAAATGGGACCAGATCGAACCCTATAACGCACAGTGTCCGCTCGACGGAACCGACCGCACATGGACCGGATGCGTGGCAACGGCAATGGCGCAGGTGATGAACTATTGGCAATATCCCGAGAAGGGAGAGGGCTCTATCACCTATTCCATCGAAAGCATTGAAAAGAAGGTGTCGATGAATTTCAGCCAGAAAAAGTTTGACTGGGAGAATATGCTCGATATATATCTGGAAGGTCATTATGACGAGACTCAGGCTAATGCAGTGGCTTATCTCATGAAGGCATGCGGTTATGCAACCAAAATGCAATATTCCATGGATGCATCAGGTGCATTGGCCATGAATATCGGGAAAGCACTAACCAAATATTTCAAGTATGACCCTAACCTCCTTTACACCCTGCGCCAATATTACTCTTCCACCGAATGGGAGCAGATGATATATGAAAACCTGAAAAACGTTGGGCCAATCCTTTATGGCGGCGGTTCGACATTGGGTGGCGGTCACTCATTCATTTGCGACGGCTATGATGGCAACGGAATGTTCCATTTCAATTGGGGCTGGTCGGGAATGTCAGACGGTTATTTCTCCCTCGATGCACTCAACCCGGATGCACTCGGCACCGGAGGAGGCTCGGGCGGAGGATACAATTTCACTCAGGACGCTGTGTTCGGCATACAACCTCCAACCGGGCAACCTGTGGAGGAACGTCCCGAATTTCTCACTCAAGAAGGAGAACTTTCGGGTAGTGTGAAGAACTCCGAGCTTTCTTTCTCGCTCAAGAATGTGGCCGAACCCATGTGGGTGAACTATAACCCCAACACTTTATATCTTAAGTTTGGAGTAATGTTTTATCCCCAAGGTGACACTCCAGGAGAGGCTGTTTACCATGACATACACAGTCACCGGTTTGAACTGCAACCGGGATACGGCACCAATACTGAAGTGCTGAAACCATCTGTAGATCTAAAAGCACTTAACCTAAGCGACGGAACTTACAAAGTGGTAGTCGGAACAGTGGAAGTGCCCAAGGGAACGACCTCAGAAGCAACCGACGGGAAAGGTTTCGTGGAAATAAAACCTGCTTACGGCAGTCCTAACTACGTCACACTGAATGTCTCCAATGGTAAATATACAGTAGTGAATCATTTACTCCCGGCCTTGAAAATAAAAGGAGAGATAATAGGGGGTCTCTACTACGGTTGCCTGAACAAGGTGAAAGTGACAGTAGAGAACACCTCAGAGATTGAGCGCATAAGCGGTTTCGCGCCCGTTTTTCTCGATGAAGAGGGCCCGTTGCTCTTAGGAACAAGCATCCTTATGACCATTCCCCCGAAGTCAACCGTGACTCAGGAATGGGATGCGGACCTGACCCAATTCGTGCAATACATCGACAGCTACATTGACAAGGAGCTGACCTTCACTTTCTTCAATGAGGACACCTTCGACTTTTACCTGAGCGCATTCACGGCCAAGGTGAAACTTAACGGACCGCCCTCCACCCCGAAGGTGTATATCTCAAAACCATTCACGATTGAAAACGCGGAAAAAGAAGGCAGGTACACCATCATTCCCAATCCGATGAACATCCGCCTCACCTCCCAGCTCACGTTGACATCGGGTACTTTCCGCTATCCTGTAGTGGCTTGCCTTTGTGAACCCGCTTCCGACAATCAAGTGATGATTCTGACCACTGCGTCGCAGAACATGTTCCTCTCCACGGAAAATGATGAATCAAGCGTAGGAGATGTGGATCTCACGATGAGCTATCCAATCTTCTCTCCCGATCAGACCTACATCATGGTCTTGGCCTATAATGGCACAAATGGCCTGACATCTCTCACGAATATATACAATGTGAAATTTGGAGACATTTCGGGTGTGGCTGAGGTTGAGAGTGACAATGGTTTCAGATTCACTTACGACCGCAACACCTCCACCGTGACTGTGACAAATGCATCCTCCATAGCCGTGATCGAGGCTTTTGATTCGGCAGGACGCAGAATCAATTCAGAAGCAGACTTCAACGGCGATACAGTCTCCATGACTCTCCCTTCCACAGGCATCAGCATAGTATATGTGAAAGGCATCGACGGCCGGGTGGAAACATTCAAGATCGTTAAATAAAAGGGAAATAATCCCTTGTAAAAATTTGAACAGTTCCATATAATATTAAATTTTCAGACTATGAATACTATCAACAGCAGCAAGATATTTGGGCTCTTCCTGACGATGTTCTTAGGTATGGTATTCCATGCATCAGCATTGAAAGTAACGTTTGAATGGGACATACCCGGGTCAGTAAAGATTCAGCTTGAAAGCCAAGTGGGTCCTTATGTTGACCTTGCTCCCGACCAGACCTCTTACGTATTGGAAACAAAGGGATGGTGCTATCTCTATGGAGCGGACGGGTATATAATAACTTCCGCTCAAACTGCCGACGGTGAGAAATCCCTTAATATAGGAAGAAATAACAATGGCACTTACGCCGGGGCTTATTTCGCAGACTCCTACGACGGGTTGACCTACAAGGTGAAGGTTGCCAAAATAGAACGCAGCGATTCCTTTACAATTGACGTGGTGAATGGAGTGGAATATCTTGAAGCTAAATTTGCATCCGGCTACGTTCTCGACCTTAAGGAGGGCACGCATTCCTATCCGTTTAATCCGGAGATTGATGGCTCAATGACATTGTCACTTTCAGAAATAGCCTCAGCTTATAAGGTGACGTTGAATGGCGTGGATGTTCCCAAGAATAGCTTTTATCCAAAATATGAGGGCATAGAGATAAAGCCTAACGATAATCTTTTCATCCAGGTGTTTGAAGGGGACGCACCGAAAGATTATGATGTGACCTTTGAATATGGCGAAAATATGGAGGGTTGCCTGCTAAATATATATAACCGGACCACAGGACAGTTTATATATCCCGCAGATATAGTCGCCAACAACATAACAGTCAAGGAGAATACTGATTTGCGAATCAACTTCGTAAGTGATGACTACACCGTCACTTCCCTTCTACTCAATGGGAAAGAGATAATTTCAGAGCTGTCGAACAATGCCGTTTCATTCACCGTGACAGAAAACACTATCCTGAAGATTGCAGGGATGGCTAAAGAATATGGCACTATCAATTTCACGGGTTATATAATCAATGGAGACCAGGTGGATTTCTCTCTCACCTATGGAGGCCAACCGTTTCCACTTCCTAAGGGAGAGGCATTGACACAGGATGTTGTGGTAGATGGAACCCTTTCGATGCCGGCTTCGGAGACAATGAAGTATGTAATTCCAATCTCCGAAAAATCACCACAATTTTTCTTTGCTCCCAAAAAGGGATATTACATCACCAATCTTTTCACACTTACTCCGGATGGGACGGCCGAACAACATTCGGGCAACTCCTCAATCAGTGCGAACATTGACGGCACCACGTTCTATATGGTGGTTGAGAAACTTCCCGAGGAATACTCAGCTAAATTGAAAGTCACCGGCAACGATTTCTTCATGAAGATTAGCATAGACTCAAAATTAGCCGATATTTGGGGAAATCCCTCCAACCCCTCTTATTCCACAGCAGAAGGAGAGAGGGAGATTAACTTCATCCCCGGTTATGGCACTCCGATTGTTTTCGGCTTTAGCGGAGACGAAACAAAAAGTCCGGCCATATATCTTGACGGTGCGGAGGTAGCCGGAGTAGATAATGCCGAGAGCGGTGCAAAAGAATATTTTGTGATTCCTTACAGTCCGGAAAAAGAGGTGGCAAGCGAGGCGGAACTCCAGTCGTCAATATTGGTTTATAACTCATATAATGAACGGCCCCAGATGTCGGGCGCGTCACTTCAACTTGGAGAGGGTGTGGAAGCAACGTTCTACTATAGCCCTGTCAGGCACGAAGCAGACCCTAAAGGCCAGGCTGTCATCTCCGGCACTCAGTTCACCGTGAAACCCTCATCTAAAAATGTTACGGTATTCTACAAGGATGAACCGGTGCCCCTTAATGAAAGTGGAGAATTTGTGTTCACCGCCACTGGAAACGCACGTAACAATGTGGTGAAGGTGATTAAAGGTAACGAGTCGGGTGCCACTTCCATCAAAATGGAGGAGAATGCCAATGTGACCGTGTTCGGCATTGATGGCAAGGTTCTGCTTAACGATGCCCCGGCAAGCCGTCTCTCCGAACTTGAAGAGGGAGTTTACATAATCAACGGCAAGAAGGTGGTGTTGAAGTAATTTTTTATCATGGTTTATCATGATGCGTCTTGATTAAACAGGATGCATCATGATTTTTTATTTTAATCGAATTTTTTCACTTTATATTTGGAAATTCAGAACAGCATATGTAACTTTGTTGTTTGTTAGAGAGGGAAAAGGATTAATAATCCCACCCGAACCTCTCACCTCAATGTAAAAAATAAGGTAATATGAAAAAACCTGAACGTCTTTTAGCCGAAAAATTCCTGCATGTGAGTGCAATAAAATTGCAACCTGATATCCCTTTTGTATGGGGTTCAGGCTGGAACTCACCTTTATATAATGATCACCGTCGCATCCTCTCCTATCCCGATCTGCGAAATCAGGTGAAGGTGATAATTGCCA
Organism: uncultured Porphyromonadaceae bacterium; assembly: GCA_947174305.1. GTDB lineage: Bacteria > Bacteroidota > Bacteroidia > Bacteroidales > Muribaculaceae > Lepagella. Next base: position 7,836 of record CAMWIH010000030.1, on the reverse strand, counting down.
AGACAATAATTGAAAAATTCCCCGAAACGCAGGCCATAGCCAGTGTTTCTACCGGCGCCATACCTCTCGGCACTCTTGCCGCCGATGCCTTGGGTCTTCCCTTCTGTTACGTCAGGGATACTCCTAAAGACCATGGTCTGGAGAACCAGATTGAGGGGAACCTTAAGCCTGGATGGAAAGTTATCCTCATTGAAGACCTCATCACCACCGGAGCCAATTCGGTGCGTGCCAAAGAGGCCGTGGAGAATGCCGGCTGTGAGCCACTCGGTCTCATATCGATTTTCAGCTATGAGTTCCCCATGTCGGTGAAACGCCTCAAGGATGCTGACCTCCGCACAATCTCTCTGATAAATTATGCCGATATGCTCGATGCCGCTGTGGAGATGGATTACATACGTACGCGCGACCTTGACACCATAGAGGAGTGGCGACAGGATCCTTCAAATTGGGTGCCCGAGCCTATTCAATCCAAATTTTAAAAACTCATCATTCGCATGGCTCATATTGTGGGTTGAAATTTGCGAAACTTAAATTAATAAAATGGCAGAATATAAGAGCGTAGAAACGCCAATCAAGGCTTCCGCAGAAGCCGTATATAGGAAACTTTCGAATCTGGAAGGGTTGAAAGAGCTTTTGAGCCGTGTTCCTGAAGATCAGGTTCCGGCCGACCAGCGTGACCTTTTCAACCAGATCCAGATCACCCCCGACACCATCTCCTTCCCGGCCGGGCCGGTGGGAAACCTTGCCCTTCAGCTCACCGAGACAGTGGAACCCACGTTCATCAAGCTTGAAGGCATCGGTACACCTGTGCCAATGGCCCTGATGCTCCACATACATCCCTCTACGGAGATTTCATGTTCGGTGCAAGTGGAGATTGACCTTCAGATTCCGGCAATGCTCAAACCTATGGTCAGCGGACCAATCAACAAGATGGTGAGCCAGTTTGCCGAAATGCTACGCAATCTTCCTTTTGACTAATTCAATCTGCTGTCGCGTATGAGAAAAGTGGGGCTTACAACTCTTATCCTTTCTGCCATCTCGGTCATTGCAATCATGAGCGGATGCAACAATAATGATGATGAGAGAATCCCCAACATGGCGGTAAGCATAAATCTCTCGGATGCCGGCCAATGGAATCGTTACGGGGTTTCAGGGTTCGGCATCCCTCAATATTTTATAAAGGCATTACGCGAGCCGGCCGGCTTCCCTTATCTTGAGCGCACTATGACAGGATATGGCGGTGTGTTATTGATCAACGGTTTTGACTACCGCATCAATGAAGTGGCGCCACTCGCCTACGACCTCTCGTGTCCCGTGGAGCGTAAACAGGATATAAGGGTGAAGGTCGATCCCGACACTTTTGAAGCAATCTGCCCGGTTTGCGGATCGAAATATGATGTGACGATGGGTGCAGGAGCTCCACTATCGGGGCCGGCCGCCTCCGATCATTACAGTCTGAGGCAGTATAAATGCATCCCGACCGGACAAGGCTATATGATAGTGAATTAGATGAATTTCATTGAAGGAATAATATATATGATTTGGCGAGGCATAGCCATCGGCATAATCATTTCGGCTCCGATGGGACCCGTCGGCATCCTTTGTGTGCAGCGCACACTGGAGAAAGGACGCCGCACCGGTTTCTTCACCGGAATTGGAGCCGCCATCTCGGATATGTTCTATTGCCTGCTCACCGGTTTCGGTCTCTCTTTCATTGAGGAATTCCTCACAAGGAATCATAACATCATACAGCTTTTGGGTTCGGTTGTGCTTATAGGCTTCGGCATTTATCTTTTCAAATCGAATCCTTCAAGGAAGCTCAAGAAACCGGAGGAAGGGATTTCTGACAAACGCAACATACTCAACGGATTCCTTTTCACCTTCTCCAACCCGCTGATTATATTCCTGATAATCGGTCTATTCGCCCGATTCAACTTCTTCATACCTGAAATCAAGTTCTATCACTACGTAATCGGATTCCTATCGATTGGCGCAGGAGCCTTGATATGGTGGTGGATTGTAACATTTTTCGTTGCCAAGTTGCGTTCTCATTTCAATCTCCGCTCCATGTGGCTCATAAATAAGATTATCGGATCGATAATTTTTATCTTTGCAATTGTCGGAATTGTCACAGCCGTGACAGCTATGTGCTCGGCCTCTTCAAAAGAGGTGCCGGAGAAAAAGCCTTTGGCACTCAGCCCCAACAATACAAGAACCGAATCAGCATACCTTAATTCATCAAGAGGTTTCACAGGCTTCAGGCATGCCGCCGATTCCTCCCTCACCATTGACGCATCTTCGGCCGACACCATATTCGATCTCATCTCTATCTCTCCCAAGAAACATCTCGATTTCTCTTTCAGAGCAAGAAATCTGCATAACGCTTCGGGGAAAAGCTACCCATTCCTGTCGCCGAAAGGGAAAAAGAAAGTGAACCATCCGGAATGGGGCATAGTGATTGCCGACCGATACGGGACTCGCGAAAAGATCTCCATCAGGACAGCCGATCAACCTAAAGATGAAACCTACATGCCGACCTCGCTAAGATTCAGAATCGGGAACGGAGAAGAGGCAACGGTAAAGGAAGGATTCGATTTTTTCACGGGCCCGAATGCTTTCCTCCTCACATTCGATCAAGGGCATTGCTCACTGCTTGGAGGAAACAGGGAATATAAGCCGATACTTTCCTGGGATTCTGAAATTGAATATCCCGACAGTATCGGCTTTTTTGTTTCTCCCGGAGCTATGCTGGAAATCGACGATATTGCCATAGAATATCCACGGGCTGATTTCACGCTTACGGTTTCAGAGTTTTCCAATCCCGATATACTTGAATCATATCTTATGCGCTCCACCGATCCCAAGGAGGGATTATGGAAAGTTTTTGACCGTTCGTTAGAGGAAAGCCTGTTACGCATGGGGGGAAATTACACGGTGGCCATAATTCGTGATAACGATGGCTACAACCTTTATTATATTGAAGGAGCAAAAACACGACCCGATATCTGGAAACCGGGAATGCTGAAAGCACGTCTTATCGAAACAGGATTTCCGGACATTTATGATGTGGAATGGCTTGATGCAACAGGAGAGACCCTCACCAAAGATATAAAAGCCCGTTATGAGTCTCCCCTATTCACCATAACATTCCCTTATCAATCATCCACACTGCGACTAAGACGTCTTCGTTAGGATATCCCGAAAGAAGGGACCCGGGACATTTACCATCCTCCCGATGCCCCACCTCCACCGGTGGATCCGCCACCGAAGCCACCGCCGAAGCCGCCTCCACCGCCACGACGACCATTCATCGAACCCAGGACAGCTCCTGCAGCAAGGGCGGCTGCCGCCGGATCCTCCTTCTTGGGAATCACGTATGGATGTTCCTCCTTATGATGACAGAACTTACATTCATACACTTTCACCCCTGTTCCTGCGCTTCGCGTAGTGGCAGGTTTGACAGTGCGTGTGCCCGACAGACACATAGCCACTGTGCCGCAGGAGGGGCACGGAGTGTATTTCATCTGCTTCGCCTTGAAAGGGAGTCGCTCAACTGTGCCACACGACGGACACTCCCATACATCATAATCAACCGTCTTGAGCTTCTCTTCAAAATCCTGCGACGGAGTGAGCAACGCATTATCCTCTTCCTCATTCAGCCTATGCATCTTTGCTCCGCAAGTGGGACAAATACGCTTTTTAGTACGTATCGAGCGATAGAACCAAAAAGCAAGTATAAAGAAGATAAGCCCTGACCCGAAGGAGAGAAGCGAACACCAGAAGTAGGTGGGCAGATGTCCGCGCCACAGCATCGCCTTTGCGTAGTTATCGAGTTTACGGGCATTGTATAGATCACGACAGAAACAGAAAAGCGAGAACAGGAAGACACACCACGTCACAATCCTCACAAACCCCATGATTGTTTCCGAGGAGATCGTCTGCATCGCACCCTCGTAGTTATCCGCATCGTCGCTTCTCAACTCCTCGGCAACTGCAGGATCGGTCATGGCGGAGGCTATCATCTGCGTTGCTCCATTCACTGCCGCATCAATATCTCCCTCACGCATGGCCGGAACGATCTCCTGCCCTATTATATTTTTACACGCAATGTCGGGCAACACCCCCTCCACCCCATATCCGGTCTGGATGCGTGCCTTTCGTTGCTCGGGGGCTATCACAAGCAATAGCCCGTTATCCTTATCCTTCTTTCCTATCCCCCAAAGGGTAAACAGCTTTTCCGACCATTCCTCGATGGGCATATCCCCGATATCGGGAGGGAGAGCCACAACGACTTCAGCCGTGGTCTGCTGACGCAGGGCGAAAAGACGCTTATTCACTTCAGCCTTGGTTGAAGGGGAAAGCAAGTTGTCGGGGTCGGAAACATATTGACTCCGGTCGGCAATCTGCACATTAGGCATATCAGCCGGGGTCCAAACCTTCTCACCGCAAACAGAGAGAGCGGTGGAGAGGATGATAAGCAGGATAGTTACTCTTGTCTTCATTTTCATAAATTTCTAAACAGCCGGCAATGAGTGACCGTTAAGCTTTCTGTATAGGTTAAGGGCATACACATCGGTCATGCCCGACACGTGGTCGAGCACGCTCTGTATCCTTTCATAAAGGGTCTCGGCACGGGTGTCATATTGATTGGGAATTATGCTCAAGAGCAATTGCGAATAATTCCGTTCGGGATGAATCACAGCCTCCATCAGTGCATTCATGAGATATGTGATTATCCGGTTTCCTCCCAATTCAATATCCACGACTTCAGGGGCGCAGTAGATGCGTTCCCATGCAGTCTTTGAACAAGCTGAATATGCATCGCGCAGGCGTGGCGACATAAGGGAAGTGAGCGGCCCCACATTCTCCCCTCTCAGAATCCTTTCCTCATTCTCCACAAACGCCTCCGCACAACTCACCACCATCTCCCCGATTACGTTTGACCGCAGATAAGCCACGCGCTCGTTGGGGTCGTCCAGACGGGAAAGGGTGCGCCGGCATCTATCCTGCCGTCCCGGCTCAAAGAATGAGAGGAAGAGGGCGGTGACCTCGGCCTCGCTCATAATCTTCAATTTATGCGAGTCCTCGAGATCCATTATCTGGTAGCATATATCGTCGGCAGCCTCCATTATATAGACCAACGGATGTCGGGCGAAACGTCCCGGCTCAAGTTCAGGTATTCCGAGATGTTGAGCCACCCTGCGGTAAGTATCCTCCTCAGACTTGAAAAACCCGAACTTCCCTTTCCCTCCGGCATAGAGGGATGAATAGGGATATTTCACGATGGATGCGAGAGTGGAATAAGTCATGGCCATACCCCCCTGACGTCGCCCCGAAAACTGATGGGCAAGAAGGCGGAAGGAATTGGCATTACCTTCAAAATTAAGGAAGTCGGCTGCCTCCTGGGTTGAAAGGGAGTTCACAAGCTCGCGCCCTTTCCCCTCAGAGAAGTATGAGGAGATGGTTTTCTCACCGGAGTGCCCGAAGGGTGGATTCCCCAAATCATGGCAGAGGCAGGCCGCCGCCACAATGTCGCGGAACTCATCGAGCTTATTAACCCACGGCTCGGATGCATATTTCTCCCTGAGTCTATTGGAAACCTCAGTCGCCATCGACCTCCCCACGGTAGAAACCTCCAAACTATGGGTGAGACGGTTATGCACGAAGATACTCCCCGGGAGGGGAAAAACCTGCGTCTTGTTCTGAAGCCTGCGGAAGGGAGAGGAGAACACAAGACGGTCGTAGTCACGTTGAAAATCAGAACGGGTGTGCTGTTGTCCGTCATGATATTCCTCCATGCCCAAACGCAAATCGCATATAAGGCGATTCCATTCCATCTTTCTCTTCTCTTCCATAGTGATAACCGCTTTTCGGAATACGGTCTCATTTATCAAGACCGTTCAATATGCAAATTTAACAATTCGGAGGGAGAATCTATCAACATTTGGAAATTATCTTTAAATAATTTTGACATCACCATTACCATAAAATTTGCAATAATAGGAATAAGATTCACGTTAAAGAGATATGTCTAAACAACCGTTCCATATAATCTGCCGGTCAGCACTGCTTCTGGTGATGCTTCTTTTCGGGGCATCCGAAGCATTTTCCAAACCGCGCGACAAGATTATGAACCGCCCATACGCCGACCTGAAAAGATGGCATCTCGGGTTCTCTGTCGGGACGCATGTTCAGGACCTCGACTTCACTCATAACGGTTTCCAGACACCGGAGGGAGGACAATGGTTTGTGGAGGTGCCGACGTTCGACCCCGGAATCTGCGTCAACGTTTTGGCCGACCTCAGACTTCATAAATATTTCAACCTGCGCTTCACACCGGGAATGTATTTCGGGAGCAAGGGTGTGCAATTTCGCGACCACGTGACAGGCGCAGTGGAACATCAGGATGTAAAGACTGCATACGTAGTGACACCGCTCGACCTGAAAATATCGGGCGATCGTTTGCATAACGCCCGTCCATACGTGACACTCGGCGCGATGGCAACCTTCGACGTGAGCAAAAAAAGGTTGGATTTCCTTCAGTTCAATTCTACAGATGCCTATCTTTCAATAGGACTCGGATGCGATTTCTATCTACCATTCTTCAAACTGAATCCGGAAATCAAGTTCTGCTTCGGACTCACCGACATACTGAAACATGACCGTCCGGACCTTGACGAAAACCCGGAGATGTTGAAGATAACCCAGTCTCTCTCAAAAGTGAAATCGAAAATGTTTGTGCTGACGTTCTATTTCGAATAGGCTGGCAGAAACAGAATAAAAGATACAGACCAACATTAACCCAAAATGGATAACAGCCGCGAAAAAAAACTTTTCACATCCCTTCTGATTGCAGGAGTCCTGATGGCGTTTCTATTGTTCGCGCCCGGAATGAAGGCCCAGAATGATGTGCTTCTCACCCAGTCGTGGGCTGTGCCGACCTATTATAACCCTGCGGCCACGGGTCAGGTTGACTTCCTGCGCATACGAGGAGGCGCACGCCTGCAATGGCTCGGAATAGAAAATGCCCCGAAGAGTTTCCTTGCCACGGCCGATATGCCCGTCAAGATAGGGAAACAGCGAATAGGCGTGGGAGCGGACATGATGAATGAGTCGCTCGGTCTTTTCTCGAATATGCTCATCAACATTCAGGGGAGCTACAAACTGAAATTCCTGAAAGGCACCCTTTCAATCGGAGTCCAGGGCGGTTACTACACATCCAAGTTCAAGGGATCGGAGGTGGTCCTCCCCGAAGGTGACGACTATCACCAAGGCACCGATGAAGCGATACCGACACACGACGTGACAGGAAATGTGTTCGACCTGTCGGCCGGATTATATTACACACACAAATGGTTCTCCATCGGAATATCGGGACTTCATCTGCTCGACCCGACCGTGAAACTTGACACCGAGGGGAATGAGAGTTCGGAAACTTCATATTACGAGACTAAACTTCCGCGCACTCTCTATTTTACGGCAGATAGCAATATTCCCCTTAAAAACACGTTATTTGAATTGCAACCCTCCGTGATGGCCGTCACAGATTTCTCCACATTCAACGTGCAGGCTGCCATGAGGGCAAGATACAATAAATTCCTCTCTTTTGGAGTTGGATACCGCTACAAAGATGCCGTGAGCGTCATGGTAGCCGCCGAATTTAAAAACTTCTTTATCGGATATTCCTACGACTACCCGACCTCAGCAATCTCCAAGGCCTCTTCGGGAAGCCACGAGATCATCGCCGGCTATCAGATCAAACTTGATTTCAGCGGCGTAAACAAAAATAAACACCGTTCCATTCGAATAATGTAGCGACATGACTAAGATGAAAAA
>CAMWIH010000029.1 GCA_947174305.1 uncultured Porphyromonadaceae bacterium | reverse complement strand
GAGCATTTCATTCGTAACGAAAAGGTCATGGGTTCGAGTCCCATTCGCGGCTCTTGGAAGGGAATCGGAAGATTCCCTTTTTTCTTTGAACTAATCCAAAGGCTCCCCGAAAATATTGCTGATTACAATATCTACCACGTCGTTGAATTTAGATTTAGTTACAAAATATCCTTTTCGTTGTATTATATCGCGTGATAGAAAGTAAGTAATTATATGGGTGACAAAATAGGATTTCCTTTCAATTATTGGCTGGTTGATGATATCTTCCGGCTTAATTTCGATAGTATATTTTGGATGATGATTTTTTGTGGAGATAAGCACTGCATAGAATAACCCCTCTTCTTCCTCTTGCAGCTCAGGCACTGATACTACAAGAGCGGGATGATTCTTGACAGCTCCATCCGGCAATAGGAAGGGGACTTCCACTATTTCTCGTTGGAATACAGGAATCATAGCCATTTCGAAATGATCTCGCTTGCTGCGGATACTCGTTCATATTTCGAATGACTGTCAAAACTTCCTGAGGTATGCCTGCCGAACTGTTCGGGATGTTGTTTGCGAGCTTCTTTAATAAGCTCTGCAAGCTCCTCATCCGACATTTTTGTACGTAGCGGGATATGTCTGGATTTACTTGTCCTTTGAATCATACGCTAAGGTTTTATAGTTTACAAATTTAACAAATAAACCTATAAAAATGACAGGAGTAAGAGTAGTGCGAATGTTAATTAATCTTAAATAAGGGAATTGTGATTTTTTCTGGAAATGGAATTTTTTCCTGATTTAGATGTTATTTGGCAATAATCTAGAAATTTATTAAATTTGTGGAACGATACAAACAAGTTAAATCAGTATTATCATGAAAAAGGAGATCAAGACAGAGAAGGCTCCGGGCGCAATCGGTCCTTACAGCCAGGCAGTGAAGGCAGGTAACCTTATATTCGTATCCGGCCAGCTTCCAATCAATCCCACGACTGGCGAAATGCCGGCTGAAATCAAAGAACAGACTCGTCAGAGCATTGCTAACATAAAGGCTATCCTTGAGGCTGAGGGTGCAACTCTTGATAATGTGGTTAAGACTACTTGCCTCTTGGCTGATATGTCGCTTTTCGGTCCGATGAATGAAGTTTATGCCGAAGAGTTTAAGAAGGTTTATCCGGCTCGCGCCGCTTTTGCGGTGAAGGAGTTGCCGAAGCAGGCGTTGGTGGAGATTGAAGTTATCGCTGTTGTCTAAGCTTTTGTCGGCGCGTGATAAGGCAGCGTCTGCGGCCTCTTTCGGAGGATTCGGTTTCGGTCACATACGTGAGTATGCTCCCTCAACCTCACCTCCGAAAGAGACCACATCCACTACCTTCTGACACGCCGACGGCTCCGCGCTCGGGTATGCTTCGTTAATTAAAATTCCTCCTCAAGGCTAATTAATTCTTTTTTAAGAAATGGAAAGCTATCTGCAAATAGAGAAACTGACGAAATCTTACGGCGATCGCATCCTTTTTGAGGATGTGACGCTCGGAATTTTCCAAGGCGATAAGATCGGTATCATCGCTCCGAATGGCGCCGGAAAGACTACCTTTCTTAATATCATTGCTGGAAAAGAGGATTATGATTCGGGAAATGTGGTTTTTCGCAACGGTCTCCGTGTAGGCTATCTTGAACAACTTCCCCCTATGGATGGAGATATGACTGTTCTGGAGTATGTTGCTTCAGGAGTTGATAAAGAGGAGGAGTGGAATGGCCCCGACCTTGCCCGTCAGTTGCTTTATCAGTTCCGCATCACGGATATGGATGCTCCTCTTGGCAGATTGTCGGGCGGCCAGGCCAAACGGGTGGCATTGGCAAAAGTCCTGATGGGGAAGCCTGATATGCTTATTCTTGATGAGCCAACCAACCATCTGGATATATGGATGATTGAATGGCTCGAGAATTATCTTTCGCATCAGAAGATAACGTTGCTTATGGTGACCCATGACCGTTATTTTCTTGATAATGTGTGCAATCGAATAATCGAAATTGATCGAGGTCAGGCATATTCATATTCCGGCAACTACGATTACTATCTGCAGAAGCGAGAGGAGAGAATGGAGAATCTCTCCGCAGAATTGGCAAAGGTTAAGAATCTTCTGCGCACGGAGCGTGAATGGATGCGTCGGCAGCCGCAGGCGCGAGGATCGAAAGCTAAATACCGTATAGATAATTTTCATCAGTTGGAGGCAAGAAGCCGGGTTGATCTATCACGTCGTGATGTCGAGCTTAATGTGAAGTCAACCTATATCGGTTCCAAGATTTTCGAAGCCCGCGATGTGAAGAAAGCATTTGGGGATAAGAAGATTCTTAACGGATGGAATTATGATTTCGCCCGTTATGAGAAAGTTGGAATCGTGGGCGATAACGGAGCCGGTAAAACGACTTTCATAAAACTCCTGTTAGGTGAGTTGCAGCCGGATTCAGGTAGTTTCGATATAGGAGAGACGGTGAAATGGGGATACTACTCTCAGGAAGGGATGACCAACTTTGATGACCGCAAAAAGGTGATAGATGCGGTGCGCGAGATTGCAGAGACGGTGCGTATAGATGACAAGACCACGATGACCGCTTCTGCCTTCCTTTCAAAATTTCTCTTCACTCCTCAGACGCAGCAGAAATATATCGCCAAGCTGAGCGGAGGTGAACGTCGCAGGCTTTACTTGGCTACCGTATTGATGCGGAATCCCAATTTCCTTATACTTGACGAGCCAACCAACGACCTCGATATAATGACTCTTGCTGTGTTGGAGGATTATCTTGTCAATTTCAAGGGTTGTGTGATAGTTGTGAGCCATGACCGGTTCTTCCTCGACCGCATAGTGGATCATCTCTTCGTGTTCAAAGGAGATGGGGAGGTTCGTGATTTCCCGGGCGACTATTCCACCTACCGTCATTGTGTCGCGGAAGAGGAGAAAGAGAGGAAGGAACTGGAACGAAGGGAACGAGAGGAGAGAGAGAGGAGAGAGAAAAGCAACGGCACTGCATCAGCAAACAATTCCACAGGTGCATCACGTCGTCAGAATCCCCCTAAAGTAAAGCTTACATTCAAAGAGAAAAGGGAGAAAGAGGAACTTGAAAAAACACTTCCGGAGTTAGAGAAAGAGAAATCGGAACTTGAGACCCGCATGTCGTCGGGGGAGATGTCTCCGCAAGAGATTGTGGAGGCTGGAGAAAAGATGGCAGCCCTGATCGAAAAGATAGATGAAGGGGAGATGCGTCTCTTGGAACTGATGGAGAAAGAGGGGTAGGCACCGTTGAACTTAAGTCCATATTTTATGTAATTTTGTATAGCCGTCCCGGTAATTCCTCTCCCTGATATTAAGATGCAGGTGATGAATCCGGGTTTTTTATTTTGTAAGCAGCGTTATTACATCATTCTCTAATCGAGGTAAATGATTTTCATCCATAAATCAATTTTTTAGTATTGTCAAGCTCCGTTTTAAAATAATGATTTTTGATTCCTTCCTCAATCACCATGTCAACTTTGCGTCCGAGAAGAGTCTCGAGGTCGTGAATGAAATCAAAAAAGAGATTGGCCCAATCGGTCTTTTCCGCTTCAATCCTTTCCTTATCAAAATCTACAGAGAAATCAATATCACTGTCGGAATTAAAGCGGTCGGTGAGAATTGAACCGAAGACATAAAGACACTTCACTTTATATTTTTTACAAAGTGAAGCTATCTTATCGATATTTAGTTCTATTAGTTTCATATTCAATATTAAGTTTGCGCGAATGCCGTCATTCCGACAACAAGTAGTTGGCGCTACACCCATCTTCTCTGTTATTCCGGAGTATATCTTTTGAAATTGGGTCAATCAGTGTGTTGCCGGATAAAAATGTTATGTCGATGTGCAATCCTCATGCTGTAAAATTAGTAAAATGCGGAGAATATATCAAATATTGAGCGCATTTTTGCTGTGAATAAAGCTATCTTTTTTCGAATTAAAAAAAGAATGGTGTGTCAAAATGCGAAAATTTGACACACCATCCTTTGAAGTAAAGATTGGATTAGTGGTTTAAATGGTGATTTTTAAGGATTGGTTTCCAATTCTGAGAATATAAATTCCTTTGCCGGGAACCTCGAATTTCACTTGTGAACCATTGGTTACGGCAGATCCCAATAGGCACCCGTCAAGAGAATATAGGCTAATCTCAACATTATCAGATAGGCCATCCAAATATAGGATGTTATTGCTTGCATTAACCTTTATCTGTCCAATAATAGGCGTTTCAACTTCTGATTTTACAGAAACTGTTACCTCACATTCAGCAAAGATTTCAGGATAATTCACGCAGTAGGCTTTGATTGTGGCCGTACCTTCAGAAATTGCCTTCACAAAGCCATCGTCAGAAACTGTTATTACGCTTGTATCTGAGGAAGACCAAAGTATTCCTTTCTCATCAGCATCCTCCGGAAGGACTTCCGCTGTAAGCTGGAATGAGTCACCTTTCATAAGGACTAAGTGATTCTCAGATAACACCACAGAAGTGGGGAAAATCTCTTCAAATTCACCCTCTGCTGTGACAATTGTCTCCGTATCAGGAAGCACATATTCCATGGCATCAGCCATAGTGAATATTTGATTCTTAATTTCCAATACTGAACTCTCGCTAATGTTTCTTGCAGCTGTAACTTCTACATTAAGGAGTGTCCCCTTATTCCCTGATAAAAGAGCATTAGATAAAGAGAGACATATAATTCTAATGCGTCCGTCAGGGAAAGCCTTTGTAGAAAGTAAATGATCTGAAACACGAGCTGACGCCAGAGAAATAGATTTGTCAGATACTTTCAAGCCTTTGGGGGGATATAAATCTATCTGAAAAGCTGTGAAAGGAGTCTCGTTATCAAGTTCAATGGCTATGGATTTGGTTTCACCCACAGCTATGTCGAAATCAGGAGCAAAACATCTGTCATAGTGAGTGGTTCCTATTTCCAGGGAACAATCAGGAAACTCCACATCCATATCCTTGGAGTCAACAAACAGAATATTATTCATTGTGATTATCCCTCCTTCAAAACCATCGGAAGCACGGACTCCCAAGTAAGCCAACACTCCTGTGTTATCCTCAAATGGTTTGTGAGACAAGGAGAATGCACCAATCCTGACACTGTTATCACTTAATATTTTAGATACTTTGGTGAAACTCCTGTCGGCCCGGCTTGAAAGAGAAAAGTTAACGTTGCCGTTAGTCTGAACCAGATCGAGGCCGTCGGGCAGGGTAATGTCCGCCTGAAAGCCGAAGAAATCCTGTGAATTGTCAAGAATAAGGTTCAATTGTCTGGTCTCACCCGGTTCTATATTGATTGCTTCAAGGTAGAAGCTATCGGACGCGGAGATTGCCGACACCGCTCCTAAGAGCAGTGTCAGCGCCATTAGCATGCGTCTTGTGAAAACATTTTTCATCTCCAATATCATTTAATGATGATCTTTTCAACCAATGCACCAACTTTCACGATATAGATTCCTGCTTCCACATTTACCGATTCGGTATTTGATTTAGCCGTGAAGTGAGAGATAACCGCACCGTCAATATCACAGATTGTCACTTCATACCCTTCTGCATTATTGACTTTGATTTCATTCCCTTCAGCAAAGAGTTTTACATTGCCTTTGACTGCCCATATTCCTGAAACATTGATGTTTTGACCACCTGTAGATGTCAGTATGTATTCATTGGCTCCGGCATCAGATGCAAAAATATTCTTCAATACAATGTCTCCGGTCTGGGGCTCCTTGACCTTGACTTTTAAAGTAAGGAAAGAGTCGTCTCCATCTCGGAAAGAGGCGTTGTCGGGATCAAAGAGTATGATACGGGTAGTGTTGTTGTCAATTTGCTTTGTTATGAGCTTATGGCTAACAATCCTATCTCCTGCATCAACTGATACGAGTGATAGACCCTGCGGTAACACAAGGTCGGCTTGCAGGGCAACATAATCTCGAGTATCATTCAACCCGATATTGATATATACCGTCTCCCCTCTCCCGGCAGCGAAGTCATCTATTGTAAGCATATCGGAAGTTGATTCATTATTCTGCGATAAAGCTCTTGCTTTTGAAGCCGTTGACATTGGAGGAGTGTCAAGAATGATGGAAATTGTTCCTGAAGCATCGGCAAGAGTAATCTTATTATCCTCATTCACATCCGCTGCCTCGAAGCAGAAATTCTTGACTTCATTCCCCATTGCATAATTCGCTGTATTAACGGCATCAGTAACCGTAAGGGAGTCATCATCGTTAGAGTCACCTTTGGTGGGAGGAAGCACGGTAATAATGCAAGTGTGCGATACATTCGAACCATCATTGGATGTTGCGGTAAGTTTGGCACTGCCCTTGTAAATTGCTGTTAAAGTTCCGTCGCTGTCAACTCTTACCACCGAAGTGTTATCCGATTTCCAAGAAAGGCTTTGATCTGTTGCATTTTCCGGGTAAACTTTAACAGAAAGTTTATCGGTGCGTCCAATTTTAATGGAATGTTCTGTAGATGCCTCTAATCGTTCAATTAGAGTCGGATTCACTGTCAAGCTACATTCTGCGTGTGCTCCTGAGCCATCGGCTGCGTAAGCAGTAATGATTGCAACTCCGGGTGCTTTCCCCGTAACTACACCATCATTGTCAACCGTGGCAACAGATGTGTCATTGGAGCGATAAAGCACTGTTTGGTCGGTTGCATCAGAGGGAGTGGCAGTGGCACTGAGGAGAAGTGTTTCAGTGTCACGGATAGTAGCTTCTGTCTTATTCAAGACAATGGAGGTCAGAAGTGTGGCATCAGTGAAAGGTCGAATGTTGAAGAATTCCCACCAAGTGTCTGAGTCCTTATAATCTTCTACCGATTCAGTAGGCACGAAGATGGTTCCGTTGTCAACAACAGTCTGTGGGAAACCGGGAGCCCCAACCGGTGGAATCGGATTATAGCTCTTTACGTTCATAACCTTTTCGCACCCTTGGAAACAGTTTACACCCAAAGATGTCACATTTTTTCCCAGAATAACATTGCTTATATTCGAGCAGTCTTTGAAAGCACGTGCACCGATTGAACTGATGCCTCCCTCGGGAATGGTTATTGTTGAAAGTGAGGAGCAATTCTGGAAAGCCTCCACACCGAGACCATACACCTTATTGGGAATATCCACGGATACGAGGTTACCACAATATTCAAAAGCTCTCGGTCCAATTATTCCAAGATTAGCGTTAAGTTCCAGATTGACAAGATGTGTGCAGTAAGAAAAACAACCATCAGATATTGAAGTCAACGTTGAAGGCATCTTCACATTATCCAGGCTTATATTGCTGGAAAAAGCCCGTTCTCCCAATGAAGTCAGACCTTCTCCTAATTTAAGATTAGATAATTCGTAGCATTGCCAGAATGCCTCCTCACCTATAGATTCAACTCCGTCAGGAATTTCTACAGCCTGAAGGGTTGTGCATAGGGTGAAGAGATATTTTCCGATGGTACCTACTGTTTCACCCAATGTAAGCTTTTTCAACTTCCGTTGTTCATAGAAAGGAGCAATCGTTTTAGTATTTACATCGTATGAGAGCCAGCGGCCGAGATAGAGATCAGAGATGGGACAGTCGGCAAACAGACTGTTTTTATCATCTTTAGATGCAACTGTCATTATTTCACTACCGTTTTCTATTCGGAGATTAGCCATTGATCCGCATCCGGTGAAGGCACCCTTGTTCATGTTCTTTACAGATGCAGGGATAGAGAGATTGTCAAGAACTGCACAACCGTTAAATAGATTTTCGTCAAGAACCGGAATTTTGTTCGACAATATAACAGACTCCAATTTTGAATCACTCATAAATACGGCTTTCCCAAGTGAATTTACGTTGTTTGGAATATTACAGTATTCAAGCGCAGTCATATTCGAGAAAGCATTGTCATTTATCTTGACAAGGCTCTCAGGCAGTCTGAATCCTTTCACAGAAGAACATCCATCCAACAGATATGACCCAACTTCAGTAACCTCTCCTGCCTGGGAGAAGGAAATGTTGGTGAGGGATGTCATATTATGGAAAGGTGAATACCCTCCATTCTCAGTTGATGAATAAGTAAGATTCCTTCCTATGTATAGAGTTGAAAGCGGGGTCGTGCAGAACATTCCAACGTTCGGTGAATCATTACCTATCTGGAGTGGAGTTGCAGAGTTACCGATAATTATGCTTTCAAGTGAGGAACATTCGTTGAACGCACCTGTATAAATGTCAGCTACCGAGGCCGGAATAGTAATAGATTTTAATGAGGAACAACCTGCTAAAAGGTAGGAGGATATTCCCGATAGTTTCTCAGATAAATGGATAGTCTCCATCTTCGTGCAATTTTGAAAACAATTGGATCCTACGGTAGTCACTTCATCCGGAAGAGTTATTGATGGAAGCTGAGAATTGGCATAGAATGCGTATGCCCCTATTTGCTGTAAGCTTGCCGGGAAGGAAACAGAAGGAAGTTTCTCAGCTTCATACATAAAGTAATAGGGGAGAACGGTCACGAATCCATTATTTGAGAACTTTAAATCCGTCAGGTTCTTCTGCTGATAGAAAGGAGCCAGTTCTTCAGGATATGAGGTCTCAGGAATAGTGTATTCAATATTCCTTCCTATATAAAGAGATTCGAGAGGGGAATCATGGAACATTGAGTTTGTTGTTCCGAGTGTCAATGGAGTTTCGCTATCGTTGAACGTAACTGCAGTTAATCCTTCGCAACCATCAAATGCCTTGCTCTTTATCTCATTAAGAGATGCAGGAAGAACAATATTAGGAAGAGATGAACAATTTCGGAAAGCGGCACTATTTATAATTTCCAAAGTTTCAGGAAGAGTGATAGATGCAACCTTGCTACATCCATCGAGAAGGTAATCGTAAATACGGGTTACATAGTTTCCTGTGAACATAACCCTATTAAGAGTGGTGCGGTCACGGAACGGGGATTTCTCATCAGAGAAGGGGTAAATCAAATTTCGCCCGATGCGAAGGGTTTTCAAAGGGGAGTCAGTGAACATAGGTATCTCCAAATCCTCTTCACCATTGCTGAAAGAGAGCGAAGAAAGAGAAGTGCAACCATTGAAGCTTCCTCCTCCAACTGAGTTAACTGTTCCCGGAATAGTCATTGAAAGCAATTCCGCACAACCGTCAAAGCAGAAGCTTCCAATTGTCTCTATCCCTGAATTGAGAGTGGCAAGGGCTAAGGTTTTGCAATTTTGGAAAGCCTTGGACCCTATAGTCTTTGTTGTGCCGGGAATTGAAATTTCCGTCAATACCGTGCAATTACGGAAAGCAGAGTTTCCAAGATACTCCGTATTCTCACCAATATATGCGTATGTTAGTTTCAAGCAATTTTCAAATGCAGAATCTCCAACTCGTGTTACTGTGTTAGGCAATCTTACCGCGGTCAGTGCATTACAATCCATAAAGGCACCAAAACCAATCTCTGTCAATCCCTCTTCAAAGTCAATTTGTGTGATGCTGTTTGCATTCCGGAAGGCGTTGTTTCCTATTGTTTCAAGAGTATTTGGTAAGCTTATGTTAACGAGAGAAGTACAATTGCGAAATGCCTCATCTCCAATCTGTTTTTGGCCGTTAAAAGTAATTGCATTAAGTTTAGTGCAATCTTTAAAAGCCCTTGCTCCAATCCTCTCTAAATTAGCGGGCAAAGAGAGGGTAGTGAGGTTTTCCAATCCTTCAAATGCATTCTCAGAAATAGCGGTGACTGAGAACCTGCCTTCCTCCCATGCTACTTCACCCGGAATGGATATGGATTCCGGAAAATTGGTTGGGTGAGCAGAAACTTCAACGCTGTACTCATCTAACGGTATGTATGAACAGGTATCATCGTAAAACCATTCTTTTATATTTGTTAAATCAGCCCAGTATGTAGCTGAGGAATAGTCTGATTTGCATTTGTAGGGCACAAAAATAATTGGGTCAATTATTGTACTTAGCGAGAATTTAAATGTATAATCTTGGATAGCCGGAACATTATTTGCTAAACTTATGAGAATGTGAAGATTAGAACATCCATAAAACAGATAATCGGGTAAACTTGTCACCTTGTCTCCAATTGTTACCTTGGACAGTTTGGTTTGGTTATAGAACGCTGAATATCCGTAGGATTCCGGGTCCCCTGAAAAAGTATAACCTGAAGAATAATTATCATAACTGATATTTCTTCCCAAGTAAACTTCCTCTACTGACGAACTGGAAAACAGACCAGTACCTCCTCCACTAGACGTGTTATTAAATTTATAATAAGCACCAATTGACAATGTGTCATCTCCATCTTCAAATATCACTTTCTTAAGAGCGGAACAGCCGTAAAATGGAAGGTAGAATCCAGGTGTACTGTTTTTATAGTCAGTTGAAGAGTCATACTTATATGTATAACCAATATTGGTTACGCTTTTGGGTATAGTTATGCTCTCCAAAGACTTGCAACCTGCAAATGCCCGATTGCTAATACTTTTTACGGATTTTCCAATTACTACTTTTGTTAGGTTTGTATCTCCACTAAAGGCATACATCCCTATTGAGGTGACTTCATCTCCTAAATAACATTCTTGAAGTTCTGTACAGTTTAAGAAAATTTCCTCAGGCAAATTTCCCTTAGAATTTACCACTGCCTTTTGAATTTTTGATTGAGAGAAGGCCTCAGATCCTAAAGAGTTAACTGAATTAGGTATTTCTAGGGTTTGTAGCCCGCAGGCATAAAATGCATTGGAGCCTATGGTGGTTATACCATCCGGGAAATCAATATGAGATAGGTTCGAGCAATTTTCAAATGCTGATGAGCCTATAGATTTTATACTTGAGGATATCTTGACGAAAGTTAAACTGTTATTTTTTTTGAATGCCTCTTGTCCAATACTTGTTACTTTATCCGGCATATCAATTATAGTTATCTGGCAACTTCTAAAACAATAATCCGGTATCGTTTGGAGAGATTTTCCTAAATAAACCGATGCTAAGTTAGAACATCCATCAAACAAATAGTCAGGTAAAGTTGTTACCTTGTCACCAATTGTAACCTTAGACAGTTTGGTTTGGCTATAGAAAGCAGAATATCCGTAGGATTCGGGATCCCTTGAAAAAGTATAACCTGAAGAATAATTATCATAACTGATATTTCTTCCCAAGTAAACTTC
Organism: uncultured Porphyromonadaceae bacterium; assembly: GCA_947174305.1. Lineage (GTDB taxonomy): Bacteria > Bacteroidota > Bacteroidia > Bacteroidales > Muribaculaceae > Lepagella. The sequence goes on along the minus strand of CAMWIH010000029.1, from coordinate 12,326 downwards.
CTCTACTGACGAACTGGAAAACAGACCAGTACCTCCTCCACTAGACGTGTTATTAAATTTATAATAAGCACCAATTGACAATGTGTCATCTCCATCTTCAAATATCACTTTCTTAAGAGCGGAACAGCCGTAAAATGGAAGGTAGAATCCAGGTGTACTGTTTTTATAGTCAGTTGAAGAGTCATACTTATATGTATAACCAATATTGGTTACGCTTTTGGGTATATTTATGCTCTCCAAAGACTTGCAATTTGCAAACGCTCGATTAGCGATCCCGGTAACAGGATAATCTTTGCCATCAACATTAATAGTTTCAGGAATGACAATATTACGTGGGTTTCCTGTGTAACTTGTAACGGTTGCAGATGAGTAATATGAAGAAATTGAATAAATCAAATCTCCAACTGTTACATCTGGGAAAGCAGATAAACTGCAGAGTACAAACGATAGCAGAAATAGCCATCGTCTGAAAAAGATCGATGTTAGATGTTTCATAGATTACTGAATTTTAATTTTTTATTTCTGTTTAATTGTTTTGCGATTTTGATGAAATATTGAATTTATATGCTAAAATGATAGAGGAATAAATTTTCCCTTCTATATAGTCTCGACATATCTTTCCTATTAAGAGAATGATGATAGAGAGTATCAAAATACACCCAAAGCAAATGTGACTGCGACTGCAATTGCAACAGCAACAGCAGTTTGGATGAATGCAGAACAATACCAAGCTTACAATTGATGATACAAGGCTTACACCGCAAAGATTAAGAAGAAATGCAGAGAGGGTTTCCAATGCAGGCACGTTCCCGAGCAGATGAGATTCTTGAACAGAATAATAATATTTATAGTAAGCCTCAATCTCTGTGTCGCCATCTGTGAGAGATAGTGGCACATCGTTTTCTTCCGATATCTTTTTTATTCTCTTTAAATTATTTTTATAGAAAAAGAATTTTATGAAGCCTTGTTTTTTAAGTCCTGCAATCCAATCGATGAATAATGAAAAGAAAAGACCCAACACGAAGCAGAAAATAAAATATCCGCACTTTCCAAGAAATTCATCCAATATAAAGAGATACTTGTAAAAAATGGGGATTAGGAAAAGCCATAATGATAGCAAGAACCCAATGACTAATCTGTTCAATGAGTCATAAAGCGAAGAGCCGAGAAGTGGATTCATAAATCGTATAACCCATTGGCTCTCTGATAGGTAATTAATGTTAAGTATATAAACAAGAAAGCGCGAGAGCCATACCTGTTACTCGTCTCGCGACTTGAGGCCTACCACAGCCCACCCTTGCAGACGAGCAACGCAGACCTCACGCCGATATGATGATATGCCGACCGGTATCTGACAATTGTCAGATACGAGCCGGGCAATATGATCATACCCATGAGCATCTATCGTTGCTTCATCCTTGGCAAGGGTTTGAAGGTGGTAGTTTCAAGTCGCCAAGAACAAGCGTAAATAAACGCCTTCCAAATATGTAATAATTTTCTCCCGCCCCATTGTCAATTTTAGCTTGACACCCGGATGGCGTGAGAATTTTGCAAATTTAATCTAAATTTTTGAGAGTGCAAATAAAGTAAAAATTATTTAACAAAAAAGAGTGCATCATGATCGATACACTCTTAATAAATTTCTGTTATAGAAACAAGGATTTCCGAAGCTTAAATTTCCCTCTGTTATCGATTTAGCCCTCGTAATCGACGCAGGCGCGGGAATCTTTTACGGGGGCGATGATGGAGGCGGCGGCTACGTGGGCGGGATGCTGGGCATATACATCAACGTCGGCCATTGTGGGAACGATTGCTGTGAGGACAAGATCCCAGGTCTCGGCAGGATTTTCGTTGATTCCTACCTCCATTGATTCGAGGCAGGGGATGACGGCGGGGAGTGCCATAAGGGCTTCCTTGAATTTCAGTGCGTATTCTTTGCGGATGGCTTCTTCGCCTTTGAATTTGAATGTTACTATATGTTTTACCATTGCTTTATGTTTTTGGGAGTTATTGGAAATTAGGACGCTCCGGGGAGCGTCCCTACATTTTTGCGGAAGCTCGGAGGCTCCCGGCCGGGGTCCGGCTGACATATTATTTTGCGGAAGCTCGGAGGCTCCCGCCACGGGGGAGGGTCGCGCTATGGTTAGGCTTTGGGTGCGGGGTAGAGCCTTTCGCGGGCGGCCGCTACTTTCGGATCTTCGATGTAGTCGTCATAATCCATCATCTTGTCGATGATGCCGTTGGGCGTGAGCTCGATTATGCGGTTACAGATGGTCTGGATAAACTCGTGGTCGTGGCTCGACATAAGGATGACTCCTTTGAAGTTCTGAAGCGTATTGTTGAACGCCTGAATGGATTCAAGGTCGAGGTGGTTGGTAGGGGAGTCGAGCACGAGGGTGTTGGCGTCGGTGAGCATCATCCTTGCAATCATGCATCGTATCTTCTCTCCTCCGGAAAGCACACTTGCTTTTTTCAACACCTCTTCGCCCGAGAAGAGCATCTTCCCGAGGAATCCTTTGAGATAAATCTCGGAAGAGTCCGAGCTGTATTGACAGAGCCAATCCACAAGGTTGAGGTTGGATTCAAAGAAGGCGCTGTTGTCAAGAGGAAGATAGGCTGTTGTGATGGTCTGCCCCCAGTCATATTCGCCGGCATCGGCCTTGCGGTTCCCCATGATGATCTCGAAGAATGCAGTCATTGCGCGAGGGTCGCGTGAAAGGAATGCGATCTTATCGCCTTTCTCAACCTGGAAGTTCACATCATCAAAGAGCACTTCTCCATCAACGGATGCTTTCAGCCCCTTGACCTCCAAAATCTTGTTGCCCACCTCGCGGTTGGGGGTGAAGATGATGCCGGGATAACGTCGTGTGGAGGGCTGAATCTCCTCGATGTTAAGTTTTTCGAGCATCTTCTTGCGCGAAGTGGTCTGCTTGCTCTTTGCCACATTCGCACTGAATCGCTGAATAAACTCCATAAGTTCCTTACGCTTCTCCTCAGCTTTCTTGTTGGCGGCCTGTTGCTGACGGAGAGCCAACTGTGATGACTGATACCAGAAATCATAGTTTCCGGCGAAGAGAGAAATCTTGTTATAATCTATGTCGAGAGTATGGGTGCTGACAGCATTCAGGAAGTGGCGGTCGTGAGAAACTACAAGCACCGTGTTTTCAAAGTTGGCGAGGTAATTCTCAAGCCAAGCCACAGTCTCAAGGTCAAGGTCGTTGGTAGGCTCGTCGAGAAGGAGATTGTCGGGGTTGCCGAACAGTGCTTTTGCAAGAAGCACGCGCACCTTCTCATTTGCGCTCATATCCTTCATAAGCATATAATGACGATCTTCCTTGATTCCGAGGCCGGAAAGGAGGGCTGCCGCATCGCTCTCGGCATTCCACCCCTCAAGTTCGGCGAAACGTTCCTCGAGTTCGGCGGCGCGGATTCCGTCGGCATCGGAGAAATCCTCCTTGGCATAGATGGCATCCTTCTCCTGCATTATGTCCCAAAGCACGGTGTGACCGCGAAGAACGGTCTCGATTACGGTGCATTCATCAAACTCAAAGTGGTTCTGGCTTAAAACCGACAGACGCTCGCCGGGACCGAAGGTCACTGTGCCCGAAGTAGGGGTCAGTTCTCCGGAGAGAATCTTCATCAATGTTGATTTTCCGGCACCGTTGGCACCGATGATGCCATAGCAGTTGCCGTGATTGAAAGTGAGGTTTACATCCTGAAAGAGTATGCGCTTACCAAACTGCATACTCAGATTATTAGTCTGAATCATTCTAACTACTTGTGCTTCCTGGGCACATCCTTGTTATATTGGTTGAAAATCTTTTCCGCTCCACGATTGAAGATATTCCAGTGTTCTTTCTGCGCTACAGGAATGCTCTCAGGCATCCACGATGGGATTACACGGAAATTCTGGGAATTATTTTCAGGTTTTGCGGAAAGGAAAGTATCATAATTAGCTTCCTTGAACACCGGTTTGCCATTCTCGTCGCGTCCTATCACAGCCCGCACCAATGCTCCTCCACGTGTGTCGGCCGTCTTCATGTTGGAGATAAGGTTTCCCAATGAATAGACCACTAATGATTTCTTGCCGGTTTTCTCATTATCCACCACCATCATGGGCTGGATCACGTGGGGATGCCCACCGATCACCAGGTCGGTGCCCTGATCGAGAAGGAACTGCGCAAGGTTCTCCTGGTTCTTGTTTTGCGTCAATACATATTCCACGCCCCAGTGAACTGTCACAACGACGAGTTCCGCACCGGCTTCGCGAGTGAGGGCAATCTCCTTTGCCATCCGGTCACGGTCGATCATCGCAACCTCCATGCCGTCGCGTGGCTCTATACCGTTGGTGCCGTAGGTATAATTGAGGAATCCTACCTTGAAACCCTTAATATCCTTAATGAAAGGAACGAGTTTCTCTCTCTGCGCTGCATCGTGATAGGTGCCGATATGATCCACACCGATGCTGTCGAGCGCGGTGAGGGTGCGACGCGCGGCCTTCATACCGCTGTCGAGGCAGTGATTATTGGAGGTGAGGAACATATCGAACCCTGCGTCCCGAAGAGCCTCGGCGTAAGAATCAGGTGAGGAAAAGCAGGGATAACCTTGATATACAGGCCCACCCCCCAGCGGCACCTCAAGGTTCACTACGGCATAATCAGCCTCCCGGATTGTGGGGGCAATCATTCCGAAGCATTGTGAATAATCATACCTGCTCCCTCCACCCCGAATCTTGGCCTGGTCGAGCTGCGCCTGATGCTGCATTGCATCGCCCGCAAAAAGCAGAGTGATCTCCGGCACGACTTCGGAGGCCGGATTCTCTGCAATAGAGTCGGCCTCGACGGAATCGGTGTGTTGAGCCGTCGTTGCCCCACAGCCAGCAAGGAGGAGCGAGAACGAGAGGAAAAGGGTGCGGAACATTATTCGAGGTCTTGTTTGGAATAAGTGAAGTTGATTATGGTGTGGTCGGTGTCGAGAAGGGTCATGGTCGGCTTGGTGAGATAGTTTGTGCAACGAATTATATAGGGCACAATCGAGCCATTATATTGTTCCACGTTCTCAATAGTGAGATCAACCGGGATGAGGGAGAACTCGACATCTTCCTGCGAAGGTTCTTTTCCGGAGTTGATAAGATTGAGCAGATACTGACGCATACCCGGGAATGAATAGGATTTCTTCTCTGAATCATAAGAAGCGGAGAAGGAGGTGATGTTATCCGGGATCTTGTTGTTCTGGAAAAACTCGTCACGTTCCGATTTTTTCACCATCAGGAGATAGGGCGCCATGCCAATTCCAAAATCGTTATCTATTTCCGAAGCGGGAATCTCTACCGAGAGATTGGAGACGATGGTCATCACGGAATTGCTCTGATTATATTTATCGATAATCTCGCGAGCCGGAAATTGTATGTTGGTGATATAACCCCCGGGAGTGGTGACTATTGACTTCCCTTGCGAAGCGAGATTTTTCAAATTGTCGGAAAGGGTGAGGTTGATTACGTTTGACGACACCACTTCAGGAGCTGTGGCGAAAAGACACACAGAATCGGCTTCAGCCACTACCGAAGTGACTGTCTCACCGGTCTCCTCATCCTTGGTGTTCACCTTCTTTTCCACACGGGAGTAAATGAACACCTGCATGGTGCTGATATTTCCGATGCATCCGTTTCCAAAACTCTGCTCCACGTAAAGGCCGGGGAATTGCTGTGCAAACGTAGCTGGCCATTGGAAAATGGCAGGGTCTGTGCGATACTTGCGAACACATTGAAGGGCCATTTCACGAGGTAAATCGACACGGATGGATATATATGGATTCTTGATAAAAGCGGAGTCACTCTTATTCAGGGCAGAGAGTGTATAAGTCTTTGAGCCTAACAAAGCCTCCCGGTCGGATGCATCATAATAATCCGAAGGATTGGCGTTGTTGACAATGTCGGCCGGGAGTTGCTTATTTAGGCGGAACACCTTCAATTGCTGCGGAGCAAGGGAGTCGCCCGTGAGCGAACCGCGAGGCACTTTCACGATAAGCCTCATCGAATCTATAAATGATTCAGGCACCGTGTCATTTATCCCTAACTCGGGAGAGGGATATAGCTGCGACAGGAAAGAGCAGGAGAGGGAGCCATATTCCGGCACGTTGATGCGCCCGAGGAGCTTTGTATTTGAACGCGCGTCGTAAGCGTCATATTCTTCTGTGTGCGCCTGGATGAAGGTGGGGATTGAATCGACCGTAATGGTCACTTCTCCGGTCACAAGAGAGGAACCCTGCGAACTCATATCGTCCTGGCAAGAGATGAAGAGGGAAGTCGCCAGCGCAAACAGCGCTATGGCAAAGGGCTTGATCTTCATATTGATTGAATTGAAAATCCTGAGGAGAAGATCTATTTCTCCTTCAGGGATTGGTAGAAATTAAAATATTTTTCCGCATTGTCGGCTTCGGGATCGAGCACGAGATAAGGTATTCCCCTCTCCTCCACAGCCTTGATCAATTCAGGATCAGGTTCGGTAGAATTGAAGGTGACGGCATCTGCATACTGAATAGCAATCCTGTCGAGAAGTTTGCCATCGAAAGGGAGTTTCTTAAGCTCCTCGATCTCCGACGGATTCACGTCATTCTCAGTGAGCTTGTTGAAGATTGCCGGGTCTATCGGAGCTGTCTCCGGATAACGCAACACAGAATAAACCACCTTGGCGTTCTTGAAGTCGGGGCAATCGCCGAACACCTTCTTGATGTAAAGGGGTATAAGAGCCGACATCCATCCCGACACTTGAATCAATTCCGGTTCCCAACGCAACTTTTCAGCAGTCTCCACTGCGCCACGCGCATAGAATATGGCTCGTTCGTCGTTATCCTCGCGGTTCGAACCTACCTCATCAATATCGGTTTCCGATTTCTGGAAATAATCATCATTATCCACGAAATAGACCTGGATCCTTGAAGGTTGCATAGAAGCCACCTTGATGATAAGGGGATGGTCGGCATCGTCGATCACAATGTTTACGCCGCTCAGTCGAATCACTTCGTGCAGTTGGTTGCGACGTTCGTTTACTGCCCCGAAATTGGGCATGAATGTTCTCACCTCATATTTTCGTCCCTGCATCGCTGTGGGGAGCTCTTTGCCTAACTTGGAGTTTTCCGTCGCCGGAAGATAGGGAGCGATTTCCTGTGAGAAAAAAAGAATTCTTGGTTTGGCCATAACTTGATCTTAAAATAGGGCTTTCAGTCATTTCTAAGGGGATTGTAGGGCACAATGATGTGAAAGTATTGATTAGTAACAATATATCCTCATTCATTAGAGCAAAGCGCTTAAAATGCTCCGGCTTATGCCATAAAAGGAACTCCCTAAAAAATGCTTATTTAAAAACCTTTCTGCAAAGTTAATAAAAAATTTTGATTAATTTTGCATCGCGCTTTATCCCGGTTGCCGTCTGACGGCATAAAGGAGGGTGCAAATATTAGTTCGAATCATCGAAAAAGCAATGATAATAATCAAAACAGTTTCCGAGCTTGAGGGCTATGTGAGCCGCGAGCGGAACAACGGCCGGTCCATAGGGCTTGTGCCGACAATGGGCGCTCTCCATGCCGGTCATCTCTCCCTTGTGGAGAAAGCTGTGCAGGAGAACGACGATGTGATAGTGAGTGTATTTGTCAATCCCACTCAGTTTAATAATCCCGATGACCTCGCGAGCTATCCCCGCACCGAGGAGGAAGATTGTCGGCTTCTTGCCAAGGCCGGTGTGTCGGTGGCTTTCGTTCCGGCGGTAGAGGAGATGTATCCTGCGGGCGCGAAGAGGGAGAAGGAATTTGAACTCGGCACGGCCGCTGAAGTGATGGAAGGGAAATTCCGCCCGGGTCATTTCCAGGGAGTGGCTCAGATTGTGAGCCGTCTTTTCGAGCTTTGCCGTCCGAACCGGGCATATTTCGGAGAGAAGGATTTTCAGCAGATTGCCGTGATTCGCAACATGGTGAAAAGCGAGGGTATTGATGTGGATATCATCGCTTGTCCCATTAAGCGAGCCGACGACGGATTGGCTCTTTCGAGCCGTAACGCACTGCTCACTCCCGAACAGCGCGCGATAGCTCCCGAGATTCATAAGGCTCTTGTGGAGGGTGTGGAATTTTCAAAATCTCATGGAGTGAGGGAGACTCATGACATGGTGGTGAAAAAGGTTAATTCTCACGATGACCTCGACACGGAATATTTCGAGATCGTGGATGCCCGCACGCTCCTTCCCGTGGAGGAATGGTCGGAAAGCCCGGAAGTGGTTGGCTGCATCACCGTGTTCTGCGGTAAGGTTCGTCTAATAGATAACATTAAATTCAGATAAGGATTATCGATATGCTTATTGAGATGATGAAATCGAAGATTCACCGCGTCACAGTCACGGAGGCGAATCTGAATTACATAGGAAGCATCACGATAGATAGCGCACTGATCAAGGCTGCAAACATATTGCCCGGAGAGCGGGTGTTTATCGTGAATAACAATAATGGTGAGCGTTTCGATACTTATGTGATAGCGGGCGAAGAGGGCAGCGGGGTGATCTGTCTCAATGGTGCCGCTGCGCGCAAGGCTCAGCCCGGCGACGTGATAATCATAATGGCATACGCGCAGATGACCCCCGAAGAGGCACGCGAGTTTAAGCCGTCGGTGATTTTCCCCGACACCGCCACCAATAAACTTTGATTGAATTATGGCAATGTTCGAGAGCTTGTCTGAACGGTTAGAGAAATCGTTTCAGATATTGAAAGGTGAGGGCCGCATCACCGAAATAAATATCGCGGAGACAATGAAAGATGTCCGCAAGGCTCTTTTGGCCGCCGACGTCAACTATAAAACTGCCAAGACTTTCACCGATGAGGTTAAGAAGAAAGCACTTGGCCAGAACGTGATCACCTCCCTCAAGCCGAAGGAGCTGATGATCAAGATTGTGCATGATGAACTCGTAGCCCTTATGGGTTCGGAGCAGGCACAGCTGAATCTTTCCGGGAGTCCGACGGTTATCCTCATGGCCGGTCTGCAGGGTGCCGGTAAGACCACCTTCGCAGCCAAGATTGCCAAGCGGCTGAAATCGCAGAAAGGGAAGCGGCCTCTGCTCGTCGGAGCCGACGTGTATCGTCCTGCCGCCCGCGAACAGCTCCGTGTGCTTGCCGAGGGTATTGAGGTTCCTGTTTATACTGAGGAAGAGAGCAAGGACCCGGTTCAGATTGCGCTTAACGCCATAGCCGAGGCAAAGGCCAATCATAATGACCTCGTGATTATCGATACAGCCGGTAGGCTTGCCGTGGATGAGGCTATGATGAATGAGATCGCTGCCATAAAGGAAGCTGTCAAACCACAGGAAACACTCTTTGTGGTTGACTCCATGACGGGTCAGGATGCGGTTAACACTGCCAAGGCATTCAATGACCGTCTCGATTTCGATGGAGTTATCCTTACCAAACTCGACGGCGACACCCGAGGCGGTGCGGCAATCACAATCCGTTCTGTGGTGAAGAAGCCTATTAAGTTTGTCGGCACGGGCGAGAAGGTTGAGGATATAATGGAATTCAACCCCGACGGTATGGCCAACCGTATCCTCGGAATGGGCGATATCGTGGGATTGGCCAACAAGGCGTTGGAGGTTTATGACCAGGAGGAGGCCCGCAAGGTTGCGGAGAAGATCAAGAAGAATAAGTTTGACTTCGACGACTTCATGAACCAGATTAAGCAGATCAAGAAGATGGGTAATCTGAAAGATCTTGCCGCCATGATTCCCGGTATGGGTAAGATGATGAAGGGTATAGATATTCCCGACGATGCGTTCAAGGGGATTGAAGCCATAATCAACTCCATGACTCCGTGGGAACGTCAGAACCCGACCGAAATCAAGGGAACCCGCCGTCAGCGCATTGCAAAGGGTTCGGGAACTTCAATCCAGGATGTCAACAAGCTGCTGAAACAGTTTGAGGATATGCGCAAGGTTATGAAGATGACCTCATCGATGAAGAATCCGATGAAGATGATGCGCCAGATGAAAGGGAAAATGCCCAAAATGCCTTTCTAATCTATCGCGAAAAAACTAATTAGAATAGAAAGTAATACAGTAATACATAGAAATAATAAGGACGTGCCTATGGCGCGTCCTTATTATTCTTTCTCCTCCCTGAGGAATGAGATTCCGGATTTCCGACCGCATACATATATCCCTGTCGGCATTGAGTCATGCACAAGATTATCGAGATATAGAGGTTCTCCTTCAGCGATAAGCGAACAGCAGAAGGTGTCGCCTGCTTTAAGGCGCGTTCCTTCTGATTCCAGAATCTTCCATTGTCTTGCTCCCATATATTCCACTATGCATACCCGCGAAGGAGACCACATAAGTCGGAGCCGTTCTCCTTGTTTCATATCTTGTTCCACATTTATTGTCTTTGTGCCAACCCTTCCGCTCTCCGCCTCCGGGAGATTCCCCTTCTCGAAATCCGTATAGTCGGTCCATCCGCAGAACTGCGACAAAATGTCGAGGGTAGAACGGCGTGTGGATAAAGGTTCGTTAAGGTAGCCCCAGATGCGTTTTAGAGTGGTGGAACTGAGAAAGTGTCCCGTGAGATTGAATATGGAGGCCGACAATTCATCGAATTGTTTAGGAGTGGAGGGGGAGAAACCTGCTGTCTGTTCCGCCTTCCGGCAAAGTTCGGGATATTGTTTCATTATTTTAATGTGGATTTCTGTTTTCATGCTCCTGCCTCAGAGAGGGATAGACTTCTTTCTGCCATTTCACTTGGTATAATGTCAACTCAGAGGCATAATAGTTAAAGATTTCGGCTTTTATCCTCTGTCTGTCGGTAGGGGAGAGGTCGGGAAAATTCATGGAATCGCAGAAGGTGTCTATGATATGCTTCAAAGCGTTGTTGAGAGCGGACATGGAGTCGTTGAACTCTTTCCTGTCTCCTGAAAAACGAGAGAACACCTTGCTGTCGTAATATGCAAGTGTGGCATCAATTCTTCCGCGTCCCGCCTTATAAGCCCGTTCCTTCATCAGATTGTAGGCTGCCACGCGGTTAAGTTCCTCCTGAGCAGTTTTCATCTTGTCGGTGACCTCGTTCAGGGAATCAGTGAGTTGCGCCATACGTGTCTGCTGTTGAAGGTTTTTCTCATTAAGAAGCTCCACTCTCTTCCGCGCATCGGAAGCATCGTTCCGAGCATCGGCTATCGAGACGCGTGCTTCGCGTGCCGAACGCGATAGAGAATAGATATGAGAGAAGGTGAGGAAGCCGATTAAAACTATCATAGCCAATACTATAGCGCCTATGATTCTCCTTGGCAGACGCTCGCGGCGGTCGATAAGCCTCTGAAGCTGCCGTGTGTCTTTAGGCCTTTTCCTCAGTTCACCAGTGCATTTTGCGGAAATCGAGGGATATTCTGGAAATAGCTCCCTCATAATCTTCCCTAAGCTATATATATCGTCGGCCACGCCAGGAGGATTCTCATTCTGCTGTTCGGGAGAGATGAATCCGGGTGTTCCCGCGGCTTGTTTCAGCTCCACATAGTCGTCTGTATCAGCCAGTCCGAAATCTATTAGAACCACGCTATTTCCTGCATTACGCACCATCACGTTTGAGGGTTTCAGATCCCGGTGGATAACGCCCATACTGTGGAGATAGCCTACGGCCTGAATAATTTCACGCAATATCCTCCTGCGTTCCATTTTCGTGAGCTTCCCCTCACGCATAATTTCGGCCAAAGTTTTCCCCTCGATCCATTCCTCAACTATGGATATGCCTAAACCGGGAATATCTTCGACCCCTACAGCCTGCACCACAGCCGGATTATGCAAGCGGGAATGTATCTCGAATTCCTTTTGCAACTGGCGCCGATAGGCAGGGGCGTCTCTTAATTCCTCGCGGAGCCCTTTCAGGAGCCAGATGCGCCCATATCTCCTCCCGCGGGCAATGATATTTATTTTGGTGACGCGAAGAATCTCCACATCATTCATGCCCGTCTGCACTCCGAACTCTTTTGCTGGATCGTTCAGGAAGCTGGATTCTGTCTCGTAGGGGTCAATCATAATGCAAATTTAATCTTTTCGTTGCTTTATTCCAAAAAGACTATCTCTTCTTTGAATCCTGTAGAGTCAACTGACAACTGCAAATCTCGGTTTAATATTCTAACGTAACAGTGATAAGACAATGAAATTTCTTAATAATATAATGCGCAAAGCGGGATACGTCATGATGGTGATAATTGCCGGCATGACTGCCACCGGTTGTTCGAGCGATGAGGGAGATTTGCTTGACAAATATTATGATTTCACGGCTGAAATTGATGCTAAATTTGATGAGCAGTA
>CAMWIH010000028.1 GCA_947174305.1 uncultured Porphyromonadaceae bacterium | reverse complement strand
CGTCCTCGTTTTATAGCTATTTTCGCGTTTGCAGGTTGTTATGTGTATGTAGGCGGAGTAGGCGGGATAGGCGGGATAGGCAAAAAAATAATGCGGGGTATTGAACCCCGCATTATTTTGCTGAAGCTGAAAAGCTATCGATACCGAGAAGTCAGGCTAAATCCACGACGGTTATGCCCGCTCCTCCAAAGCGGATGTCTTCATCTTCAAAATGCTCCACGGCTGTATTGGCTTTTAATTGTTGCCGGATTAAAGTCTTTAATATTCCGTGGCCGGTGCCGTGAAGTATCCTTACTCTTGAAGCTGAAAACTGAATGGCATCATCCAAGAAATAGGTAACGGCTTGCAGCGCTTCATCTGCACGCATCCCCCTCACATCAATTTCATTTTTAAAGTTTAATTGACGTGACCGACTTTCGGAAGAAGTTGAAACCGAAACAGTCTGCGACTGCGACAAGGCAGAGGCCTTAGGCTTGGAGGCTCTTTTTAATTTATCCAGACTTACAATAGTACGCAAAGCTCCGAATGCCACTTCTGCTTTCTTTCCGGAAATAGACAGAACTTCACCCGAGACTGCCCCTCCCTCCATTTTAACATAGTCACCTACGGAAATGCTCTTTTCTATCTTTTCTTCCGCAGGTCTGGAATTTATTGCTTTCGATTTTTTGCTCCTATGTTTTAAAGTCTTTATTTCAACCTGATCCTTGGACTCTGCCACTGTACCGTCTTCGAGCGACTTGACGTAGCCACCCAGTTCCTTCCTGATCTCTTTTGTCTTCTCTTTCTCAGCCTGAGCATTCTTTATTTCCCGGATTGTTCGTTCAATCTGAGCATTCGCACCGGAAACAATCTCTTTTGCTTCACGAATGGCGTCATTGATTATGGTCTTTCTACGAGCCTTCAAGTCCCCTGCCGTCTCTTCATACTTTGACAACAGGTTATCGAGTTTTGCTTCTTTTTCCCGAATGTTCTGACGTTTATTGGCCCAATAACGACGGTCGCGTGTAATTTCCGAAATGTATTTATCAAGATTTACGTAATCGCTTCCCACTATCTCCTTTGCATCATCTATTACATTTCGAGGGAGCCCTATTTTCTGTGCAATATCAAGAGCAAAAGAGGATCCAGGCGTACCGATTGATAATTCAAAAGTGGGCTGAAGGTGCTGCCTGTCATAAAGCATTGCACCATTAACAAAACCCGGTTGACTTTCGGCAAATGATTTCAAATTCTGGTAATGTGTAGTGACAACCCCAAAACAGCCACGCTCTCCCAAAGTCTTAAGAATGGCCTGTGCCATAGCACCACCTATCTGAGGTTCTGTGCCCGAACCCATCTCATCAGCAAGGATAATAGTCCTTTCATCAGCATTCTGGAGAAAGAATTTCATATTCTTCAGATGGGAGGAATAGGTACTAAGGTCGTTTTCAAAAGATTGCTCATCGCCAATATCGATAAAGATGCTTTTAAAAACACCCATGTGACTATTATAGTAAAGAGAGGGCATCAAGCCACATTGCATCATATACTGAACCACCGCAACAGTCTTAAGACACACAGACTTACCACCTGCATTTGGACCGGAAATGATCAGAATCCTGCGTTCGCGGTTCAAATCAATCCTCAAAGGCACCACTTCTCTCCCCTGCTGACGAAGTGACACCAGCAAGCCGGGATGAACGGCGTGATACCACTCGAGTTCCTCCGTATGGGAGAGATGAGGCATTTGGGCATCTATTTCGATTCCGAACAAAGCCTTTGCACGGATAAAGTCAATTTTCCCAAGTTTCAGACAACTCCGGATTATATCATCTATATGGGGACGAATGGAGTCGGCCAACCGAATGAGCACAACCACAATCTCCCGGCGCTCATCCATCTCGAGCTGACGCATACGGTTTCCGGCCTCCACCACCTCCGCGGGTTCAATATAGACCGTCTTACCGGTTGCACTCTCATCGTGAATAATTCCATTAAGCGCATACTTATTGGCAGCAACAATTGGAATCACCATCCTGCCGTCACGTATGGAAGGAGAGGCATCTCTTTCCACAATCCCTTTTGCAATGGCATTATCCATCACCCTCTTCATTGCACGCTGCATTGAACCGGTGGCAGACCTTATTGACTGGCGAATATCATATAGTTCCGGCGAGGCAGTGTCTTTAACCTCCCCATATTTATTCACCGCCTTTCCTATTTCATTTACTATTGCCGGAAAATTAACAATCTCTGAAAACTCTTTACTTAAAGCCGGGAAAGGTGACGTGCCGGTCTCATCAACCTGCTTGCGGAAAAACTCTTCCACCTCTGACATAGCCATCAATGTCGAAGACAATTTGTATAATCTTTCAGCCGACATATACGAACCGAGAGCCCTTATCTCCGTAAGATAAGGAATCACGTCATGGACTCCTCCTGTTGGGAAAGGGAGTTCAGCACTAAGAATCTTCATCATCTCCTCTACCAGGGAGAGACGGTTGCTTACAACAACAAAATCGGATGAAAATGTCATCTGCGACACTTCATCCTTACCAAGACGGGTCTGACATTTTTCAGACACCATCCTCCTTATTGAGTCGAACCCTATCTTGGATTCGAAATCCAACGGATATATCATTTAACTAAGTTATGAATTTCGAGTAGCGAGGTTTAATCATTGTGATCTGAGGGGATTCATACCGGAAGGGCCAACATCATCATGTCTCTTTCAAACAAAAATCTATGTGCCATTGTAGGATGGAAAATACGGCTGAAGATATTTGTTTTCTTATTAGGCACGATAAGCATCTGTATTTTTTCATCACATATAATTCCATCAATCTCCTTACGATACTCCTTACTATCAGGAATCCTCACTTTAAAATTTGCAGATGGGAAATTATCGTTAAAATAGGCACACAATTCCTCAAGTTTATTTTTTGAGACAGTCTTCCGTTTTTCAACCGCAGGCACGAGAGTGATCTCACACTCGGGATAATCAAACATCCTCATCAATGCATCAACGGCAAGCACATCATGCTGGTCAATATTACAGAAGAGCATAAGCCGCTTGATATCCCTGATGTTGCCGCCGTCGTGATTATCGGGCACTGTAAGCACCGGAACGCGACAAGAATCGAGCACTTCAGCCGTGACACTGCCAATAAGTTCTTCCTCCTTTTTTTCAATTCCCCTTGTGGCCATCACCACCAACATCGGTGGAGTTTCGGAACAATAATTCAAAATCGCCTCTTCAGGCACACCCTCAAGAATGGAGGTTGAGAATTTACAATCCTGGATTTCTCCTGACCGCTGAAGACGAATGATTTCCTCCTTGAAAGCCTTCATCTTCTTTTGGGCGCCCAGCCTTAAATCCTTAACCGCCACAGTTTCCTCAACAGCCTCCTCCAGATAGTTGGAAGGATCGCCCGACAACTGTTCGGAAATGGGATTTCCGGGAGAAAAAAGCGGGGCAACAAAAGAGTGCATCACCACAGGATGAATGCTTAACCGACGAGCAAGCGAGAACCCCATCTTAACCGAAAGGATACTTGAATCTGAAAAATCGACGGGGATGAGCAGATTGCCACTCATTCCCGCCATTTTCATTGCAATAGAAGCGACGGAATAATTATCGCCACTTTCTATAATCTTTAAAGCCAGAGGGAGGTCGTCGGGATGTATCTTCACCCTTTCCGCCACTCTGAGCGTTGATTTAGAAACCAAAAAATCTTCAAGCACGACAGTGAGCCCATGACTTTCCAGAATATTCTTCAAAATTCCGGCACGTTCAGGGGTATGAATCACAAGTGTTATGAGATCTTTAGTTTCTTCCATATACCGAGGTCTTCGCTTTTTTTATTTCTGTTCGGCCGCGTTATGTTCCTCAAGAATCTTCACAGCCATATCATAGATAGTAGTGTCGTCCAAAACAACGATGCCACCGTCGGGACCGGGCTGGATATGCAAACCTGCGTTTTTACCGAACTGATAGTTTGCACCGCCGAAATAGTTACGTACAGTCTGAACGGTGACATTAAGTTCATCTGCGATACGATGGGTTGAGCCATCAGGGAGACTGTCTTTCAGTCTGCGGAGCTCGTTGAAGGTTATCGTCTTGCTCATGGTTTTTATATTTTGGGGTTATTAATTACTTATTCTTTTGCTAAGTTAGCAATTCTTTTTATATATACAAAGAAATTCCGACTTTATTTAATAGTGTTATGCAACATATAATACGGATATCCTCCTAAAAAACTATTTTATCACTTCAAAATCTGTCGCACTAATCCAGCCGGAATAATCCGGATTCAAACGAACCTTATACCATTTCTGCGAAATTTCCTCATCGGTTTCCTCACCAATAACTTCAAGGAGAGTGCCACGCGTGAGTGCATTCGCACCGGGTTTTGAAGTCGAAGATGGCTCTGAATATAAATTCACCTTATAGGCTATTACCACGCCCTCCAAATCCTTATTCCTATCAGAAGCACTGACCAAAGCAAAAATCAGAGTTATAACAGAAAGGCCAAGGGCGATGAATCCCCCGAAAAAGCCAATCTTTCGTAAAAGCACATTGGAAGTGAAGATATATAAAGCTCCACAGACACATGTAACCACAAACATAATCCCAGCACCCAATGCCCAGGAATTTGAGGTGTGGGCGAATGCTATATATCTGCGGACACTGGTAAAGAAAGACTTGTCTTCAGCAGTCACACTCACCTTTTTTCCCTTCGCCTCTGCTTTATTATTATCATCGATTTTCGATGTCAGATACGTGATGTTCCCTTTCACAGCCTTATCTGAAGGATCGATACGAAGTGCCCGCTGATAACACAACATCGCGCGTCCGTAGTCACCAACCTTTACATAAGCGTTGCCGAGATTTGCCAACAAAGGAGCTGAAGTGCCTCTCTCTTTTGAAATCTGTTCATAAATTTCAATGGCTTTGTTATAGTCTCCCTTGTCGTATGCATCCGCTGCCTCTTCAATCGGAGATGCAAAAAAATTAAATACTGTTGAAACAAGAAGGGAAATCAGTCCCATCATTCTCTTATTCATTTCTTTCCTCCTTTCTTAAAAGCATTTTCCACATCGTTAATTTCCTTAACGGCAGAATCGTAGGTAGCGTTCATACCCGATTTTCCACCCTCAGAAGAATATTTTGCAAACTCACAAGTGTCGAGCAACGAAATGAATCGATCTATTACAGACTCCCCTACATTTTTTGATTCCAAAACAGAACGGATGTTATCGCGCATCAACTCCGAAGTAGGCATCTTGAGCTTATCTCCCATATATCCCCACAAGGCAATAAGCAATTCATCATAGAACCCATCTGCATCATTTTTCTTCAAGCATGAATATGCCTTCTTAAGACGCTTACGTGCTATCTTATCAGCTCTCTTGCTGTTGAAAGCCATCATATCTGCATGGCTTTTTACATATCCCCTATAAGTCACTACTGAAATGAGGAGCAACAAGAATGGAATTATAAAGAAAAGCCAATATGCGAACCTTGATACCAAAGGAACACGCTCCTTTTCCAGGTCACTCATATCTATAGCCTGTAAAGAGGAATCAAACTTCTTGGGACGGTTAACCTGAGATTTTGCCGATGCCTCACCCTTTCCAACCGAGATATCATATCCCCGAGCCTGAGCAGTTTCATATTTTCCTGTCTCCGGGTTGAAATAAACAAGACGTACGGCAGGAATCTTAAAATTACCTTCTTCCAGAGGCATGAAAGAATAGTCGAAGGTTACCTTTCCCGAAACATTTGATCCTCCCACCTCGGCCTGTATATCAGTTTTCGGGGTATAAACCTCCAACTCATCGGGATAAACGGTGGCAAGATCAGGAAGCTGGATATATTTCAAGTTTCCAGTTCCTGAAACAGTATATAGGATTGAAGCCGCTGTGTTAGATTTAAAAGTGGAAGACTTCAACTCGGAAGAGATTCTGAAATTTCCTACACCTCCACTAAAATCAGCAGGCTTGGGAGAAGGCAACGCCTTAACGTTTACGATAAGATCGTTAGGTGTGACATTAAGCTGCAAAGGAGTGGCATACGACATACTACCCCAGAAAGGATCATGATAATATTCACGCTGGTCAACAGATACGGTGTAAGTATTCCCCAAAACTTTAAGCTGCCCGGTCATCTGGGGGAAAATAACATAGCGCGCTATTACGGCGGTTGCGTATGTCTTTCCGTTATAAGTTTCCGGTGTAAGGGAATGAGAAATATCTTTTGACTCCTCCACCACGAATCCATCAAATTTAGGGGCGGCAGTAGCGCCAATAAATTTAATTGCATCGTAGGTAGTGTAAAGTTTCACCGTATAAACCAGTGCCTGCTGTTCATATACGTTGGTTTGACTCACCGAAGCCCGCAAGAAAAGATTACTGTCGCCCCTCCCAATGAACTTAGGCTTATCGCTTTCATTTTTATCCTGATGGTCATCTACCGGATCAGAAGCAGCTGGTGCCCCCGCGCCATTATTAGCGGCAGCTGATTTTCCACCGATAGTATAATTCAATGAATTGCTTTTTACGCCACCCACGGTGATTGGACCAAATGTAAATTTGCCCTCTTCGGTAGCCTTAAGGGTCAATACATAACGGCTGCTGGAGGATTGTGTGATCTGGCCGTTAACATTCGAAAAACTTGAAGATTGCGACACCCTTTCAAAATACATGACCTTTGCTCCTGCGGCGCCGGAAGGTTTTGAAGGAGAATCATCAATATTTGTCACGTCTATATTAATATAGAAAAGCTCACCAACAGCAATGCCGCTGCGACCTCTTCCCATATCCAGACTTAAACGCACATTTCCTGCAAATAGACTTAGCGCGGAAAATGTAATCAGTAATAAAAGCGTTCCTATTTTTCGAATCATATTTATCGCCTTTTCTTTCGTTGAACCATACTACTTACGCCTTCACACATCTGTGGTCTGCATCTTCGAAGTAATCGACCGGACATTCACCTTTACTGGAAGGGATGTTTTTTCTTCGTACTTACCACTGACAGGGTTGAAATATCTAAAAGTCACCGATCCAATCTCCACATCCTTGGCAAGAGGAATAAACTCGCAATCGAGAACTAATTCCGTCACAATGCTTTTCCCATCGAAATATGTGTTCCGGCTCTCAGACATTGACTTCAGACGCAAATCCTCTCCCTGAAAAGCATCGGCATATTGAGGGAGCACCTCCTCTCCCAACAATCCTCTCCCCTTTAAAGTGATAAGGGCTCGGGCTGGTTGTTCCAGAATAATAGTGCCCGGAGGCACAGTAGTCGATATTGAGAACTCCCCCACTGCATTAACATCCTTGTAGCCTGGGAGTGACGACGGAAGCGGCTTGACCTTGAAATTAACTTTCGGCAGGGAGAGACGTGTATTTTCAGTTCGGTAGCCCCGTCGCCGTCCCCAGAAGGGATCCTCATAGACCACTGGATAATTAATCCCGACATCAAAGCTCCCTCCATTGTAGGAGTAATTCCCTTTCTTGTCAATACTCAATACATATTTTTCCAAAGGGAAAACATAGTATTCTTCTCCATCAACCTTTTCCTTCTTAGCTCTGGAATCAGTTTCGACCCTTGAAAAAAATGTCTCAGAGCCTCCTTCAAGAAGTGTATCCTCAACCCTTCTGGCATATTTGATATCACCCGTTTTGGAATAAAGCTTGTATGTAAGCAAAACGGCTTCTCCGGCATAAGGGCTATTATTGCTGATTTCTGCCGATAGAAAAATGTCATCCTTTTTCTTTGCTTCGGCAGGAAATTTGAACGCAAACATAAACAAAAGCGTTCCGATTAATAAAAAAACCGGAAAACCTTTATTACCCATATATTTAATAGCGTTCATTATCACCATCTTTTTATTCTGCGCCCAGCAGCCGCTGATTTTTCACCCTTATTTGCCCTATTCACACGCGCACGGGTTTGACTTTCCTTATTATCGATAGCCTGCAGAATCTGGCTTGCAGTCTGATTATTGATATTCTGTTCCTGCTGTTTCTGATTCTGATCCTGCTTATCCTGATCCTTGTTCTGATCCTGATCCTGTTTTTTATCCTGATCCTGATTCTGGTCCTGATTATCCTGATCCTTGTTCTGATCCTGATTCTGGTCCTGATTATCTTTATTTTGATCCTGATTCTGTTGCTTAAGCTGAGCAATCCTAAGATTCTTCCGAGCATTATCGTCATTGGGATCAATTCTTAAAGACTGCTTGTAAAAATTGATTGCCTCCGCATAATTCTCACGGTTAAATTCAAGATTTCCAAGATTATAGTTGGCCTTTGAGGCAAGACCCGGCTTATCTTTTGCCATTTGAGCAACTTCCGAAAGATACTTCATTCCGCTGTTGATCAATTCAGAGGAACGCGCAGAAGTATCTTTAGGATTAGTGACCTGCCTTATCTGAGCCATACCCAGATTATATTTAGCCACCGGAGAGGCACCGTTCACTTTTAGGGCTTCCAAATATCTGGAAGCGGCCTCTTTATATTTACGCTCGATATATAGTTTATTGCCATCGGTAATAAGGCGCCTCTCCTGTCTCACCGACTGAGCCGAAACGATGCCTGCAACCGAAAAAGAAACAATAATTAAAAAAGTCCTTATGATATTATGCCATCTCATTTTGTCTCTTTTTTAAAGAATGTAATCTTGTCAAGCCACCCTATCTTACGGTCAAGGATGAAAATATCAAACACAAGGAAGGCCAGTGCAAGCCACGCAAAAATAGGGAAAAGCTCATCGTGAAGTGCATAAGTGCTTGATTCGAACTTAGATTTCTTCAGGGTGTCGAGCTGCTTGTCGAGTTCGTTCAATGCATCTCTATTAGCGGCATTGACATATATCCCCTTTCCGGCCTTTGCTATCTCGGCGGCAAGTTCTTCATTGAGTGCAGTGTGAACCGGCTCACCGGTTTCCGGATCAAACATGACGGATCCATTTTCCGGGATAGTGACTCCGGTCGGGGAGCCCACACCAATCACATCAACTTGAATACCATTTTTTGAGGCAGCCTTGGCGGCATCCATCACTCCCTCCTTATCATCAAGCTCCTCGGCATCTGTTATAAGAATCAGTGCCTTTCCTATGTTTTTATTTTCGCTATAGGATGCCGCTGCCATGTCAATAGCGGCCGTAATGTTTGTGCCCTGCTCGGCAATCTGCGATGGATCAATGGAATTAAGGAACATCTTGGCAGAAACATAGTCGTTCGTGACAGGAATCAAAGTATAGGCAGAGCCGGCATAGACTATGAGTCCTACCCTGTCGTTGTCAAACCTGTTGATTAATTTTTCAAGCATGAGCTTGGCAGTTCGCATACGTTCAGGCCCATCATCCGATGCTGTGGCGGAAGCAAGCATGGAATTGCTGGCATCAACAGCAATCACAACCTCAATCCCCTCTTTTTCAGTTTTCTGATCCTTAATCCCTCCCCAAGGACGGGCAAAGCAGATAACTAACAGCGCCAATGCACACATTTCAAGAGTAATCTTCAAAGGTGGTTTATAGGGCGACACGTCCGGCATCAGGGATATGATGGAATCCTTTTTACCAAATTTCAGAAGCCTCTTCCTTCTTATATATCTTGCCCACACATATAGTACCACAAAAAAGGGCACAAGGAGCAAAAACAACAAATATTGAGGATATGCAAAACTAAACATATATCTCTGAATTTTCTAAAGTTTAGGGGATACGTCTAAGCACGGTGTAACGGATAAGGAGACGAAGGGATAATGCGCAGAGTGCTATAAGGATCCAAGGCATAAAATTCTCTTCGGTAAACGTATATTTGCTTACATCCAAAGAGGTCTTTTCCAAAGAATCTATTTCAGCAAAGATATCGCTAAGCATCTTTGAGTCGGTGGCACGGAAATATTTACCTTTGGTTAGGTCTGCAATACCCTTCAACGCCTGTTCATCAATTTTGGTTTCCATAGTCGTGGTTGAGAAACCGTAGGGATCCGTTATCTTTATGGATCCATTAGTTCCTACACCGATAGTATAAATCTTGATACCCTTTTGTTTAGCAATCTGGGCAGCGGTAGTGGGCGCGACATCACCGGCATTATTCGTACCATCCGTTAGTAGGATAATGCTCTTGGACTTTGCCTTGCCGGAAACGAGACGGTTAATGGCACTCGACAGGCCGTCGCCAATAGCTGTTCCGTCATTAAGGGCACCCATTCCCACATTCGATATGGCATTGATAACTGCCGTCCGATCGGCCGTCAAAGGCATCAATGACAAAGACTCTCCGGAGAAAACGACAAGACCGATATTATCGTCCGGACGTTGATTTACAAACTTTGTGGCCACATCCTTGGCTGCTTGAAATCTTGTCGGTGCAAGGTCGGTGGCAAGCATACTGCTTGAGATATCGAGACAAAGAATTATATCTGTCCCCTCCACTCTTGAAGACCGTTCCGAATCATGCGTCTGCGGACGAGCCAAAGCCACTATCACACTCGCAATAGCAACCAACTGTAAAAGGAAACAGAAATGCATCAGCATCACTTTCCATGAAGATTTCACCTTCATGAAAGGCTTAACCGTCGAAAGTCCCATTGATGGAGAAGAATTTCTCCACTTCCAAATATACCACGCTATCAATGGCACCAACAGAAGCAATAAGAACAACAGTCCCGGATGAAGAAAACTCATTTCTCACCTCCTTTCTTTATTTCTGCGTTCTTCTCCCCGATTGTTTTCTTATCGGAATTATCATTATCCTTCTTTTCCTCAGGAGGGATCGGTTTAGTCTGCTCAACAAAAGAGATAGCGTTTTCCAACGACTTAATATTATCGGCGGGAAGCGGACGGACTTTGGCAAACTTAACGAAATCAGCCATATCCAAAATCTGCCGAATCATCGGCTTCTTATCTTTTGTCTCTTTATTAGCAGAGAGAGAGGCAAGGATCTGCCGTGAAGTCATCTCCATGGCATTAATTCCAAAACGTCCATAAAGATATGTACGCAGAATATCGGTCAGCTCTGTGAAATACTCCTTCTCCATACCATTCTCCCAAAGTTTCTTCTCCTTGAGCGCACGCAATCCGGATATAGCCACCTCGTAAGGAGTGGGTTCAGGTTTCCGAGGCAAGATTCTCCCAGTGTCACGATATCTTCTCCACAGCAGGAATGCTACAATGGCTATTACAATGATAATTAAGAAAATCCACCAATAATTCACCAGCCAATCGGGCAAGGAATCAAAAATAGAGGGATTTTCTGGGTCGGCCACATTAGCATAGTCTGCAATAGGGGTTTCGGCTGTGACATTAGCAACCGGCAATACTTTTAAAGCCACCTGATTGGAACGGAAAGTGTCAACTCCGGCAACAAACTCCATTTCGGGAAGTTTATAAAAACCCGAGTCAAAACTCTGCACAGGAATGTCGTAGTTAATGGTAAGGGCATTGTTATCTTTCACAGTATCGATCCTTACAGGTGCGCGCAACTCAACGCTATCACCGCACACCCCGACATAACCCTTCTCGTAAGCTACCTTAAACAATGGGAAATGACCCTTTACATTGGTGGCCTGATCCACCGTGACATGGAGAGTCGTAATCGACCCCATCATCACTGTTGCAGAGTCAAGCTTTGCCTTCACCACAGGAGCAGATGATGCTAACATTGCGGCAACCAATGTGACAAGGGAAAATATAATATATCTAAGAGACTTCATAGATAAAAATTAACATCACGTTATTATTTCATACCTCTCCTTCGGAAGAGACCGAGGAGAGCCTTTACGAAATCTTCATTTGTAGTGACCTGGGCAAGATCGACACCGCTCTTTGTTACAGTGGAAGCCAACCTTTGCTGACGTTCATACCAACCTCTTGCATAAGCCTTACGCACACTCTTGGAGGAAGTGTCAATCCAGCGATCCACTCCGGTCTCCATATCCCTCACCCTAATCAAACCCACGTCGGGCATTTCGGCATCACGGCGGTCGTAAACCTGTATGGCGGCAAGATCGTGTTTCTTATTGGCAATCGACATACTTTTGAAATAGTCATGGTCGTCAATAAAGTCACTGATAAGGAATGCAGTGCAACGCTTTTTTATTGCATTGGTAAGGAATTTCAAGGCTACATCTATATCCGTTCCGTTGCTTTCAGGCTCGAAGTTAATAATCTCCCTGATTATTAAAAGAATATGTTTTCTTCCTTTTTTAGGAGGAATAAATTTCTCTATTTTATCGCTAAAAAATATAACGCCCACCTTATCATTATTGGTGATAGAAGAGAAAGCGAGAGTGGCGGCAATCTCCGCCATCTTCTCCTTCTTTATTTCTCCACAAGCACCGAAGTCACGGCTCCCGCTCACGTCGATCAGAAGCATGACAGTGAGCTCACGTTCTTCCTCATAAACCTTAACAAAGGGTTTATTCTGGCGAGCTGTCACATTCCAGTCAATGTCGCGGATATCATCACCGGGCAGATATTCCCTCACTTCAGAGAATATCACACCGCGTCCTTTGAAAGCGCTGTGATACTCTCCGGCGAAGATATTCTGACTGAGACCACGGGTCTTAATTTCTATCTTCCTTATTTTCTTCAGAAGTTCGTTAGCGTCCATTAACTTTTCTTTTCACAATCAAGGAACAACCACCTTATCAAGAATATCGGTGATCACATCATCAGTACTGATATTGTTTGCTTCCGCTTCATAAGTCAGGCCGATACGATGACGAAGCACATCGTGACAAACCGACCTCACGTCTTCAGGAATGACATATCCCCTTCCCTGAAGGAAGGCATAGGCACGCGAAGCCTTGGCAAGTGAAATCGATGCACGGGGAGAAGCGCCAAAAGAGATAATGCTCTGGAGGTCGGTCAAACCAAATTTGGATGGCTGACGTGTTGCAAAAACAATATCAACTATATAGTTCTCGATTTTCTCATCAATGTAAATCTTCTCAACAATCTTCTGGACTTCCAGAATCTCTTTCGGGTCGATCATCGGCTTAACCGGTTCGAGCTCCCCCTTTATGTTTTGACGGATTATTATCTTCTCTTCCTCTTTTGAAGGATAACCGATAACTACCTTCAGCAAGAAACGGTCCACCTGAGCTTCGGGAAGTGGATAAGTTCCCTCCTGTTCGATGGGGTTCTGAGTAGCCATGACGAGGAAGGGTTCTGGAAGAGCGAATGTTTCGTCACCAATTGTCACCTGACGCTCCTGCATAGCTTCAAGGAGAGCACTCTGCACCTTGGCCGGTGCACGGTTAATCTCGTCAGCGAGGACGAAGTTTGCAAAAACAGGACCCTTTTTCACTTCGAAAGTCTCCTTCTTCACACTGTAAATTAACGTACCGATAACGTCGGCAGGAAGGAGGTCGGGAGTGAACTGGATACGACTGTATTTTGCACTGACAAGATTGGCAAGAGTCTTTATTGCAAGAGTCTTTGCAAGTCCGGGAACACCCTCGAGCAACACATGCCCATTACACAACAATGCTATAAGCAGAGAGTCAATAAGATGCTTCTGACCCACAATGCGACGGTCCATTCCACTCCGTATAAGACTCAGAAAGCCTGCTTTCGATGCGATCAGATCGTTCAATTCCCTTATATTAAGTGTCTCTTCCATATTATGATTGACTATTATGTTTTTATGACTTTTAATAATTTTAGTCCTGATTTCTATATTTCCCTATTTTAGATTATTATAATTCCACTTTACACAGGAAAACTACTTTTGCTACTGTCACTGCCTTTACCCTGGAAACGGCATAAACCGTTTCAAGGGAAGCTATTGCAGTTTCTGAGTGCAAAAGTAGCATTTATTACGCTAATCAGGGAAATATCTCTGTTAAATAACGTTTAAAGGATTCTTTCTTAACCTTATTATTTGTTAACAAAAGCATTCCAGCCTTGAGCAACAATAGGAATTTCAGCCCCGTCACGCGTGACCATGGCACAACCCAATTCAGGTTTAGTGATGTAACCTATCACGGAAATTCCCTTCAATTTGCTGACTTTATCATGGTCAGTAAGAGGAACCGTAAAAAGCAGTTCATAATCCTCTCCTCCATTCATTGCGGCTGTCACAAGGTTCATGTTAAGTTCCTCAGCCATTACGGCAGTCTGGTAATCAATGGGAACCTTCTCTTCATAAATCCTGCACCCGGTTCCTGATGCCTTACAGATGTGAAGCAATTCAGAACTTAGGCCGTCACTCACATCCATCATGGATGTCGGCTTTATACCTGCATCTCTCAGTTCACGCACAATATCTTTTCGCGCTTCAGGTTTTAACTGACGTTCAAGAATATACTCCTTTCCACTGAAATCGGGCTGGAAATCAGGATTTCCACTCTGGGCCGCCACTCTATTTTCTCTTTCAAGAAGCTGCAAGCCCATATAGGCCGCCCCCAGGTCGCCGCTGACACATATAAGGTCGGTTGGCTTGGCACCGTCACGATATACTATTTCATCCTTATCGGCCTCGCCGAGACAGGTGATGCTGATTACAAGTCCGGTCACGGAAGCCGACGTATCGCCTCCAACAAGGTCAACTCCATAAATTTCACATGCAAGCCTAATGCCGGAATATAATTCCTCAATATGACGCAACGTGAATCGGCTCGAAATGCCAAGACTGACGGTGATCTGCTTTGGAGTGCCGTTCATGGCATACACATCGCTGAAATTCACTACGGCCGCTTTATATCCGAGATGTTTCAGGGGAACATATCTCAAGTCAAAATGTATTCCTTCAAGAAGGAGGTCGGTTGTAACAAGAGCTTCCTTGTTTCCGAAACTTAAAACAGCGGCATCATCGCCGACACCCTTCTTTGTGGATTCATTTTTCAAAGGGAAGTCTTTGGTCAATCTCTCTATAAGTCCAAATTCTCCCAGATCAGCAATTTCTACCGGATTATTATTATCTGTTGGCACCTCAATGGCCTTATTATCGTTTTCTATATTATCTTTTTCCAAATTATCCATACGCAGCTACCTTGAAAAAATGAGGTGCGGGGTCATCGCACCTCATTAGTATAAAATATTCATTAAAGACGCGACAACATTTCAGTCATCAAGGCCGTCATGACAGGCTGAGCCTTAACGGCCGCTTTCTGAACTTCCTCATGAGTCGGCACTTCCTTGATATCTTTCCCACCCAAATCGGTTATGACCGAAACTCCAAATACCGTCATCCCGGCATGGTTGGCCACGATAACCTCAGGCACAGTTGACATTCCGACAGCATCACCACCGATTACACGGAAATACTCATATTCAGCCGGAGTTTCAAATGTTGGGCCGGGAGTTCCCACATACACACCATGCATAAGGCGCATACCTTTCTCTTGGGCTATTGAATCGGCAAGCCCTATCAATTTCAGCGAGTATGCTTCAGTCATAGCCGGGAAGCGTGGACCAAGCTCGTTATAGTTCTTTCCACGAAGTGGATTTTCAGGGAAGAGATTGATATGGTCAGTGATTATCATAACGTCGCCAACCATAAATTCTTTATTCATTCCACCGGCGGCGTTGCTCACAAAAAGATTGTTGACACCTATTGCCTTCATAACCCTTACAGGGAAAGTGACCTCTTTCATGTCATAACCCTCATAGTAATGAAAACGTCCCTGCATCGCCATTATATATTTCCCGCCGAGGTCTCCAAAAATGAGTTTTCCGCTATGACCTTCAACAGTTGACACCGGGAAATTGGGAATCTCCGAATAATCGATCACCTTCTTTATGTCGATATGATTAACGAGATCGCCTAATCCTGTTCCAAGAATCACAGCCGTGTCGGGGAGCATACCCACTTCTTTCTTGATATATTCGGCAGTTTCTTCTATTTTCTGCAAATAAGTTTTTTCCATCTGCTATTCGATTTAGGTTATTTATACTCTCTTCATGAAAATCTGAAGAGGACTACATAGTATATAACATTTTATGCCGTCAAATTTCCACGGCTTCAATATCTTTTCTAAGGTCGGCGATAAAATCCCCTTCATCGATCACAGGATCCATCTTGACCGAAATGGGGAGATAATATATGAGTTTCTTAAGTTCGGAGGGGAAATAAGGGTTATACATCAGGCGCACCGCATCTTTTTCTGTGGTAACAATTATTTTCCGCTCTCCTGTTAGCGTGCGGAAACGATCTCTTATCAGGTGAATGTCGTCTCTCGAAAAGTCGCGGTGATCTGAAAAGTGAGCCACCTTTACCTTAAAGGGATAATTTTTAAAATGCCGCACAAAATTACGGGGATTCGCAATTCCGGTGACGAGAAACACGCCATCACGTTCCGTAAGGCCGGAAAGGCTTACATTGTAGGGTTCATCATCGGGAAAAACCGGTGTGAGCTGACCGTAGGAGAATCTGGAAAAATAGAGTTTCTGGAACGCCATAAGGTCGAGCTTCTTGGTTATAAGACGATATTCCAGCGGAGGAAGTTCCTCAGGACATTTTGTCACGATCACCATATCTGCACGACCCACCTGATGAGCAGATTCACGAAGCCTACCTAAAGGAAGGAGATTATCTTCATATATCGGTCGAGAAAATTCCATCAATAAGATAGAAATTTTAGGTTTCACATATCGGTGTTGGAAACCGTCGTCAAGAATTATGAGTTGCAAATCGGGGAATTGGCGTAAAAGTTCCTTGATTCCCTTCCTCCTGCTTTCGCACACTGCAACTTTTACGTTCATTCCATATTTCCGATATATCTGCAAAGGCTCGTCACCGATGCTGTCGGGAGTGCTGTGAGCATTGGCAAGGATGAATCCTTTGGTTTTTCGTTTGTAACCACGGCTCAAGACAGCTACATTATAATCCATCGAAAGCATGCTGAGGATATACTCCACGTGCGGAGTCTTCCCGGTGCCGCCGACTGTGATATTTCCGACACTCACCACAGGAACATCAAACTCCTCCTGAGGTAGAATGTCGTGATCAAACATCCAGTTCCGCAGACCGGTTATCCCTCCGTAAAGCCAAGATAGCGGCTTTAAGAGATAAGTCATCAACTTACGTGCTGTATCCTCTCTCATTAACACTTTCCTTTATCGTCCCTTCATTAGAATCCGGCTTTGAAATCAAGCATCCTTGCCTGGATACGTTCCCGATTTAAATAACTCCTTACATATTCCACCGCAAATTCAGAGAAACCGGCAGTTGAAAACTCCGATGCAACCTTCTCGAAAGTGCTGCCGTCGGCAATCATATCCCAGAAAGAAGGCTTTATTACAGGATAAACAGTAAGGTTATACTTTCCCTCCACCGAGGCTTTCTTGGCAGTCCATTCAATTGCATCCTCAAGATTTCCCAAATTATCCACAAGACCGATTTTTTTTGCCGTTATGGCATCCCATACACGGCCCTCAGCAATTTCACGCACTTTCTGAACCGGCATTTTTCGGCCTTTTGCAACACGGTTAATGAACCGGTCATATCCTCTCTCGACATTCTTCTGAACCACGGCAAGCTGACGTTCATCCATAGGTTTGTAAAGTGTAGGGAAATCAGCCTGTGGATTTGTGCCAGCAAACTGGGGATTTACCCCTATTTTTTCGAGAAGGACCTCTCCATTAGGAATAAGACCAAATATACCGATGGAGCCGGTGATTGTCAATGGATCGGCATAAATCACATCTGCGCCACAAGAGATCCAATAGCCTCCCGATGCCGCATAATCACCCATTGACACGGCAAGGGGTTTACCTTTCGATTTAAAATAATCAAGGGCCTCCCCTATCTGATCGCTACCGTAAGCAGATCCGCCGGGGGAATTGACTCTAAGCACAAGTCCCTTCACGTCATCGTTCTCAGCCAGTTCGGTAATGGTTGGCACAAGCTTCTCATAGTTGATTCCGGATGAAGCGCCATCAACAATCTCACCGGTGGCATAAACGACTGCTATCTGATTCTTCCCACCCAAACCTCCTTCAAATGCACTTGATGCAACAAGATCAGAGGGAGAAACAAAATTTAGGTCTTTTTTCTTCTTTCCTACCAATGTGGCGAACCGGGAATCCATTGTGCGTTCATATACCGCTTTATCCACAAGACCGGAGTTAACAGCATCCTCAACGGGGGCAAACGTTATGCTCACAACATTGATTAGCGAATCAATCTTGGCAGGAGACAATTTCTTCCTATTCTCGCAGATTTTATCCCTCATATATCCCCACATATTCCCGAAAAGAGTGTCAAGCTGAGCTCGAGCCGGCTCACTCATTTCATTCATTATGTAAGGTTCGACAGCGGATTTAAAGGTTCCCACCTTAACCACCTGCCAAGATATACCAATCTTATCGAACAGGTTCTTCATGTAGAGCGAGGTGCTTGAAAGCCCTGTCATCTCCACACTGCCATAAGGATTGATGAAAATACTGTCGGCCACCGATGCAACATAATATGCACCGCTCATAATGACACCCCCGTATGCATATATTTTCTTTCCACTCTTTTTAAAGTCAGCCACTTCCTCACGGATAGCATTCAATGTGGCAGGAGAGGCGGAAACGCGTCCGCATTTTATGTATAAGGCATCTATGTTCTTGTTCACAGCCGCCTCGCGCAGGGCCTTGGTGATGACATCCAAAGTTTGAGGACGATCTATTCCACCCTTAAGAAGCATGGAATAATCGGGAATGACTGCCTCCTCGCGCTCTTCTATCACTCCTGAAAGGTCTAAAGTCAGGATGCTGTGGCGCTCAAGGCTTCCCGATGAGGTGGCTCCGCCAAAACGAGCGGCCAAACCTATGCACACCAAAACAATCACCACCCCGAATAACATTATTGCAATCCAGGTTCCTACAAACGATGAAAGCAGATTTAAAAAGAAACGGTTTAACATAACTTTCTTATTATATTTTATAAGAGTATGTTTTCAATTCACGACAGCGATTCGATAACCTTCTTTATCTCGTCGGCCAGGGCATCAGCTTCTTCCATTGAGGAGGCCTCGCTATAAATCCGGATAATCGGCTCGGTGTTCGATTTGCGAAGATGAACCCAGCTGTTTTCAAAATCAATTTTCACTCCGTCAATATCATTTATCTCCTCAGATGCATATCTCTCTTTCACTGCATTGAGAATAGCATCCACATCAATGTCGGGAGTAAGTTCAATCTTGTTCTTGGCTATTTCGTAGCGTGGCAAAGATGCCTTGATTTCGCTGACTTTCATTCCCCTCTTAGCCATAAGAGTCAGGAAAAGAGCCACTCCAACAAGCGCGTCGCGTCCGTAATGAATCTCGGGATAGATTATTCCACCATTACCTTCGCCTCCAATCACGGCTCCGGTCTCCTTCATTTTTGCAACAACATTCACCTCTCCCACTGCGGCCGCAGAATACTGACATCCCTTATTTCTGGTTACATCCCTCAAACCACGCGAACTTGAAAGATTCGAGACCGTTGAGCCCGGAGTGTGCTCCAGCACGTAATCCGCTATGGCAATGAGGGTATTTTCCTCAACGAACATCTCACCATTCTCCATCACTATTGCCAGGCGATCAACATCAGGGTCAACCACAAATCCGACATCAGCACCCGTCTCTTTCATAACAGTTGAAATCTGGGTCAGATTTGCGGGAATCGGCTCTGGTGTATGGGCAAACTTTCCGGTTGTTTCACAATTGAGTTCAATTATATTCTTGACGCCCAATGCCTTTAACAAAGCCGGAATAACACGTCCGCCAACTGAATTTATACCGTCAACAGCTACGGTGAAATCAGAGGATGCAATTGCATCAACATCCACGAGTTTTAATGACTTAACCATATCGATATGGCGAGCATCCCAGGTATCATTGTGATATTCCCTGCCAAGATTCCAAACATCAGCAAAGGAATATTCATCCTCGGAGGCAATGCGAATCACTTCCTTTCCTTCCGCATCGTTTAGAAATTCACCGTTCTGATTCAAAAGCTTCAGGGCGTTCCATTGAACGGGATTGTGACTGGCCGTAATGATTATGCCACCACAAGCTTTCTCTCCTACCACGGCAAGTTCGGTGGTGGGTGTAGAAGCCATCCCTATATTAATCACATCGAATCCCATCGACATTAACGTGCCACAAACCAATTTTGAGACCATCTCGCCAGAGAGGCGTCCATCGCGTCCGACAACGATTGAGTTGCCCGAACCCTTGTAACTCTTCCTTATGAACGAGGCAAAAGCCGCCGTAAATTTCAATACGTCAACTCCACTCAATCCTTCACCGGGGTTTCCCCCTATCGTTCCACGTATCCCTGATATTGATTTAATTAGTGCCATACCATTTTAATTTTTGCTCTCCCCATCGCTAATAATAATCCATCCTTATCGGTCCTTTCTTATGACCTTAAATATTCCCCTAAAGAATCTTTAATATTCCGCCTTGAAATACTTGATGTTATACAGATAAGGAATACATTCCGTCTGAAGTTTCGTCGGACCTTTGGGAGATTTAATCACAATGTTAACCTCACAGTCATAACCAAGATATTTCAGTGGCACCTGCAATCCCTCCCCCAGTTGAACAGTTGAAGTGATGACCGTAGTGCCGAAAATCAGGCTTGACGATGATTCGAGCAGATTATCGGCATTTCCAATCCATGAAGGCGTATAGCCATTATACATATCCTTTACATTCTTATATTTGTAACGATAATATACAATGTCCCCTTTCTTTGGACGATTGTCAAGATCTCCCGTATCTATCACCTGCATATATACGAAGCCATCTTCATCCATTTTATAAAAGGGGGCTTCGGAACCAACTTCGAACACGCTGTCAGACGGAACGTATGGCACAATCTCCTGTTGCGCCATATACCAGTTAACGGCATGCTCCTCTTCAGTGAGGAGTTCGGAATAACTTTTTGTCTTATCACATGAGGTGGCCAGCATAAGCAACGCACACCCGATGAATGCATATATACTTTTTTTCATCTTTAAATCAATCATTTCTCCAATCAATCCTTTCTAATCGTGAGGGCAGGTAAGAATCATAATTTCCAAGTGAATCTTTCAAAATCGAAAGGCATTCTTCCAGGGATCCTTTAAATTCCCCCCCGGCAGCCTGAATGTGACCGCCTCCGCCAAAAAGATCCTCACAAATTTTTGAGACAGGGAAATCATAACGACTCCTTGCCGAAATCTTTATCTGATCGGCATCTTCACGTATAAAGATACTATATACAATTCCCCGGATATTAAGAGGCATATTGACAAGTCCCTCCGTATCCCCTTTTTCATAATGGAAACGTGAGAGATCATCCTTGGAAAGGTATGTGATAATAGCCCTATGTGACGGATATACAGTCATCCTCTCAGAAAGAGCAAATGATTTGAGACGCAACCCATCATAGCTGCAGGCCTTCACGCACTCATCTATAATCCTTGTCTTGTCGGCCCCCTTTTCAAGAAGCTTCATCAAGACTTCATATATTTCCGGATCCGGACAATTGACTGTGAAATTCTGAGTATCCGTGATGAGTCCACACAAAATGGAGGTAGCGCAATTCCTATCTACGTCTTCATAATATCCCAAAGCGGCTATTATGCGGAACACGAGTTCACACGTGGAAGACATCTTAGGAAAAGAAAACACTACATCGCAAGCCATATCCGGATTCTCATGGTGATCAATCAGGACTTTGGCTGCGGTTGAACCCTGAATCAGCGGAGCAAGATGGTCCTGACGTGAAGCCGTGTTAAAGTCACAACAAATGATAAGATCAGCTTCGTCAACGAGCCGAGTGCAATAAGGGTCATGACGTGTATATACGGCAATTTCTCCTGCCCCCGGAAGGAACCTTAATGTTTTGGGGAGCTGGTCGGGCACCACCACAGACGCCTCCTTTCCGAGCTTACGTAGAAGGTGCCACCAGCCTAATGTGCTCCCTATGGCATCACCGTCAGGATGCACATGACAGGTAAGCACTATTCTGGTGCTCTCCTTTAAAAGCCTTTTCAGATGAGTCACTTTTTCCGGGTCGAGAATCTTTCTCATTTGCTTCCAATTAGAGTTATAAAATTACCCTATCATACTAATTTAAAACATTTTAACCATTCATATTATCAGCATAGTGCAGAGATATGGAGGAATGGCAAATATTTTAAATTCCTTTTCAAACCACAAAGATACAAATTTATTGAGAAATATAGACAAAATGTTAAAAAATTATTATCTTTGCACAGCTCAATTAAAATATTGAGTTATTAAAATTAGGTGTTGAAACAAGAAATGCATACAAAAGAAGAGAAGATACAGGCCTTCGGTGAGTTTCTCGATGTGCTTGACACCCTGAGAGTGAAATGTCCGTGGGATGCGAAACAGACCAACGAATCTTTACGTCCCAATACAGTTGAAGAAGTTTATGAGCTTGTCGATGCATTAATGGCAGATGACTCTTCAAATATTTGCAAAGAATTAGGCGATGTGCTTTTGCACGTGGCTTTCTACTCCAAGATAGCAGAAGAGAAAGGGGAATTTGATATCGCCGATGTCTGCACCAAACTTAAGGATAAACTTATTTTCCGTCATCCTCATATCTATGGGAACGTAAAAGCAGACAATGCCGACGATGTTATACAGAACTGGGAACAGATAAAGCTTAAGGAGAAGGGTGGGAACAAGACAGTTCTCTCAGGTGTACCTTCCGCTTTGCCTGCGTTAATTAAAGCCAACCGCATTCAGGAGAAAGCCAGGAACGTTGGCTTCGACTGGGAAGAACCCGAGCAAGTTTGGGAAAAGGTGAAAGAGGAGATAAATGAAGTGGAACAGGAAATCAAGAATGGAACTCCGGATAAGGTTGATGCAGAATTTGGCGACCTTCTGTTTGCTGTGATCAACGCGGCAAGACTTTATGGGGTGAACCCGGAGAATGCCTTGGAACGAACCAATAGAAAATTCATTTCACGATTCAATTACATAGAAGCTAAAGCAAAGGAACAAGGGAAACAGCTGAAGGATATGACCCTTGGAGAAATGGATCAACTATGGAATGAAGCCAAGACTCTTGGATAAAACAAGAAATAAACTTGGGAAGAATAGGAGTCTCCTCATCAATTGCCAATGATACTTTGCATTACAGAGAAACCGAGCGTGGGGCGTGACATTGCGCGCATTGTCGGTGCCAACAGATCCTGTGGGGGATATTATGAAGGTAACGGTTATTGCGTCACCTGGACTTTCGGTCATCTTTGCACCCTTAAGGAACCTGCCGACTACACAGACCTTTGGAAAAGATGGTCGCTCTCATCGTTGCCGATGATTCCACCTAAATTCGGAATTAAGCTTATTGACCAAGACAGCATAAAGAAACAATTTGACACAATCCGCACTCTTATAGCACAAGCTGACGAGGTTATAAATTGTGGTGACGCGGGTCAGGAGGGAGAAGTGATTCAACGGTGGGTGATGCAGAAGGCAGAATGCAACAAGCCGGTGAAGCGACTTTGGATTTCATCCCTAACTGATGAATCTATAAAGGAAGGTTTTCAGCATCTCCGTGAGCATAAGGATCTTGAACCTCTTTATACGGCAGGCCTTTGCAGAGCCATCGGCGACTGGATTCTCGGTATAAATGCCACAAGGCTTTACACTTTAAAATATTCGCGCGACAGACAGATCCTTTCAGTGGGAAGGGTCCAGACC